>JAQXJH010000056.1 GCA_029008595.1 Bacillota bacterium
CAGATCTGCCCGTTGTTTTCGCTTCTCTGGGCGCTGCTCACCCTCCCCGCCATGAGGCTGGCGGCCTGGATGTTCCGCGGTCTTCGCCGCGCCTGAACGCCGCAGACCCGCTCTTTCCTCTCAGACGCTCCGCTCCTGCGGGGCATTTTTCTTTGCCGCGCGCCGGTTTCTGCTTTCCGGCAGAGGCACGGAAAACCGTCCGTCTCTTGACGGTATTTGCGTCATTGGGCTATAATATTGCTGTCGCCTGCGGTTCAGGAGGGCCGGAAACGACCCCGAACCGCAAAAATTCTGAAAGGAAGATGTCTGCATGGAAGCCGCTCTCCGGCTGTTTCTCACATTTATCGTTTATGCTTTTTTCGGCTGGTGCTGCGAATGCGTCTACTGCTCGGTTCCGGCCGGCAAATTTATTAACCGCGGCTTTCTCAACGGGCCGATCTGCCCTGTTTACGGGTTCGGCGCCGTCATCGTTATTCACGCGCTGCGGCCGCTCGGCAATCATGTTCTGCTCACCTTTTTCGGCGGCATGCTGCTGACCAGCGCCCTGGAATACCTCACCTCCGTTTTGCTGGAAAAGCTGTTTCATCTTTCCTGGTGGGATTATTCCAAACGGAAATTCAATCTGCACGGGCGCATTTGCCTGCTGAATTCCACGCTTTTCGGTCTGCTCTGCGTTTTTGCCGTCCATGTGGTGGATCCGTGGGTCAGCGGCTGCATCCATGCGCTTTCCGTGCCTGCGCTGTTTTTCTCCTCCGGCGCGATCGCGGCGCTGCTGTGCGTCGACTGCTTTGTCTCCGTTCGTTCGGTGCTCGCGCTCAACGGTCGTCTGCAGCAAATTGTCCAGCTGCGCAGCGACCTCAGGCGCAAGGCGGAGGCTTCTGCCCTGCAGCTGAAAGCCGCTCTGGAAAGTAATTCCGAACAGCTCCGTGAGGAAGGGCTGCGCGCAAGGATCGAAATTGAGCACGCCGAACGCCGTCTGCAGCAACTGGAGGAAGAGCATGTTTTCACTGCCCGCCGCCTGATCAGCGCATTCCCCCGCCTCGATTCCATTCAGCAGCGCGGGACGCTTGCCGAAATCCGTAAGGCTGCCGCCGCTGCCGCCGCACGGCGCAGGAGCGAAAAAAAACAGAAAAAGAGCCGGAAAAAATAAAATTTCAAAAAAGAGTAGACTTGCATTGCAAAACGCGATAAGATAACAGAAAGATGATCACTTCAGGAACAGGGGGACACAAGCTTGAAAAAAAGATTTTCAGCGCTGGCAGCCATACCGGTACTGGCCGTGCTACTCTTTGCAGCTGCCGTCTGCGCCGCTGTGCCGGCAATCGGCCCACGCGCGGCCGCGGCTATTCTGCCGGTTGACGTCGGCAACAACAATGACTACGACGGCGGAGGCGACTGGGACGGCGGAACCGACTGGGACGGCGGAGACGACTGGGGCGGCGCCATATGGGATTCCGACAGTTCCGGAAGCGGAAGCTCCAGCCCCGGCGGGATCATCATCGCGGTGATCATCATCGCCGCCGTTATTCTGATCAGCGCCCGCAAAAACAGCAGCAGGGGCAATGCTTCTGCGCCGACCCGTTCTGCACCGGCCCGTCCTGCATCGGTTCCCGGCAATCACGAGGCTGAGATCGTACCCGCGATTCAGGTGATCGACCCGAACTTCAGCCGGGACGCCTTTATCAATTGGGGCAACGAGGTATTCATTACGCTCCAGCAGGCGTGGACCGAGCGCGATTGGGCGCGGATCCGTCCGTTTGAAAAGGAAGAGCTGTTCCGTCAGCACGAAATGCAGCTGCAGGAGTATATCAACACCGGCCGCATCAATATTATCGGCCGCGTCAATGTGCGCCAGGCTTATCTGCACCGCTACCAGCGCGACGCGCAGTATGAATATCTGACCGTGTACATGGAAACCCGCATGTCGGATTACATCATCGATGAAAAAACACAGAACGTGGTAAAGGGAGACCCCAACCGCGACTACTTCCTCAATTATCTGCTGACCTATATGCGGAAAACCGGCGTCAAAACCGATCCCGCAAAAAGCAACCACAGCACCGTTTCCTGCCCGCACTGCGGCGCGCCGGTTTCCGTTACCAGCGCAGGACGCTGCGAATACTGCGACTTTATCATCACGACCGGCGAGCACGACTGGGTGCTTTCTTCGCTGGATTGCGTCCGTCCCAACACCGTTCTTGATGAACGCGGCGTTATTCTGCTGGATCAGCAAAACAGCGACCCTCAGGCATAAGACCCGGCGGCACAAAAGGAGGATGATGCGATGAACGGATGGCTGGTTTTTCTCGCTGTCCTGCTCGGCGTGGTGCTGCTCGGACTGATCCTGTTTGCGGTTCTTCGCGAAAAGATCCGCCGGTTCAGCAGTCAGGCGTTCGGCACACCGGATATTCTGCAGGGGCTCAGCCGAGCGCAGAAGGAAGCCGACGATACACCGCGTTCGCTTTCCGGCGGCGATGCCCTTTACGCCGACCGCGTGATGCGCGATTTCCCGGATTTTGATCTTCCGCTGGCCAAAAGCTATGTGGAACACTGCGTGACCGAGTTTCTTGCCGCGGTGGAAAGCGGCGACACCGCCGGTTTTTGTGAACGGTATCCCGGCAAGCTTGCCGCGCTGGCACAAAGCCGCGCCGAGGACGCGCGCAAAGCAAAAAAGCGCCCGGCGTTCGACCGGCTGAAGTTTCACAACACCACCATGGCGCGCTATCTGAAAAACGGACACGACTGCACGATCCTGTTCCAGACGGCCTTTGAATATCTGGACGAAAACGAACGCAAGCATCAGGCAAAGTATGAGCTGGCCTATACCCATTACCTGTTGGCGGAAGGCGAAGAGCAGGCGCAGCAGCTGCGTTGCCCTCATTGCGGCGCGCCGGTCTCCTCGCTCGGCAGCAAGCTTTGCGCTTACTGCGGCACCGGTCTGGCCGAGATCATCCGCCAGACCTGGCATTTTACCAATCTGGCGGTTCTCTGAATCCATACGGCAATTATTCTGAAAAGGAGTTGTAGATCATGGGACTTATCAAAGCAATCATCAACGCGGGCAAAAACGTGCTGGCCGACCAGTGGGTGGACTATATCAAGTGCGACGCGCTGCCCGTCAATGTCATCTGCCAGAAGGGTGAAAAATACATCGCCTCCGGCAGTTCCAACACCAAAAGCGGCAGCAATGTCATCAGCGACGGCTCCCGGGTGGACGTGGCCGACGGCCAGTTCATGATGATCGTTGAAAACGGTAAGGTCGTCGATTTCTGCGCCGAGCCGGGGCAATACACCTATCAGACCGGCACGCAGCCTTCCATGCTCAGCGGCGGCTTCAAAGGGCTGGCCGAAAGCTTCAAACAGGTCGGCAAACGGTTTACCGCCGGCGGCCAGGTTCTTTCGCAGCAGTACGTTTATTACATCAACACCAAAGAGATCGTGGGCAACAAATGGGGTGTCGGCGACGTTCCGTTCCGCGACAGCGAATTCAATTTTTCCATGAAGCTGAGCGCTTACGGCGAATATTCCTATAAGATCACCGACCCGCTGATGTTTTATGCCAATGTGTGCGGCAATGTGGAATATCAGTATACGCGCGACAAGATCGACAGCCAGCTCAAGGCCGAGGTTCAGAATGCCATTCAGCCTGCGCTCGGCCGCGTTGCGCTGAAAAAGATCCCCTATGACCAGCTTCCGCTCTTCACCGCAGACATCTGCGACGAACTGAACAAGGAGCTGACCGCCAACTGGGTAGAAAAACGCGGAATTTCCATTCAGGCATTTGCCGTTGCCTCGGTCAAGCCGGACGACGCAAGCGCCAAGAAGATCGCCGCCTTCCAGGAATCGCGCGTGTACACCAATGCTCAGATGATGGGCGCACGCCTTGGAACGGCGCAGGCCAACGCCATGGAAACCGCCGCAGGCAACAGCGCCGGTGCGATGACCGGGTTTATGGGCATGGGCTTTGCCCAACAGGCCGGCGGTGCAAATGCAGCACAGTTTTTTGGCATGAACAACGGTCAGCAGCCCGCAGCTCCGGCTGCCCCAGCTGCTGAAAACAGCTGGGTATGCGCCTGCGGCAAAACCGGAAACACCGGTAAATTCTGCATGGAATGCGGCAAACCGAAGCCTGCCGATGAAAACGGATGGACCTGCGAATGCGGCACCCTGAACAAGGGCAAGTTCTGCATGGAATGCGGCAAAAAGAAGCCGGACGGCGTTCCCACCTATCGCTGCGACAAATGCGGCTGGGAACCCGAGGACCCGAAAAATCCGCCCAAGTTCTGTCCGCAGTGCGGCGATCCGTTTGACGACAGCGACAAAGCCTGACGGTTCCGGCGCCCGCTGCATCTGATCCCCGTTTTTATACGTTTTCCAAAGCGCAAAGCACCCTCCGCTGCAGTTCTGATCCTGCAGCAGAGGGTGCTTTCTGCTTTTGTGTTTCTTTGTCTGCCGGATTGGGCTTTATTGTGCCGCCATATGCCGCCAATAGGGGTATCTTTGATAGGAAAAGCGGTAATTTCCCCGATCGTCCTGCTCCACGGCGCCGCTTTCCAGCCTTTGCTCCAGTTCCTGCTGCGTCATTCTTACGCCGTCTACCGTAACGTAAGCCGCGACGGAAGCCTTCCTTTTTTCCGCTGCTTTTTTTGCGGATTTTTCCTTGCTCTGCGCGATTTTTTCCTGCACGGTTTCTTTTCCGGCGTCTGCTGCCGGAGCTTTCGCTGCCGTTCCGGCTGCCTGCGCTTTTGCCGCAAGCTCTGCCTTCTGCAGCTGCAGGCTCATCTGCGCCAGCTTTGCGTAATATTCCGCGCGCATCTCTGCCTCCTGCTTTTGCCCCTGCAGGCGCAGAGCGTTTACCTGCTGCCGCACCTGTTCCGCAGAGCTCTGATAAGCGGCGTTCAGCGCGGAAATTTCGCTGCCGTACTGCGTTTTCAGCCTCAGCTGAGCCGTTTCGCTTTCGCCGCCGTTGATTCCGCTTTCCGCCAGACGGCCCTTCAGTTCGGCTTCCGCCTGCTTCATGCGGACATATGCCTGTCTGGCGCCGTTTTCCCGCTGCTGCGCATATTGCGCCAGCGCGCTTTCCGCCTGACGGACCGAGCCTTCTGTCGCATCTCTGCCGGCCTGCAGCTGCTGCTCATACTGCTTTTTCAGTGCATCCTCATATGCTGTCATTTTTTCTTTCCTTTCTGCCGGATCGCTCTTCGTGCCGGACTTTCCCGTCACGGCTTCGGCTGAGTCTCCGATCTTCCGCTTCCGGCCGCGTTCAGCTTTCCGATCAGATCACTTGCATAATTTGCCCCGCGGCTTGCAAATACGCCGGTCAGAATTTCTCCGGCATGCGGCACGCGGAACGTTACCCCCAACGGCGCCAGAACATCCGCGCCGGAAAGCAGACACAGCAAAACCGATACCGACAGCGCCGAAAGCTGAATAACGGCCGCCTTTTTATCCTGCATCGCGATCACCGTTTTTGCATATTCCACAAGCCCTTCCACAATCATTGCCATGACCAGAAACAGAAAAAACAATTCCATTGCGCACCCCGCTCCTTTCGATAAACCGTAAACCGCCCCGGGCAGAGCATGGGCTTTGCCCGATTTTCTCTTCCGCGGCCTCATTTCATTCCGTCGGAAAGCTCCGCAACGCGCTGCTGCAGCTGTGCATAGCCGGATTCCAGCTTTGCAAGCCGTTCGGCAGAGCCGGCAAGCGCCGCCGTGATCTGGTCGAGATCCTTCCGGATCCCAACGATCACATCCAGCTTTGCGTTGACCGAACCGCGCCACTCGGCGTCGCCCGCAATGCGCTTATCCCTCCCGCCGAGCCAGCCGGCCAGACCGACAAAGCCGCTGAGCACCGCCAGCAGAATGCTGATCTCAAGCGTCATGGATCGTTCCTCCCCGCTTCAGCCGAGCGCCGCCCGAACGGCTTCCAGCTTTTTCTGAGCGGCGGCAAGCTGCGAGCAGACCCTGTCGTATTCCGCTTTGCCGACGGTCTGGCTGCCTTGCGCCGGAACGATATCCTCTTCCCGTACAAAGCCTGTCATCCCGCATTGGTACGGAAAATTTGTCCCCTCGTAAATTCTGGTGATCGTCAGAACTCGCCCGCTGCCAAACACCGTTCCTTCCTTGCTGTAAGCGCTCGGCGCAATTTTTCCGTTCACCCGGATCGCATCACCGACCGTATATTTCATTTTCGTTTCCTCCTCTGCTGCCTGCGGCGCCGGAACCGCGCCCGCAGGCCAACGCTTTTTTCCGCATAAATACGGTTCCGGGTCGGTCAGAACTCCGTCGATCCACAGGCTGACGTGCAGATGCTTTCCCGAAGCAAGGCTGCCGGTCGAACCTTCCACACCGATCGCCGTTTTTCCCGCCTGCACCGTTTCGCCCGCTCTGACCAGAGCCTTTGCCAGATGATAATACGCAATCCGGATATTTCCGGCCCCGTATTCGACCACATTTCCGAGCGCCGGGCTTGTGTACACCCGGCCGACGGTTCCGCCTGTTACGGCGCAGACCCGGTTGCCGTATTCGTTTCCCACGGAATCGACGCCCGTATGCCCGTTCCCGAAGCAGCGGCTGATAAACCCGCGCCGGTCCTTCATCAGCGCATACGGCGCCCATTCCGGTACGACCCTGAGGTAGTTCATTCCGTTTCCTCCACCGTAGGCTCCTTTCCCCAGACGGCCAGCACCGCGCCGCAGTACGGCTGCGGTACCTGCTGCAGGAGCTGCTGCCTGCCCGCGGCGCTGTTTACATAAGCGCATCGATGCGGCAGCCCGACGGGGTACGTTGTTCCGTTCTGCAGAATGGTTTTCTGAATTTTTACCGAGACGCTGTTCTGCGTCAGCAGCTCCAGTATCACCGTTTCTTCCATTGACGATTGCTCCTTTCTGTTCCGAAGGCGGGCTGTCCGGTTAAATGGCGTAGCAGCCCGAAAGATTCAGATGAAACGTTTCCGTAATATTTCCCGAGACCAGCGTGCTCCAGGAACCGGCCGCATTGGAGCAGGTCAGCCGCAGAAATCCTTCTTTTTCTATCAGTGCATTCAGCGGCAGCAGATTCGCATAATCGTAAATGGAAGCCAGCACGCTCCGCTCCGCCGGTACAAACGGGATTCCCCTCACGGAAACCGCGCCGGACAAGCCGCCCGGATCCGAAAGCTGAAGGTCGCAGTTGATCCACACCAGATCGCCGATCCGGACGTAAAAGCCTTTCTGCGTCGTGAACGACGGACTGCCCGCGTTCGTGCCGCCCAGAAAGGTCGGCGTCCAGGTTCCCCGCTCCAGGACGATCCCAAGGTCGGACGGCAAAAGCTGCACATCCTCAGAAAGCGGCTTTCCGTTGATCCTGCGCGAAACCGGTACCGCCATGCACTGCTGCGCCGTGACCCCGTGCGGATTCTGCGTGTTCTGCCGGTGTTCCTCCGCCTGCTCCAGCAGCGCGGTCAGGCCGGAAATGGCCGCGATGGGGTGCTGATCGGGGTTGTCCCGGTTGACCAGCAGCGAATGGCTCGGCAGCCCTCCGCTGTTTCCGCCCGCGGTCGCGACCAGATTTCGCACGAATTCCGGGGTCGCCGCGCCGATCTGGTCGGGCGTTATCCCGTGAGGATTCTGCAAATTTGCAATATGCGCCTGCGCAACGGCCCTGGCCTCTTCAAATTTTTCCATGATCCGGGCTTCCTGTGCGGCGCTGACCGGTTTTTCGGCGTCGGCGGTGTTGTCCGCGCTGCCCAGCCCGACCTGTTCCTTTGTTACGGCGTGCGGATTGTTCTGCGCCGCTTCGTGCAGCGCGCGTGCCGCTTCTTCGGCAGCGATCCCGTCGATCAGTTCGTTGATCTTCGGCGTCAGCACATCCTTCGCCAGTTCATCAAATTTCGCCTGCATCTCTCCCGCGGAAAGATTCGGTGTATCCGGCAGTCCGCTGACGCCCTTACCGGTAAAATCCGCTGTCTGCAGCTTTTTGATCGTCATAAGGCTTCTCTCCTTTCTTTCGTGGATCATTCCAGATATTCAAACGCGATCGCCTCCAGTCCGAACGGTTCCTGTTCCTCGTTGGAAAAGCGGAATCCCGCTTTTTCGGTGCGGTGGATCCCGAGCCTTGCGCTCAGGGTACGCGGCGTTCTGTCGCAGCCGAACGTCATTTTGGAAAACTGCAGCCGCGAAAATTTCAGATACCGTGCTTTTCGCGGCGCATCCATCACGGTGATCCAAGCGCCGCCCGGCTTGCGGTAACTGCCGCGCACCGAGGTCGCAACCGCGCTTGCCAGCCGCACGCTGCAGCGCCGGAAGGTTTTCGGGCGGTCGAACCGGCTGCCGGTCAGATCGGGCGTCTGCCAATGCGCTTTGACCGGAACGCCGCTGTCGCAGTAGCTTTGCGGATCCTCCGGATCGGTGTAAAACCGGAACACCCCGCCGTTTTCATCACCGAAGCACAGCGCGCCGCCGTCCACCCAGAAACAGCGCGCAAAAATCCCGTTCCAGACGAAGCATTCATACTGAAAATTGCTGTACGGTTCACCGGCAGCATAATCCTTCTGCTGGCCGTCCAGCAGATAAACGGTGCCGCTGGGCAGCGCCAGCAGGTAAAAATCGCGGTAGACTACTGCAGCCGCCTGTTCCAGCCCTTCTTCTCCGGTCAGCCTGTCGTTCACATAAAAAGAACGGATCTGCTCATACTTTTCCCCGGTCAGATCGGACGGCGTCAGCGCACAGACGCCGCGCGCCGTCAGAAACAGCGGTTCGCTGCCGAGCACGGCAAAGCTCTTCGGCGCCACGGCGCCGCGGCCGGTGATCACGCTGCCGGTGCGGAAGACCAGCGAGCTTCTTGTGCGGCCGCCGCTTTCCGTTTCGCTGACCAGCTCGCCGCGGCGCACATAAATGCTGCCTTCCGCATCGCTTTTGTGGGCGGCAATGCTGTCGCCGAGAATGCTGTAGCCGACGATCCTCGCGCTGTCCTGTCCCAGCACCGAATAATTGATATCCGGAAAATTCGTCGGATCATCCGCCTCGCTCCAGAAATCGCGGTTCGGGTAATCAGGGCAGCCCGTTACAAAGACGCGCGCGCCGCTGCCTGCTTCTCCGTAGGTGGTGCAGACGTCGCTTTTCACGATCCGTTTCCGCTGTTCGCTGCGGTCGCGGAAGGCGGTGATCCAGACGTTATCCTTTCCTTCTGCCGGCGATTTTCCCGGAGCGGCGGCAAACGTTACCACACCGGTCGCCCGGTTCACCGAAAGACCGCTCCCCTCTTCCACCGTGCGGGTGGTCACGCCGTCGCTTTCCAGCACACGGGCGCTCACAGCGGCGCTGCTCAGTCCGGCAAAGCTCAGCTGGTACGTTTTCTCCGTTTCGCTGCCGTAAAATCCGTCTGTCCATCCGTCCGACAGAAGATTGACGCTTTCCAGCACGCTGCCGCCGGTTCCGTCCGGATTGCGCGAAACCGTCACCTGCGGAATTTTTGCCAGATCTTTTACCAGCGTGACCGTGCTGCCTTCCACGGCAAGATAATCCGCACCGTCGAGCAGATAAAGACGCGAGCCGAAGCAGAACCCGCTGCTGCGCGCGTCGTTCATGGAGGAACAGCGCACAACGCCGTCAATATACAGCTTTGTTCCCGCGTGGATCACTTCACTTTCGCCGATCCGGTACCGTCCGTTGATCCTGCCGTCATAGACTCCTGCGGAATAATACCCCATGCGTTTGCGCACCTTGCCGGGCACGCTGCGCATCATGTTCGGGCAATCGGGTGAACGCTGCAGCGCCACATCCGATGCGCTGTGGCTCAGATCGGTTCCGCAGAGCCTCTGCAGCTGCAGGATTTTTTTCTGTGCCATGCTTACACCAGCCCTCCGTACAGCGTTTCGATCCCGGCCTGCCGGTGATCCTGCTGCGTCATCCTCTCCAGCGCGTCGGACTGAAAGCGCGCGTTCAGCCTTGCATAGACCGCCGGTTTTTCTTCCATTCCTGCCGCTGCGTCGACCGCAAGGCGCAGCGCAAGAAGGTCTTCCGTTCCGGGAGCAATGTCCAGCACGGTATCGTCTTCCGCATCCGGCGCAATGCTCCGCGGCAGCCGCTCATAGTAAAAGCGCAGAACGCCCGCTGCGTTTTCCGGCAGCAGAAAGGTCTTTTGCCCCACCCGGCGCGCTGCAGAGCATTCCTTCCAGTTTCCGTCCGAACCGCGGCAAAGTACCGTTTCCAGCGCATAAAAGTTTTCCGGCAGGGTAATTTCCGCCGCCGCTTCCGTTTCCCAGACCGTTTCCAGCGGAAACTGCACCGCCAGCTGATGCACCGCGCCGTTCAGCAGCGTATCCATCCGGTTTCTGTAATCCGCCAGCTCGTCGCTGCCGGCATCCCGTCCGCCGACCGTTGCCTCGTCCAGCCAGCGCAGCGCAGCCGCCTTCGCCTCTCCTTTTGTCATCGGCGTCTCCTCCCTTTCGCAAACCGGCGGTTAAATATATCCGGCGCCCTCCAGCAGCTCCGCAACGGTCTTCGGCACCTCGACGCTTTCTCCGCGGTTGATGAAATAATTGTATCCGTTGATGCTGACCGGCACCACGCGATCGTCCTCGTTCAACTCGTTTTTCGGGATGCGCACGCGGACCTTTGGCTGAGCCGCCAGCGCCTTTGCCGTTTTTCCGTTTCGGGGTCAAGAAGCTTTTTTTCCGTTTCCATCTGATTTTCTCCCTTTCTGAATGTAAATTCCCACCCACGATCCCCCGGGAGCTTCTCCCGCATCCATCATTGCTCTGTTACGCTCAGGCGGTCACAGCGTGCTCAATGCGGATCATTGCAAGCTCCTGCAGGCGAACCGCCGTAAACAGCGCCTTCCAGCCGACCGTGCTGCGCTGGTTGAGCGGATCGGCCGTACCGCCGGACTCCACGCCCTTGATGATCATCTGCGGGCGCGAGGTTCCTGCAATGTCTACCACGCCGTAGGCATCCGCGCCGATGATCATCGTCTGGTGCAGCGTAACCGGCGAAGCCGCGCCGTTGGAGACGGTCGCGCCGTTGGAGCTTTCCACAAATCGGACGCCGCACAGCTTGCCGATCTCGCCCTCCATGATCGCCTGACCGCCGTTATACTTTGAAATGTCCTGCCAGAGGCTGTCGCTCATCAGATCATAAGCCGTTTCCGGATCGACGATGCCGATAAAATAGCCGTTTTCCAGCGGTTTCGCATTGTTGCGGCGCAGCGTCCGGACTGCCTTGCGGATCTCGGCCGCAGTGAGCACATCGCCCGCCGTCACCGCCTGACGGCTGGTTTTTCCGTTTGCATACTGCACCGAAGTTCCTGCCACGACGGTATCGCGCACAACGGTATCGATCGTCAGCCCTGCGGATTCGCCGAGCACCTGCGCCATTTCGGTAATCACCGGATCGATGCCCGTCATGTCGAGCACATCGCTGATGCGGACAAAATCGCCGTACTGAGAAACCGCCGCAGTGACCGAGGTAACGCTGAGCGCGCTGCCGTCCGGGGTAACGCCCTCGGTCAGTGGCTGCGTTTTCGGCGCAATGGCATTGAAGCGGCGGAAATCGATCGTGGTTCCCTCGTGCTTCGGCGCGCTTTTGCACTGGCCGTATCTGGCAAAAACCAGCTCCGGTGTCAGGCGGCGCAGCAGGGCTTTTTCATAAAACGTTTTATTTTCGGCGCTTACCGTTCCGACGGTGTTTGTTGTGTCTGCCATATTTCAAATTCTCCTCTCTGTTGTTCAAAGGCTGCCGCCGCTGCGCAGTTCCCCGCGCAGCGCCCGTTTGACCAGCCGGTCAAACGCCGCATCGTCCATTTTCCCGTAATCCTCCGGGCCGCGCGTCCCGCTTCCGGCGAGCGCCATCGGGCTTGCGGCGGAGATCTGCGCCAGGTGCTGCAGCGCGCGTTCCTCACCCCGCCGCTCTGCCTGTGCGATCAGCCCGGCAAAATTCTGCACCAACAGCGCATGGAAGGCGTCCTCGGGATCGATCGGCGTCCCTTTCTGCTGTGCAAATTCGGTCAGGCCCCAAACCTCTTCGCGCAGCGAACGGTAGATCTCCCCCAGCGATTCGTCTTCACAAAGCTCGCGGTCGCGTTTTTCGCGGCGCAGAGCGTCAAGCTCCGCCAACAGTTCTGCTTCCTCTGCCGTCTGCTGCGGAGGTGCCGCAGGTTTCTCCGGCGCTGACGGCGCGTTTTCCGTCTGCTGCCCCGTGCCGGTCAATTCTTCTTCCGGTTTGCTGTTACAGCTTTTGTTCATACATACGCTCCTTTCTCTTTTCTGTGCTGCAGGCCCGGCGCCTGCAGCGGCGTTTGGATCCGATCAGCCCTTCACCTCCCCTCCGCTGATCAGAATGCGCTCTTCTTCGGTTTTTCCGTGCGCCGCGCAATGCGGGTTCCGGCAGGCAAACTGCAGAACGCGGAACACTCTGGTCTCCTCCGCCGGAGAAGTATCCCCTTCCACCGCGATCCGGCTCCCCACGATCGCCATTTCGTTGCCGCAGGTGCTGCAATTCATCCGTTTTCCCCCTTTCTGTCCTTTTCTTCCGGCGCAGCTTTCTGTTCGCTCTGCCCGGCGCGCATCTGCCGCAGCCGTTCGCGGAACGGAACCACATTGTCCGGTGCAAGCTCAATATACTGGTCAACGGTGATATACCCGTTCTGCAAAAAGTTGTCCAGTGTCGCCTGACTGAGCGCTTCGCCGTATTCGCTGGAGGCTCCGACATCCACGCGCAGATCAAATTCTGTTTCCCGGCAGCATTTTCCGCAGAAAAGGCGCGTTGACCGTTTTCCTTCCTCTGTAACGGTCATCGGGCGGCTGAGCGTGTAATATGCGCCGATCAGCTGCGCCCAGATGCGTCCGATCTGCCGGATGATCTCCCAGTAGCGGTGCTGAATCTCCACGATCGGCGTTTTTGCCTGATTCTGCAGCGCAATGATCGCCGAAGCGGCAAGACTTCCGCGGGCAATTTCGCCCGTGGTCACGTCGGAAACACCGGCAATGGAACGGCTGAGCTCCAGAATCGTATTGCTCAGCCCCACCGCCGCTGCGCTGAATTCCGGCGGCGCAAGGTAGCGGATCCCGCCGCCGCCTGCGCTGTAATCGATCAGATGCTCGCCCGGCTCGTTCGTCACCGGCTGTCGGATCGCGCCCGGCGTACTGAGCAGCTTCGGCCATGCCGTCTGCTGAACGCTGAGCAGCATCATGGCAAGATTGAAATTGATGGCCTTCTGATTCGGGATCAGCCCTTCTGCCTCTCCGATCCCGAAGATGCACTTTTGCGGCGCTTCCAGGCCATCACCACCAACGGATACAGGGTAACCGGGCGGCCTCCCTGCGGGGTCAGACGCTGTCCGCGTGCCAGTTCTGCCGAACGGGTCGCGCGGTCAAAGCAGACTTCGCCATTTTTTCGGTAATATTTTGTCAGCACCGTGCAGAATTCTCTGCCGTCGTCCGGTTCCGTGCCGTAGCCGTCAGCCTCCGCCGTGTCCGGCACGATAGCGGCCAAAATTGCTCTGCTGCAGCCGAGCCGCTGCGCCAGCGCACGCACCTCCCGCACGCGGCGCCGGGAAGCGATCAGCACATATTCCTGCTTCTGCAGATCGCAAAGCTGCGGATCGGCGAAAAAAACGTTGAGCGGATCAATGCTCTCGCCGCGGATTTCGCCGAGGCAGGGGCCGCTGCCTGCCGCGCCGGCGCTGTCGTCGTAATAATAATGCAGGATCCCGGTGCCCAGCGTTGCCGCATCGTCGATCAGCTCGCTGTTCAAAGCATCCTGCCCCAGCCGGTTCCAGAGCAGCCTGGCATAATCGGTCATATCGCGCGCATTCTGTTCGGCCCGCTGCCCGGCTTCTCCCGCTGCGCTTTCCGCCGGGGAAAACGTCATGCTGATCGGCTGGTTCAGCACCGCCGCGCGTTTGTTCCTGATAAACATTTCAATGATGTTGAAAACCGGCCGCGGCAGATTTCTGGTGCGCGGCGTCGGTGCCGCCCACTGAATGCCCTCCTTGAAGCGGACATACCGCGGAAAATCCTCCGCAAATCCCATTTTCCGCTGAAACATCAGCCCGTCTTCATACTCCTGCCAGAGTTCTGTGTTCGTCAAGATTTCTTCCTCCTTTCTGACGCAGAACGCGTTATTTCAGCCATTCGCCGATCACATCGGCGGGAACCGCCAGCCTTCCGGCGTTTTCCGGTTCTGCGGCCTGCTCCAGCATCGTCAGTCTTTTCTGGATCTCTTCGATGCCGAGCCAATGCAGGATCCATCTCTTTACCATTCCATCACCCCGTTTCCCGCCGTATCCGGCTCTGTCTGCAGCTCCGGGGGCAGCAAACGGCGTTCCTCCGGAGCTGCCCGCGCTTCGGTCTCCTGCTGCGGACGGATGTAATGCGCAATGGCCAGCGCCATCACAAGATCGTCGTGAGATCCGCTCTGCGCTTCCGGTCTGCCCCGCTCATTGCGCACAAAGGTCAGCAGCTCCAACAGCGTTGCGCGGTCCGCCAGCAGCTCCGGCCGCTCGCGCACCTCCCGCACCAGCCCGGCGAGCATCACCGGCCTTGTCTGCGCCGTTGTGCGCACGCCGAACGATTTCTTCGGCGCATGGGTAAAATTATCCTCCGTGATGCGCACCGCCTGATGCTCGTACCCCAGCCGCTCCAGCTCGCGGATCGGGTAAGAGCTGAAGTTGGCTTCGATCCCGACCAGCGCCCGGTTGTAATATTGGCCGAGACAGTAGAGCTGCTGCGCAAAAACATCCTCATCAAACGCACTGTGCAGAACGGCTGTCTGCGCGCCGGTGCGGTTATCGAGCACCTGCGCGGCAAAAAAATCGCTGCCTTCGCCCGCTGTATCGGCGCCGATCACATACGGCACATTCTGTTCCGGCGGGAAATAGATCGCGATCTCTCCGTCCGGCGCATCCTCCCAGCGGATCGCGCCGTCGTCAATGCGCTGCTGCTGCGCCTGCGGATCAAACCGCACGGAAAAGGCAAACCGGCCGCGCTTCAAAGGCTCCTTCAGTTCGGAAAGCCTCCGGTTGACCGCGTGCGCATCGAACACGGTTTTGCCGAACACTCCCCACTGCCCCAGGCAATAGACATCATAATAATACGGATCGCTGCTGCGGTAGCTTTCCAACAGTGCGCGGTAGCCCTCGTCCAGAAAGGCGTTGTCGCGATAGGTGGTGTGCAGAACGGCGGCGTTTTCTTCCTGCCGGTCGAAAAAACGGCGTTTCAGCCAATGGTTTGCGCTGATCGGATTGAAGCTGAGACAGATCTGCTTTTCCGCCGTTCCGCCGCGCAGGCGGACGTCCAGCTGATTGAAATCACTCTCGGCGATCTCGCTTGCCTCTTCGATCCAGATATCGGTCAGCACGCCGTTTTCACATGTGACCGATTTCAGTTTTTCAACATCGTCCAACCCGGCAAACAGGATGCTGTACCCGTTGAGCACACAGCGGATCCGGCAGTCGCTTTCCCGGACGGAAAAAAATTCTTCCAGCTGCCACTGCGCGATCACCTGACGGAACAGCGCAAATGTGGAATCTCTGTTGGTGCGCGCGACCTTTCGGACGACGAGAAGATTGTGCCCGCCGGAAAGCAGCCGCAGCAGATACCGCTGCGCCAGAAAATAGCTCTTGCCGCTGCCTGCGCCGCCGTAAAGCACCAGATACCGTTTTTTGCAGTCCAGCAGCGGCCGGTAAACCGCATTGACCGTGCCGGGGTCTACCTGTACCGTCACGCTGCGCAGCCTGCGCTTTGCCGCATTCCGCAAATTCAGAACCTCTCCTTTCTGTCAGGGACAGATCACGCCTGTTCCGGGCCGTCCATTGCGATGCGCACCAGAACGTCTTCCGGGGGCGGCTCCTCCCGCAGCGGCTGCGAAAGCTTTTCCAGAAACTCTGCCGCGCCCTTTTCGCCTTCCAGCGCGCGGATACCGAGCGCCAGAACGATTGCCTGCGCCATGGTGATCGTTCCGTCGCGGGCGGGCTTCCCCTTCCGCAGCCCGGCGCAGATCTGATACGCCAGCTCCGGATTTTTCACGATCTCCGGCCGCACCCGGCTGCCAAGCAATCCGGCGGCCGCGGCGTGCAGGTCGTTTTTATCAAACGCCACTTGCTCACCTCCCTTCTGCGCTTTTTTCGGTCATGGGCTGCCGTCTTCCCCGGCCCGGTATACAAACGAGCCGGAAAAAAACCATTCGATCAGCTCCTTCTGCTCCTGCGGCGTCAGCTGCTGCAGATGCTGCCGGACATATTCCAGCGCCGCTTCGTCCGGCACGCGGATTCCTTTGTTGATCCCAAAGCCGATATACATGTTCCGCCGCTCCTTCCAGACAAATGTGCCGCATTCCACGGATCAGCATCGATCCTCCGGCCGCAGCCACTCTTCGCCGATCGCCTCCCTGATATTCTGCGGAGAGCGATGCAGCAGCTTTGCGATCTGCCGGACGCTCAGCGTTCGCAGCGCTTTGCAGCCGCCGCAGCGTCCAAGATACCAGAGCCTTGCAAAAAAAACGGTGTCCTGCGTAAACGGCCTCGTCTCATGCGGCCGAACCGGCCGTTCCTTTCGTTTTCTTCCCAATTCCATTCCTCCGTTTCTGTCCTGAAATCCGGACTGATTTTCTGTTATAATCATAAAAACGCCGAAATTCCGCACCCTTTTTTCCGAAAGAACAACTGCAGCGGTCCAATTTGTGATTTTAAATCACCTATCAAACGGCCGTTCCCGTTATTCTCTTCTGCTGCCCTGACAATCATGGCTCCGAAGGCGCTTCATTTTGTTGCGTTTTTGTGTAAAAAAATAATTTGTTCTCAGAATCCTGTGTCTGTCGCTTCGTTATGTTGCGTATCATAACACGGAAATTTGATTTTGTCAACTTTTTGTTGCTATTTTTATTTTCCCCTTGCAAACGAAACATTTTGTTGCTATACTATGGTTGGAGATTCATCTTCTCTCCTCTGAAATGATACAAAGGATGTGGTCGATATGAAAGCTCTCCGGGATCTGCGCCGCAGCCGCGGCTTTTCTCAGCAGCAGATCGCCGGCCGGCTCGGGATCAGCCGGCAGACCTACAGCAATTACGAGCTTGGCAAGCGCGAGGCACCTTACCAGACGCTGCTCCGGCTTGCCGAAATTTTCGGCGTTTCCGTGGATTTTCTGCTCGGCGGGGCTGCCGTCGGCCGGTTGGAACAGCGGCAGCAGATGCCGTCCAACTGCATGCCGGTCGAAGAGATCCCCAGAATTCCGGTTTACGGAAGCATCGCCGCCGGTCAGCCCATTCTTGCGCAGGAGAACATCATCGGCTATGAACCCGCCGAGGGGATCAAAAATCCGGAGGAGTATTTTTACCTTTCCGTGCGCGGCGACAGCATGATTGGCGCCGGGATTCCGGACGGCTCGCTCGTTCTGATCCATAAGCAGGACTGCACCGAAAGCGGGCAGATCGTCGCCTGTCTGGTCAACGGAGACAGCGCCACCCTGAAGCGCTACAAACGCGTCGGCGACACGGTTCTCCTGATGCCCGAAAACAGCAAATACGAGCCGATTCTGGTCAAATGCAGCGACTTTGACAACGGATACGCCAAGATTCTCGGCGTCGCCGTGGAAGTGATCTCCCGCCGGAAACTGAACTGAACGACAAAAATCCCGCCGCAGATCCTTGAAAAAGGACCCTCGGCGGGATCATTCATTTGTAACGGCAGCCTGTCAATAGCCGACTTCTTCTCCGACAAAAATCACTTTGATCCGGTTTTTCTGAC
The DNA here is from genome assembly GCA_029008595.1 of Bacillota bacterium. Taxonomy (GTDB): domain Bacteria; phylum Bacillota; class Clostridia; order Oscillospirales; family Acutalibacteraceae; genus CAKXIK01. Next base: position 17,724 of record JAQXJH010000056.1, read on the forward strand.
GCTGCTTGGAGCTGATGACAAAATTGCTGCAGATCCGGTCATCCGTCCGGCAGCCGGAAGAAATTTCGTTGCCCAGCTCAATGCATTTTCCGGTCTCGCTGCAATATGTATGGCAGTCCAGCCGGCGGCAGTTCAGCGGCGCGGTCACGGTGCGGACGCGGCTCACGGCATCGTCCAGATCCTTGACGATCTTCTGGTAACCGACGACCATGATCACGGATTTCGGCCCGTAAAGAATTGCCGCGACCCGGTTGGAGTTTCCGTCCACGTTATAGAGAACGCCTTTTTCCGTAACGGCGTTGCAGCTGCAAAGATAAGTATCCGCGCCGAACGATTCCACAAAGACCCTGTCAAGCTCCTCTGCGCTCAGGCCCTCGCGGTAGCGGTCCAAAAAATGATAGTTGCCGCTGCGCAGCAGCTCCAGCACACCGCACTGCTTCAGCGTCTCCGACCCGCCGACCGCGACCGTTTCGCCGTCTTTCATCAGCGAGGCGACCATCGCCGGAACGTCCTCTTTCTTTTCCACAAAATAACCCAGCATATGGTTTTCTCTCAGTTTGCCGATCACGCCCTCTACCCGGTTGCGGATCTCATCCATCGTCATTTCCTCTGCCATACCCCAATCTTCCTTTCTGCATACACCCTCGCATGCGTCAAATCATTTCCGATGCAGCAGCGGCAGCACCACTGCGGCAATCAGAAAATACAAAAGGAACAAAATACCCAGATCGACCAGAAGCGAGATCGGATACAACGCCCAGCTTGTAACGGTTTGTCCCAGAACAGCAAAAAACGCCAGACTCTGTTCCGCTCCCGGTACCGTCAGCGTAATAAACGGAAACGGAAAACCAAAAATATAGGCGGAAGCTTGCGGCGCCGCACCGATCAGACCCAACTGCACAAGCATCGTGAACAGCAGCAGAACAAGCGCTGCAAGACCTGCTTTTTTGTCGAATGCCGGTTTCGTATCTCTTCATCCTTTCGCTGAAACGGGAAAGAACTTCCCTGAAAATATTATAACACAATATAAAACGAAAAAGAATTGTTTTTCTTTAAAAAATTATCCGAAAAACCGAATCTTTTGTTGTTCTGTTCTGCAAAAAAAAATTATTCTTCCAAACCGTCTCCGCTGTGCTTTTCCTCCGCAGGCGCTCTTCCCAGCTCTGCGCCGAAGGAGACCGCTTCAGTTCCGTATTTTTTCCGGATCTGATCCATGGCCCGTTCCGCGCGTTCCTGCTTTTCTCTGCGCTCCGGCCGGCCCGCTTCAAAAAGATTCAGCTGCTCGCCGCAGTCGCTGTCCGTCACGGAAGCAGCCGTCACCGTGATCATGCGCAGCGGCTCGCTGTGTTTTCTTGCCAGCCGGATCAGCTCCATCGCCTGCGCGGCAATCTCCTGCGCAATGCAGGTCGGCGTCTCCAGCAGCCGCTGACGCTGAATATCCCGGAAATCCGCCGTGCGGACGGTAACCTGCACCACTCTTCCCCGCAGGCCATGACGCCGGAGTCTGGTCGCGACCGAGTCTGCCAGCGCCAGCACACAGGGACGGATCTCCTCTTCGGTTCGTAAATCGGTGGGAAACGTCATTCCGTTGCCCACCGATTTGATCTCGCGCTTTTCATCGCTCCGGCGCACCGGGCTTTCGTCCTCGCCGTTTGCGTAGGTCAGCAGCTGATCTCCCAGCTTACCCAGCGCAAGCTCCAGGCTTTTTCGGTCGGCATGGGCAAGCTCGCCGATCGTCGTGATCCCGATACGGCGCAGCGTCTCGCTTGCCGCGCGGCCGACATAAAGCAGATCGCTCACCGGCAGCGGCCAGACGATCTGCCGGAAGTTTTCCCGCGAGATCACCGTTGTGGCGTCCGGCTTTTTGTAATCGCTGCCAAGCTTCGCAAAAATTTTGTTGAACGACACTCCCACCGAGATCGTCAGCCCTGTCTCCTCCCGCACCCGGCGGCGCAGCGCGGCGGCGATCGTCTCTCCGTCGCCGAACAGCGCTTCGCAGCCCGTAACGTCCAGCCACGATTCGTCGATCCCAAACGGCTCCACGCGGTCGGTATACTGCTGGTAAATGGCGTTGACCAAACGGGAATAGCGGGCATATTCCTCATGATGCGGCGCAACCAGCACCAGCTGCGGACACTTTTTCTTTGCCTGCCAGATCGTTTCCGCCGTTGCAACGCCGAACCGTTTGGCAAGCTCGTTTTTGGCCAGAATAATGCCGTGCCGGTTTTCCGGATCGCCGCACACCGCCATCGGCACCGTGCGCAGCTCCGGGCGGCGGACACATTCGACCGAAGCAAAAAAACCGTTGCAGTCGCAATGCAGAATCGTTCGTTCCATCGCCGTGTGTTTTCTCCTTTCCGAAAAATAAAAGCAGGGGCGCCGGATCCGCCAGCCGTTCCTGCGGATATCCCGGTCACTCCTGCCGATGCTTTGAAAGCAGAATTTTCTTTTTTCAGAGCGCCTTCGGGATGCCAGGCTCTTCGCGAACCTCCACCCGGCGGATATCGGCTCCCACGGCCGCCAGCTTTTCCACAATATGTTCGTAACCGCGGTCGATATAGAAAACATCCTCCACCTGCGTTACGCCATGCGCGGCAAGCCCTGCAATGATCATGGCGGCTCCCGCGCGCAGATCCGTTGCGCGCACTTGCGCGCCGGTCAGTTCCGGAACGCCTTCAAAAACGGCGATCTTGCCGTCCACCGAAGCCTGCGCGCCCATTCTGCGCAGCTCCTCCACATAGCGGAAACGGTTATCCCAAACAGCCTCGGTCAGAATACTGGTGCCGTCCGCCAGCGCGAGCAGCACGGCGATCTGCGGCTGCATGTCGGTAGGAAAACCGGGGTGCGGCATTGTTTTGATATTGCAGCGGTGCAGCGGACCTTCCCGGGTGATCCGGATGGAATCGTCGTATTCCTCCACGCCGACGCCCATTTCCTCCAGCTTTGCCGTGATCGAATCGAGATGCTTCGGGATCACGTTTTTGATCAGCACGCTGCCGCCTGCCGCCGCAGCAGCAGCCATATACGTTCCGGCTTCGATCTGATCGGGAATGATGGAATACGTCGTCCCGGTCAGATGCTCCACGCCGTAGATCTTGATCACATCTGTTCCTGCGCCGCGGATATCGGCCCCCATGGAGTTCAGAAAGTTTGCCAGGTCTACAATATGCGGCTCCTTGGCTGCATTTTCGATCACCGTCAGCCCTTTCGCTTTGGACGCCGCCAGCATGATATTGACCGTTGCCCCGACCGATACCACATCCAGATACACCTGACTGCCGGTCAGTTCCCTGGCTTCCACGCTGATCATTCCCTGCCGGATCGCGCATTCGGCGCCAAGCGCCGCAAAACCCTTCAAATGCTGGTCGATCGGGCGGACGCCGAAATCGCATCCGCCGGGCATGGAAACCTCCGCCCGGCCGAAGCGCCCCAACAGAGCGCCCAGCAGATAATACGATGCGCGCATATGTTTGAGCAGTTCATAGGAAGCCACCGGCTTTGAAATAAAGCGGGGATTGATCTCCACCGCGGAATCCGAGATCATTTTCACCTGTGCGCCAAGCTCGCTGAGAATGTGGATCATGATGGAAACATCGCTGATATTCGGGATATTTTCGATCCTGCACGGTTCGTCGCAAAGCACGACCGCAGGAATGATTGCAACCGCCGCATTTTTTGCCCCGCTGACCGGGATCTCTCCGTTGAGTTTTCGGCCTCCGTTTATTATAATTTTTTCCAACCGGAACAACTCCTCTTTTTGTACTTGGATCCGCGCACAGAACACCAGCAGTAGTATTGCCCGCGCGGACAGGGAATAACGCATCAAAACGCCGCAAAAATATCAAAATCAAGCAAGAAATAGTAATCAAAAAAAGAAATACAAGGGAACTGCACTGTATCCTTTGGAAGATACAAGCTTATTATAGCACCTCTGATGCAAAAAGGGAACTGTTTTTTTGGTTTTGCGCTGAAAATACCATTCTGCCGTCTGCACAGCAAAATGCCCGGGCCTGTTTTCCCGGCCCGGGCTGTGTAAAACAATGATTCAGCGGCAGAGCGCCGTTTTGTTTTGCAAAAATTTCAGACCACCGCACGGTCAAAACCGACCGCACGCAGAAACGCACGCGCAATGATCAGGCTTCCGATCCAGCCCGGATGAATTCGGTCCCAGGTCAGATATGACGAATGACGGTACTGCAGGTAATCATCGAATTCCTTCTGCAGATCAATACAGCAAACTCCCTTTTCCTCGGCGACTGCCAGCATGATCGCGCGGTACTCGTCCATACGAGCGCGCATTCGATCCTCGCGACACGGCTCCATATAATATGGCGTCATCAGGATCATTTCCCTGACCTTCGGCTTTGCGGAATCGATCATCCGGATCAGGTTTTCGCGGTATTCTTCTGGTGATACCTGCTGATTACGGCATGCGGGAGAGTCGAACTGACGCCAGACGTCGTTGAAACCAATGCACATCACAAGATAATCCGGAGCAAGGTCAAGCACTTCTGCCTGCCAGCGTTCCGCAAGGTCACGCGAAGTGTTTCCGCTGGTTCCGGTATTACAGATATGCAGCAGAAGTTCCGGGTAACAGACGTTGAGAATTGTGTCGACAGAACGCACATAGCCGTTGCCCACACCTTCCCACAAACCTTCGCCCACCGGGCGGCCGCGCCCCGAATCGGTCACGGAATCTCCGGTAAACAGAATTTTATCTCCGTCATGAAATTTCAGCATAAAGATACTCCTTCTCTTTCTTTGTTTCTATATAAGTACGTCATTCAAAAAATACAGGAGAAAAATCCTCTTCCGCTCTTTTCTTTTTCCGCGGAATCCGCTATACTGAAAAAATCAGAGCAAAAGAAAGGGATGCTTGCAAATGATCCGCGCAGTTATTTTTGATATGGACGGACTGATGTTCGATACCGAACGGATCTCCAAAACCGCATGGGGGATCGCCGGAAAGGAATGCGGAACCGACAACGGAGAAGAGCTGATCAATTTCGCGTTCGGGCGCAGCCGGGAGGAGATCAGCCTGATGCTGCGCGAAACCTGCGGAAAAGATTTTCCCTGCGAACGTTTTTTTGCCCGCCGGGTCGAAATTATGGATTCCATCATCGCAAAGGAAGGGCTTCCGGTAAAGCCGGGGCTTTACGATCTGCTCGATTTTCTGGAACAGAACGGTTACCGCCGCGCTGTCGCCACCTCCACGCACCGGGAACGCGCCATGCAATACTTTTCCATGGCGGGCGTGACCGACCGGTTTGACGCCATTGCCACCGGCGACATGGTTTCGCGCGGCAAGCCGTTTCCCGACGTTTTTCTCAAGGCCTGCGGGATGCTCGGCGAAGCACCGGAAAACTGCCTTGCCCTGGAGGACTCTCTCAACGGGATCCGCGCCGCCTTCAACGGCGGACTGCAGCCGTTCATGGTGCCGGATCTGGTAGAGCCGGATGCGCAGACGCTCTCCCTGCTCCGCGGCAAAGGGCAGACGCTGCGGGACGTCATCGATTTTTTGCAGCGGCAGGCCTGAGTACGCTGCTGCGCCTCATTGATCCTGCCCGTTTTCCTCCGGCGGTACCGTTTCCGCCGGGGGATTTTCTTTTTCTGCAGCACCGGCGTCCGGGGCGTCCTCCTGTTCCGGGGCTTTTTCCGGACACAGGGCATCTTCTTTTTTCTTTTCCCGGTAGTCCATACAATCCAGCACCAGCATCCGGATCACCGCGAACACCGGGACGCTGAACAGCATGCCGGCCATCCCAAACAGGTCCCCGCCGATGGTTACCGAAAGGATCACCCAGAATGGACTGATATCCAGTGTGGTGCCCAGAATCTTCGGGTTCATGATGTTGGCGTCGAGCTGCTGCATCACCAGCAGCAGAATCGCCGCCCAGAGCGCCGTCATCCATCCGCAGGAAAGGAACGTGATGAGAATAACAACAAAAAAGATGAAGATCGGGCCGAAATACGGGATCAGGTTAAACATTCCGAACAGAAATCCCAGCACGATGCCGTACGGCACGCCGAGGAGCGTCAGAATAATGGCCGCCAGCACGCTCACGATCAGCGAATCGCAAAGCTGGCCGAAAAAATAGCGGAACACAATGGTATTGGCAGACCGCAGATATTCTGCGCACCGTTTCACCGCCGCCGGCTTGCCGAACAGGCGCACCACTCGGCGGACAAAATTCCACAGCATTTTCCGCTCCAGCAGAATGTAGACGGAAAGGACCACCGAAATAAAAATATTCAGCAGCGTGGAAGAAATGTTTTTGGCGCCGTTGAGATAGGAAGCAATATTTTCACCGTCAAATGCCGGGAGATATCCCAGCAGCTTATCTGCCGTCAGATCGCCCACCCAATTCCAGAGGCTCCAGCCTGCCAGCGGATTGTCGCTCTGCCGGATCTCGGCCGCATAATTCTGCAGGCTTTTCAGATAGGTCGGGATCTGCCCGATGAATTCCCCCAATCCGGAGATCAGCATCGGCAGCAGCGAACCGATGATCACTCCGACAACGGCGAACAGCCCCAGATAAACGACCAGCACCCCGAAGCCGCGCGCAAAACGGCGCAGGAACGGCAGACGGCAGGCCGCAAATTTTCTTTCCAGCCAGCCGGCCGGTCTTCGCAGAAAGAACACCAGCAGCAGCGCGCCCAGCAGCGGCGCAAAAAAGGAAAAGAAACAGACGATGGAGGCAAAGATCGGGCCGAGATTGTCCACCGTCTTGTAAAAAACGATCACAGCCGCCGCAAACAAAAAATATTTTAAAAAGTTGGATGCATTCAAGAGCAGTTTTTTCTTATCCACAAACGGTTCCGTCCTTTCCGCTTCGGCCGCTGCCGGAAGCAACAGAATCAGTATAACACACTGCGCGGTGCATTTCCATCGAAATCCGCAAATAATGCGGAATGTGATAATTCTGTTATCATAAAAGATCGCCGGACACGGTTCCGCCGTCTGCGTGCGCACAAAAAAAGCAGAAAGCCGCAGACTTCTCCGTGCTTTCCGCTTTTTTCTGTCTGTCAATCAGAAGGAGGCAGCCAGAGAGTCCACATCGCTGATCTCCGCGCCGTAAACATCCTTCAGATATTTCAGCCCGGCTTCGTAGTCCTCCGCCGTAAAGGAATCCGTTGCGTCCTTCGCCACAACGACGCTGTACCCCAGCTGATAGGCATCCGCCGAAGTATGGCGCACGCACATATGTGTGTGCAGCCCGGTCATGATCACGGTATCCACGCCCAGCTCGCGCAGCAGCAGGTCAAGATCCGTATGGAAAAAACCGCTGTAACGGCGCTTCGGCACTACGTAATCCTGTGCGCAAAGCTCCAGTTCCGGAATGACCTCCGCCCCCTTCGTGCCTGCGATGGCATGGTCTCCCCAAAGCTTCAGCTCATGATCCACATCCTTCAGATGCGCATCATTGCAGAAAATGACCGGGACACCCTTTGCGCGCGCCGCACGCAGCAGCTCGGCCGTTTTCGGCACGATCGCAAGCCCGCGGTCGCACTTCAGCGCTCCCGTTACAAAATCATTCAGCATGTCCACCACTAAGACCGCGCATTTTTTCTTCTGCATTGCCGTTCATCCTTTCGCAAAATCGTTGTATTTATGTGTATATACACTATTATACACATCTTCTTTGTTCTGTCAATATTGAATGCGCTTTTGGGTTATGCTATAATAAAAAAATAAGGCTGCAGCCCCGCGGGCGCAGCCGGAACGTCACTTTTTCCGGAGCATTCCGGAAGCAAAGGAGCTGCGGTGCATATGAATCATCTGGAACGGCGGGCAAACATTCTTCAGGTTCTGGCGCAGAGCGAAGGCTGCGTTCCGGCAGCGGCGCTTGCTGCCCGCTTTGGCGTCACGCGGCAGGTGATCGTTTCAGACATTGCGATTCTTCGCGCCAACGGCAAAAAAATTCTTGCAACCTCCCGCGGGTATTCGTTGGAAAAAGAGTCTGCCCCCGGCCTTCTGGAAAGTATCGCCTGCTGCCACCGCATGGATCAGATTCGAGATGAATTTTACGCGGTCGTCGATCACGGCGGATCGGTCGTCAACGTTGTGGTAGAGCACCCGCTCTACGGGCAGATCAGCGCGGATCTGAACATCCGCTCGCGGTATGACGCCGACGAATTCATTGCCAAAGCGGAACAGGCTCACGCCAACCAGCTCTGCGACCTGACCGGCGGATTCCATTTTCATACGATCCGTGTGCCGGACAAGGCCGCCTTTCTGCGGATCACCGACGCGCTGAGCCGCCTCGGGATCCTTGTTCCGGCTGCCGCAAAAAACTGAACTCAATCCCCTGCCGCCGTCTCTGGCAGAAGCGATCCCGGCCCGTCCGGCTGCAATACGCCGTTTTCCAACCGGAAAATACGGCCGCACAGCAGGCGCGCCTCTTCTTCGGAATGCGTCACAAGAATGACCGGCTTCCCCGCCGTTTCGCGTTTCAGCAGCGGAAACAGCAGTGATTTTGCCGCCGCATCGATCTCCTTGAACGGTTCGTCCAGCAAAAAGCAGTCCCCGCCGAACGCCAGCGCCCGGGCCAATGCTGCGCGCTGACGCATCCCGCCGGAAAGCTCCGCCGGAAACTTGTTTTCCGCACCGGAAAGGCCGACCCGTTCCAGCCATTCCGCTGCGCTGACCGAAGGATGCTTTTCCTGAACCGCCTGCACATTCTGCCCCGCGGTCAGCCACGGGAGCAGACGCGGCTCCTGAAACAGAAAACAGATCTTTTTTCCTTCTGTTCCGCTCACGGTTCCGGCGTCCGGTGTTTCCAGCCCGGCGATCAGCCGCAGCAGCGTTGTTTTTCCGCCGCCCGAAGCGCCGAGCAGCGCTGTGATCCCTGCGGAAAACTCCGCATTCACACCACGGAGAACGGTCTGATCTCCAAACCGTTTTTCCACGTTTTTCAGCCGGATCATCCGTCGGTTCCTCCTCTCCGCCGCTTCGTCAGCCGCAGAACCGCATGAACAAGCAGTTTTTCCAGCAGCATGCTCAGCGCGATCACCACCAGCGTCCACGCAAACAGGTCCGTCGTTTCCAGATAGACCTTTGCGCTGTAGATCTGTCCGCCGATCGAGCGGCGCGTGTTGGCGATCACCTCGGCCGCAATGCCGGATTTCCACGCAAAGCCCAGCCCCGTGGTAAAAGCGCTGAGAAAATACGGCTGAACCGACGGAAGATAAATGTTCCGCAGCGTTTTTCTGCGGGAAAAGCGGTAAAGCCGCGCCATTTCCAGCAGTCTGCCGTCCGTCTGCAGGATCCCGCTTTCCACATTGGCCCAAACGATCGGCACCACCGTCAAAAACGAAATGAACACCGGAACACGGGCGCTTTGCAGCCATACCAGCGCCAGAATGATAAAAGAAGCAACCGGAGTCGCCCGGATGACGAAAACCAGCGGCTGCAGCAGCGAGCGGCAGACGCGGGAGGCCGCCGTCAGCACCGCCAGCAGAACGCCGGCCGCCAGCGCTGCCGCAAACCCCAGCAGCACCCGCCAAAGCGAGGAGAACGCCGTGATCCAGAATTCCGCCTGCCCCGCCAGCTGCCAGAGCCGGAGCAGCACCTGCGCAGGAGAAGGGATCAGCACCTCTTTGCCGACAAAAAAGGCAGCGCACTGCCAGACCGCCAGCCAGAAGAGCGCCGCGGCCGCAGTGCGCAGCCCTTTTTTTATTTTTGAGCCTTGCTTACTTCTGATAGTAGAAGTCGTCATCCGGCAGACTTCCTCCAATCGATTTCGGGTTTGCGTCAAACAGAACCTGGAACAGATCCTGCGTCTTGCTCTTCATTTCATCCCCGTCAAGATAGACCATGTGGCAATTCGGGATCGCTTTTTCCGCAACAGCGGCGCTGGCCACGATTTCATACTGCTCGATCAGCCGGGAAGCCTCTGCGGGGTTTTCCGTCGTATAGGCAACGGATTGCCGGTATTCCTCCAGAAATGCGCTGACAGCGTCCTTGTTTGCTTCGGCAAAGTCCCTGCGGACTACCAGACATCCCATGGAAAGCACGCTTTTACCGTCCACAGCCTTGTCCCACTCCTCCGTCAGATCCAGCGCAATTTTCACCGACGGATCCTTTACGGTCACCTGCGTGACAAACGGCTGCGGCAGCACGGCAATGATCGGTTCTTCCGTACTCAGAACGCGGGCCGCCAGCTCGCTGTGTTCGGAAAGATATTCCACCGTGACGTCCTTTTCGGGGTCGATCCCGTTCTGTGTCAGAATATAATTCAGCGCATATTCCGGCAGAGAGCCCTGCCCGGTGGAATAAACGGTTTTGCCCTTCAGTTCCTCAAGCGAGGTGATCTCGGTGCCTTTGGTGACGATATAAAGCATACCGAGCGTATTGAGCGCCATCAGCTGAATGTTTCCGTCCGTTTTGTTGTAAAGCACCGCGGCCAGATTTGTGGGCAGCGCGGCAACATCCAGTTCTCCGTTGATCAGCTTTCCGGTGACCTCATCCGGAGAACCCGCCAGCGTAAAGGTGTAATCGTTGGCAGCCGTTCCGTTTTCCGCATCCTGCATCAGCTTTACCATACCGAAGCCGGTTGGGCCTTTCAGCCCGGCGATCCGGATCGCTGTTTTCTCCCCGGAAGAAGAAACGGCTTCGGAAGAGACCGCCTGTGACGAAGCCTCTTCACCGGACTGCTGCCCGGAAGAACTCTGCGCCGGAGCGCAGCCCGCAGCAAAGCCTGCAACCATGGCGGCCGCCAGCAGCGCCGCCAGAAAACGTTTTGTTTTTTTCATTCGTCATCCAATCCTTTCCCATGCTCAAGATCCGTCAGATTCTCGTGCGCACCCCGGCAGCAGGCAGCCCGAAGCTTTTCCATGCTGCAGATGTGAACGGTTTTTCCGCTGCGTTCAACCGCTCCGCTCTCCGTCAGGCTGTCGAACGCGCGGTAAAGAGAGGCACGGCCGAGATCCAGCATTTCGCAGAGCGCTGTTACGGAACAGGGAAGCGTCAGCCGCTCTCCCTGCGTTTCCGCCAGCTCACAAAGATAAAATGCCAGCCGGTTTTCCGCCTCTCCGGCCGTGAATTCAGCGATCCGCCGGTTCAGATATTCGATCCTGCCCGAAAGAAACGCGATATACCGTTCCGCAATACACGATTTTCTGGCAAACAGCGCGCTGAGCAGCTCCTGCGGCAGAAACAGCACCCGGCACTCTTTCCGCGCTATGACCTCGGTGACATAGCGTTCGCTCTTCACGAATACCGCCGCCATTCCGAACATGGCGCCGGCCGAAAAACGGTTGAGCACCACCCGGTTCCCTCCGGCATACGGCCGGTAAGCGACTGCTTCGCCGGAAAACAGGAACGCTACTGCGTGGCGGTATTTTTCAACGGAATAGATCGCTTCGCCCGCTTCAAACAGAATAAATTCGCTCTGCCCACTGTTTACCGCATCGTCGGCGCAATCCTCCGCCCCGCCGCAAAACAAAAAGGTCTCCCTGAGCTTCTGATTCAGCTTTTCCTGTTTTTGAATTGTCCGCACGACCAAAATCCTTTCAAAATGTATCATATGATACATTTTGAAAGGATTATATGCTATTCCGCTCTGTTTGTCAAGTATTTCACAAAAAACGCCGCACTTTCTTGCAAAGCTTCTTTCGTTCCGTGCCTCCGGCCGGAAAATCTTTTTTCTGAAACCGATTGACAAAGAATGCTTTCTGGAATATATATAGAGAGAAAGAAAACTCCGGAATCTTCCTTTTTGTTTTTTCAGGTCTCAATGGCGGTTCCTTTCTGTTTTGCCGGAAAGCCCGGCTCCGCCTGCTATAAAATCATCTGAAAGGATCATGAAAACTATGTATATCGGCCGTCTTTCCGCTTCTCCTCTGTTTTTCCATCGCGGCACCACCATTCCCTTTCCGCCGGACAGCGCAGAAAACGGCGTCTGCACCTGGAACTGGGATACCGTCTACGATACCGGCGTGGATGTGTCGCTGGAGCTTTCCGGGCCGTCCTTTGTCGGCGCTGTACGCCTGACCCTTGCCGACGGCGCCGAGGTTCCCTGCGTCCGGATCCTGGCCGACGGAAAACCCGCCGGTCTCCTCGACGCTCGGGACAGTGCCCCGCTCTCCGGCACCCTCACCATTCCGGTCGGCGTGACCGCCTCTTCACTCATCATCCGCATCGACGCCGACCTGAAGACGATCGCCTTTACCGAACCGGAGATCCTCGGCGCGCAGGAGGACAATGCTCCCTTTGTTT
>JAQXJH010000057.1 GCA_029008595.1 Bacillota bacterium
TTTCGTTCTTTTCCGGTCTGACAGGGCTGATCGTTTCGTATTATGCCAATATCCCTTCCGGCCCGATGATCGTGATCCTGGCTTCGGCGGTCTTTTTTGTCACCTATCTGTTTCAGAACAAGGCCCGCGACTGAGCTTCGGCCGAAAAACAGGGCAGCATGGTCACAGCTTTTCGATAAAATGATCGGGATATTGATCCCAATACTTTTGATAGACCCGTCCGTCGTTACCGTCCAGATTCAACTGATACATTCTGAAGGTGACGAAAAATTTTTTCGGCAGCCAGAACTCGTTGTAAGAGTATTGATAATGCATTCCCAGCGCTTTCATCACGTTGCCGCTCCGGGGATTGTTCACGTCGTGCGTCGCCGTCAGATACGGCAGCCCGTCCCGCCTGGCCTGTTCCACAAGAGCAGCGCCCGCTTCGCGGGTGATGCCGTTGCGCCAGAACTCTTTGCGCAGCCCGTAGCCGAGGTCGAAGCTGTCGTTTGTGCTGATACCAATATATCCAACTGGAATATTGTCGCTTTTGAGGCAGACGGCGTACCGGTAAGCGATGGGCTTATCATACTCTTTCAGATATCTTTCTTCAAAAAATGCCTTTGTCTCCTCCATGGATTGCAGAGGGAACCACGGCAAAAAACGATTGACCTCCTCGTCGCTGAGGATCTGATAAAGAGCGGCAAGATCGTTTTCGGTGAATTTTCTGAGAATCAGCCGCTTTGTTTCCAGCGTTGGTGTGTTCATTGGGGCGATCCTTCTTTCGTTTTGATTTTTGAAAAAACCTGCCGGCAGAATCCTTGCGATTTTGTCGGCAGGTTTTGTGTTGAGGGAGGGAAGATGCAGTGTTTGCATATTTTATATGACCACTTCGGCGCGGCTGCCGCCTTCCCGCTCTTTTGTGACGACGATCTGCTTTTCAATGCGTTCCTTCAGCTCGGAAACATGAGAGATGATGCCGACCAGCCGGTTGCTTTCCGTCAGGCTGAGCAACGCCCGGATCGCCTGTTCCAGCGTATCTTCGTCCAGCGAACCGAAGCCTTCGTCCACAAACAGCGTGTCCAGCCGGATGCCGCCGGCAGCGGACTGGATCTCATCCGCCAGGCCGAGCGCAAGGGAAAGCGAAGCGAGAAAGGATTCGCCGCCGGAAAGCGTTTTGACGCTGCGCAGGGTTCCGTTGTAATGATCCAGAACGTCAAGCTCCAGCCCGCTTTTGCTGCGGTTGTTTTCCGCCTGGATCCGCCTGCGCAGTTCGTACTGGCCGCCGGACATCATCATAAATCGCGTGTTGGCGCGGCTTAAAATGCGTTCGAAATAGTTCATCTGGATATAGGTCTCCAGCGTGATCTTTTCCTTGCCCGCCAGATTCCCGTTGACTGTGTCCGCCAGATTGCCGATCCAGCGGATGCGGTCTTCCTTTTGCGCAAGGCTGTCTCCGGTCGATCGCATGTTCTGCAGCGCTTCGCGGTTCCGGGCGATCCGCAGCGTGAGGCGTTTTTCTTCCTCCGAAGCCGCCCGTTTTGTATCATCCAGCTGCCGGAGCTGCGCCTGCAGCACGGAAGCGTCGGGGATTTCTGTGTTTTGCAGCTGACTTTGCAGGGAATCGATCCGCCCGTTCAGCCCGCTGATGTTTTGCCGGCAGGCATCGTACTGCTTCTGAGCGGCCTCCAAAGCGGCATCCATCCGGCGGCGCTGCGCCTCCAGCAGTGTGATCGCTTTCTGTGCCTCCGCCTTTGAGGGGTAGGCCAGCTCGGCGGAAAGCTTTCGGCATTCCTCCTGATCGGCCCGGTACTGCGTCTGCAAAGCGGTCTGCTGCAATTCGTTTTGCTGCAGGCGCTGTTCTTCGCCGCGGATCGTATGTTCCGTTTGAGGAATCACGCTTTCCAGTCTGCGGAACCGTTCCAGCTGCGTCAGCTTTTCGGTCAGCTGGTCCTTGATTCCGGATGCCATGTCTGCCAGTTCGCTCTGCTCCCGACGACAGGCTGCCGCCAGCTCGGAAAGCTGCTGTGCAGAGGCGTTTTCCGGCAGGAGCATCCCGGGAAAGAGCAGAGCGGCTTTGCGGAGGATCTCTTCGCGAAGCGCCTTGCCCTCGCTGAGCAATCCGTTGGCGGTCAGAGAGCGCTCCTCGGCTGTTTTGCGGCAGTCGTCCGCCGCTTTTCGGGCGCGGTCGAGCAAAGTCTTGTCCGGCGCGTTCTGCTGCAGCGCCGCGGGAGAAGGATGATGAACGGCGCCGCAGACGGGGCAGGGAATGCCTTCGGTCAGGCCTTCGGCCAGCAGCCCGGCCTGCGCGTTCAGAAACGCGTGGTGCATCGCTTCATATTCGCGGGCTGTCCGGTCGCATTCCTGCAGCGCCGTCCGGTATACCGAGCATGCTTTTTGATATTCCGCTGCCTTGCTGTCGCGCTTCTGCAGATCCTCCATCAGCTTCTGCAGGTCATTCTGCCGCCGCGCCAGCTCGGATTGCTGCTGTTTCAGCTGCTCCAGCTCTGCGGCGGTGTTTTTCAGCCGGTCGTGTTCTTTCTTCTGATCCTCCAGCATTTTGCGCTGCCGCATCAGCTGCTCGCTTTGCGCCGCGATCGTCTCTGCCAGCGCGGCGGCCTGCCTGCCGCTGTTCCGGATGCTGAGCGAAAGCGCGTCCAGCCTGTCGTACCGGACAAGGGAAGCGCCGATCTCTGCGGACTGTTTGGTCAGGCGTTCGCGTTCCGGCTGCCGCTGCTTTTCCTGATTCAGCGCATTTTCCAGCTGTGTTTGCTGCGGCAGGAGAGCGCTCAGCCTTTCCTGCGCCTGTTTCAGTTCCAGCGCGGCGTTCTGCCGCTCTCTTGCTTTGCCGAGCGCCTGATTTGCCTCTTCGGTCTTTCTGCCGGTTTCGGCAAGCTTTTTTTGTGTACTGCTGAGCCGCTGGTCATCCGCTTCCAGAATCTCTGAAATCAGGGCAAGTGTTTCCTCCATCGGCAGGCGGTCGTCTTTTGCCTCCGCAAGCGAAGCGGAAAAGGAAAAATCATCTGCGCTGCAGGTCACCGACTGCAGTTCATGGCGAACCGAAGCGCGCAGACCGCTGCATTCGCGTTCCAGCTGCAGCGTTTCGTCCCTGAGCTGCTTCTGCAGCGTCTCATAGCGGTCGGTTTTGAAGATCTGACGGAAAATTTTTTGCCGCTCCTCGGTCGGGGCCAGCAGCAGCCGGAGAAAATCGCCCTGCGCGATCATCGAGATCTGCGCGAACTGGTCGCGGCTGAGGCCGAGCAGCTCTTCGACGGCACGGGTAACTTCGCGCGCGGTGCGGTCGACCGTATGCCCGTCCGGATAAATCAGCGCGGCTTCCGCCTTCTGAAGAACCTGTTTATCGCCCCGTTTGGCGGGGCGTTCATATTCCGGACTGCGGCGTACGGTGAAAAGCTGTTCGCGGCAGGAAAACACAAGCTGCACGAACGTCGGCGTTTCGGGCAGCGCATATTTGCTCCGCAGCATGTCGGCGCTGCGGTTTGCGCCGCTCGCTTCGCCGTACAGGGCATAGGCAATGGCGTCAAAAATCGTGGTTTTGCCGGCGCCGGTATCTCCGGTGATCAAATAAAGGCCGCTGGAGCCGAGTTTTTCAAAATCGATCTCGGTTTTGCCGGCGTAAGGGCCAAAGCCGGAGATCGTCAGTCTGATCGGGCGCATGCAGGCTCTCCTTTCTGAAAATGACCTGATGGTTCAGAACACCGGTGATTTTCACCGGGTGCGGGTGCAGGAGCGGATCTACGGTGTGTTCCAGATCTTTTCGATCAGCTCTTCGGCAAAGGCTGCCTGCTGCGGCTGCAGCGCCTGACCGTTCTGCTGCTGATAGAATTCGGCCAGAAGCTGAACCGGCGTTTTCTGTTCCGCCCGTGTGCTCCGGGAAAAATCCGCCGAGCTGCGCGTCCGGCAGTTGTCGTAATCCAGCTTCATCAGGTTCGGATAAACCGTCCGCAGCTTGCCGATCGCGTCGGGAATATCCTCCTCGTCGGTCAGCGTCACATGCAGATAATCCTCACGGTCAAAGCGGTCGTAAAAGCTTTTGGCGGTCACTTCGTCGTAGCTTCCGCGGATCTCCCGCAGGTCGTGCCGCGGCCGCAGCGGAACGGTGTGCAGCTGCACATCGCCCTTTTCCCGCAGTTCGACGACGGTCACTGATTTTTCGTGGTTTGCCTCGGAAAAGGAATATTTCAGCGGAGTGCCGCAATAGCGGATCTCCGGGCGGGAAATCTGCTGCGGATTGTGAATATGGCCAAGCGCAGTATAATCAAAGGGAGCAAAAAGCGCGGCGTCCACGTTGTCGCTGCCGCCGACGGATACCTCCTCGGAATCGCAGACAGCAGCGCCCGTTACAAACTGGTGTGCCAGCAGGACATTGCGTGCGTTGGGATCGGGCGCGGCCTGCTGTAAAGCCGCACGCACCGCGTCGTTCGTGTTTTCAATGGTTTCGTCCGGGAAAAAGCGCCGGACCTGTATGGGCTTGATATACGGCAGCAGGTAAAAGAACACGCTGCCGAACGAGTCGTTCAATACGACCGGTGTCAGCGTTCCGTCATAGGGGCGCGCCGGGCAGACGCCGCTTTTTTCCATCAGCCGACCGCCGAAGGAAACGCGTTCGGCAGAATCGTGATTGCCGGGGATCAGAAACACGGCAAGCCCGCGCTTTGCCAGCTGCACCAGAAAATCGTCAAACACCGCAACGGCATCCGCGCCCGGAAGCGGCTTGTCCCAAATATCTCCGGCGATCAGCACGCAGTCCGGCTGCTCATCGTCCGTGATCTGAAGGATCTGGGAAAGAATAAATTTCTGGTCGTCCAGCATCGGCACTTCGTTTACCCGTTTGCCAAGGTGCAGATCGGAAAGATGGATCAGCTTCATCGCGTCGGCAGCTCCGTTCTGAAAAAATGCATCCCTCAACACAGGAACGCTCCTGCTGCCTGGGATGGTTCTTTGTCTATTATAAGATAACTTCCAACTTCGGTCAATCAAAATAAAAACTGCCGGCAGTGAAAGGCTGCCGGCAGAATCAAGAGGAAAAGTCCGCGGGAGTCACTCCGCGGTATCAGGAGGAAAACAGAATCAGCGCTGGACGCGGCCGGAACCGTTGCCGCCCGCCAGTTTTTCCACTTCGGAAACGGTCATCATGTTGTAGTCGCCTTCCACCGAATGCTTCAGCGCGCTGGCTGCAACTGCAAATTCAACGGCCTCCTGTGTGGACTTGCCGCTGAGCAGAGAGTAGATCAGCCCGCCGCCAAAGCTGTCGCCGCCGCCGATGCGGTCGATGATATGCAGGCTGTATTTTTTGGAGAAGCAATACTCGCCGGAGGCGACGTCGTAAAGCATGGCGCTCCAGTCGTTATCAAATGCGCTGTGGCTTTCGCGCAGAGTGATCGCAACTTTTTCAAAACCGAATTTGTCCGCCAGCTGTTTTGCAACGCTCTTGTAGCCTTCGGTGTTCAGCTTGCCGCTGTCGATATCGGTGTTTTCCGCTTCGATGCCGAAAACGTCCTTCGCGTCTTCTTCGTTGGAAATGCAGACGTCGACGTACTGGCAAAGATCGGTCATTGCGGCGCGCGCTTCGTCGCGGGTCCAGAGTTTGCCGCGGTAGTTCAGATCGCAGCTGATCTTGACGCCGTGCGCTTTTGCAGCCTTGCAGGCTTCGCGGCAGATCTCGACCACATTCGGGCCGAGCGCGGGAGTAATGCCGGTAAAGTGGAACCAGTCGACGCCTTCAAAGATCTTGTCCCAGTCAAAATCGGCAGTCGTGGCTTCCGCAATGGCAGAATGCGCGCGGTCATAAATGCAGACGCTCGGCCGCTGGGCAGCGCCCTTTTCGTTGTAATAGATGCCGACGCGGTTGCCGCCGCGGGTGATCAGGCTGGTATCAACGCCGTAGCGGCGCAGGCTGTTGACTGCGCACTGGCCGATGGCGTGTGCCGGCAGCTTGGTGACAAAAGCGGCATCCATTCCGTAATTGGCAAGCGAAACGGCAACGTTGGCTTCGCCGCCGCCGAACGTGAACTCCAGATGATCGGCCTGAACAAAGCGTTCGTAATTATAGGGCTGCAGGCGAACCATCAGTTCGCCGAAGGTTACGATTCTTTTCATAGTCGTTTTCGTCCCTTTCTTTTATTTCTGAACCAGATGAACGGCGAAGCCGCCGATCTCGTCGGCAAGGTAAATGGCGACCATCTGTCCCTTGGCGTTGAACTTGGCAGAATCCTGATTAAAGCGGATGCCCTGGCGCTCCAGATAAGCGATGGCGCGGTTGAGGTAATTGGTGCGCACGGCGATGTGGCCTTTTGCACCGAGGCCGCCGTTCTTCATGACTTCAATGCCGGTGCCGGCGAAAACGGAGCTGTTGCCTTCTTTTGCGGCAAAGCCGAACAGCGAAGCAAAGCTGCCGGAAACGGTGCGGGCCTCTTCGGCAGAATCGCAGTTGATGCCAACATGAGCCACCGTAAAGCCGAGCATTTCCTCCACGGCCTGGCGTGTCAGAGCGCGGATGCCGTCAAAGTCGCCGCTGTTGATCAGGTCAGCCTTGACCATCCAGCTGCCGCCGCAGGCAAGGATCTTCGGGAAATCGAGATAGGTGTTCAGGTTGGAAGCGTTGATGCCGCCGGTCGGCATGAACTTGAGCGAACCGTAGGGGGCGCTCATCGCTTTGATCATCGGCAGCCCTCCGGCAGCCTCTGCCGGAAAGAACTTGACAACGTCCAGCCCGAGCGCAAGAGCCTGTTCAATGTCGCTGGGGTTTGCGCAGCCCGGGGCAATCGGGTAACCCTTTTCCACGCAATAACGGACCACGTCGGGGTTCAGCCCGGGGCTGACCAGAAATTTCGCTCCGGCAGCCATAGCGGCGTCCGCCTGTTCGGTCGTCAGAACCGTTCCGGCTCCCACGAGCATCTGCGGAAACGCTTTGGAGATCGCCTTGATCGCATCTGCGGCTGCGGCAGTGCGGAAAGTGACCTCGGCGCAGGGCAGACCGCCGTCGCAGAGCGCCTGTGCCAGCGGGACAGCGTCCTCCGCATGGTCGATCTTAACCACAGGAACAATGCCGATCGCTTCGATTTGTTTTAATACTTCCTGCATGGATGATCCCGTTCCTTTCTTTCACCCCTGCAGACCATGCTGTGCAGCGGCCTGCGGAGGGTTTATCAGCAGCTTTGCAAAGAAAATGGTTGTTTCATTGAATGAAACAACGTTTTAAAACATGAAACAACTAAGTTTATTGTAACAAAAAAAGAATTGATGTCAAGTGTTTCTTGCCACATTCCTGAAATCGTGCTACAATGACCGGGAACACAAGCAAAAATCTTGCGCAAATCAACCGGCGCCGCCGCGGCGGCAGGGTTTGCGGAACGGTTCGATCGGGAACATGGTGAGAAATATGGAAGAAAATAATACGATGCGCGCGGCACAGAGACTGTTCGCACTGATGGAGACGCTGGCACTGCAGGGCACCATGGGAGTCACGGAGCTGGCGGCTGCCACGCAGCTGAACAAGGCGACGGTGTTCCGGCTGCTGAACACGCTTGCGGCGCTGGGCTATGTCCGGCAGGAGGAAAGCGGAAAATACCGCCTGACCTACAAGCTGCTCGGTATTGCGGGAAGGCTGCTGGAGCAGAACGATTTTCAGATGATGGTTCGCCCGTACCTGGAGCGTCTGGCCGCCCGGACGGGAGAAACCGTCCACCTGGTGCAGCGCGAAGACGACCACATCATCTATATCGACAAAGTGGAACCGACGGTCAATTCCATCCGCATGGTGTCCCGCGTCGGGATGTCGCAGCCGCTTTACTGCACCGCGGTGGGCAAGGCGCTGCTGGCGGGCGATTCCCGCCGCGAGGCGCACGAAATATGGAACAGGAGCCGCGTCCGTGTTCTGACGCCGCACACGATCGTTCGATGGGAGGATTTTGAGGCCGAGCTGCAGCAGATATGCCGCGTCGGCTATGCGACCGATATGGAAGAAAATGAGCTGGGGGTCCGCTGCGTGGCCGTTTCCCTGCCCGATTTCTCCGGCCGCTGCCGCTACGCGGTGAGCATTTCCGCGCCGGTTTCGCGCATGACGACCGAACGCCTGCCGCAGATTGCCGCTCAGCTGCTGGAGTTCCGTTCGGAATTTAAGGACGAATGGAAATCCGGCCCGCTGTAACCGGCGGGACTATGGAAAAATGTAAGATTCTATATGTATTTTTCATTGTTTTCAGCCTTGTATCTTGCTTTTTTGGGCGAATTCCTTTAGAATAAATGCAACGGATGCATAAATTGCGGAAGAGACTGAAAGGAATGATCAATACAAATGAAGCTGAATTTTGTTGGTGAACCCAAGGAACTGCAGGCCGGGATCCGCGAGCTTTGCGGCGATCTGAACGTTGTTCTGTGCGGGGACGGAATGAAGGTCGCGGTGACCCAGAAGAACGGAGCCGATCTTTCCGTCTGCGTGAAGAACGGCGAGGGCGTTATTACATATGACAGAAAGATCCACTTTTTCCGCGCGTTCAGCCTGCTGGTGCAGCATCTTTCCGCCGGAGAAACGGAATTCTGCCTGAACGAAAAGCCGCAGTTTACGCTCAACGGCCCGATGTTTGACGTTTCTCAGGGCAATGCGGTCATCAAGGTGTCCGAAATCAAGAAGACGCTGCGCCAGATGGCGCAGATGGGTCTGAATATGTTCATGGTCTACTGCGAGGACAGCTTCGACGTGAAGCCGCAGCCGTATTTCGGCTATATGCGCGCGCGCTATTCCGAAGCCGATATCCGTGAATGCGACGATTACGCCGATATGTTCGGGATCGAAATGATCCCCTGCATCCAGACGCTGGCACATTTGGTCGATGTGCTGAAATGGCATGTGTTTGATGAGATTCGTGAAAACGACGTTTGCCTGCTGGTGGATGAGGAAAAAACATATCAGTTCGTCCGTGACCTGCTGGTGGAAGCGACCCGCCCGTTCCGCAGCAAGCGCGTCCATATCGGTATGGACGAGGCGTATAACCTTGGCCGCGGCGCTTTTCTGGACAAGCACGGTTTTGTGAAACCGCAGGAGATCATGAAAATGCATCTCGAGCGTGTGCTGGCGATCGTCCGCGAGCTTGGCCTGCAGCCGATGATGTGGAGCGACATGTTCTTCAGCGGGCTTGGCTATTACAGCGATACCGATATTCCGCAGGAGATCGTCGATTGCTGCCCGAAGGATGTTCAGCTGGTCTACTGGGATTATTATCACAACGATGAAAAATCGTACGAAACCTCCATTGCGCGCCACCGCAAATTCGGCGAGCCGATTTTTGCCGGCGGAATCTGGACGTGGATCGGCTACGGCCCGCACTGGGAACGCACGTTCAAAAGCACCGAAGCGGCGCTGAATACCTGCAAGCGCGAAGGCATCAGAGAAGTGTTCGTCACCATCTGGGGAGACAACGGCACCGAATGCCTGTACAATACCAATGTGCTGGGGCTTGCGCTGTACGGCGAACACGGATACAGCGAGACCATCGATTATGAAAAGCTGAAACAGCGCTTTGAATTCATTACCGGCGCAAATTACGACGACTTCCTTGCGCTGGAGGGGTTGGACAATACCCCGGGTGTGGACGATATCGCGATGACCTCCTACAATCCGTCCAAATATCTGATGTGGCAGGATATTCTGACCGGACTGTGCGACAAAAACATCGACGGTCTGCCGCTGGATGCGCATTACGCGGCTCTGGCGGAGCGCCTGAAGCCCGCCTGCGAACGCAACGGCCAGTATAACGACATGTTCCGCATGAATTATCTGGTTGCCGATACGCTTGCCAAAAAGAGCGAGATG
>JAQXJH010000058.1 GCA_029008595.1 Bacillota bacterium
TGATCACAAAACAGAGCTATGCAGACCGGCTGGATACCATCGATCTGTTTGAGAACACACAGGAAGAATATGCCGTTCTGGATCGTGCCGGCCGGGTACAGATCCCGCGCGAACTGCTGAATTCCATTGGGGTTTCCGGCAATCGGCTCCGCCTGACGCAAGAGGATCACCGCATTATCATAGAAGCTGCAGAACCGGAAAAAACGGAATAATTCCGGCAGAAATCTACCTTCTTCTTTTTTTCTGCTGCCGACGATGCATCAGCGCCTTCTCCAGTTCGACAGCAGCCAGCGGCACTGACGACAAAAGAGAAACCAGCAGCCACTGAAAGGCAGAAAGCGGCACGGTTTTAAAAATCGCTGCCAACGGCGGGATCGTTATGACAGTGACCTGCATCAGCATACAGACGAAAAAAGCAGCCACCATTTTTCGGTTGGAAAAAACGCCGATTGTGAACAGCGATTCTTCACTGCGCATACTGAACGCATGCACCAGCTGAGAAATGCTGAGTACTGCAAAGGTCATTGTTCGCCCTACCGCAGGCGCAGCACCGGCTGTGTCGTAAAAGGTTCTTCCAAGGACAAACGCCAGCAAGGAAAGACTGCCGATCAGTCCGCCCTCCAGCAGGATCCGCTTCCACAAACCGCCGGCAAACAGGCTCTGACCGGCAGGCAGCGGCCGGCGATTCATTACATCCCTGTCCTTTGGTTCGACTCCAAGCGCCAGCGCCGGCAGCGAATCGGTGACCAGATTGACCCATAACAACTGGATCGCCAGCAGCGGTGATGGTAAACGCATCAAAAATGCGGCAAAAACCGTCATGATCTCGCCGATATTGCAGGAAAGCAGAAAATGCACCGCTTTTCTGATATTGGAATAAATTCCGCGTCCTTCACTGACTGCGCTGACGATCGTTGCAAAATTATCGTCCGTCAGGATCATGTCCGATGCGTTTTTTGCAACATCCGTTCCCGTCTTCCCCATTGCACAGCCAATGTCGGCCGCTTTGAGCGCCGGTGCATCGTTCACACCATCTCCTGTCATCGCCACCACATTGCCGTTCTGCTGCAAAGCGCGAACGATCCGCACTTTGTGCTCCGGAGAAACGCGGGCAAATACGGAGCAGCTCCGGACTTTGTTTTCCAGCTCCCGCTGCGTCATGTTGTCAAGCTCGCTGCCGCTGATAACGGTATTGTTCCTTTGCAGGATCCCCAACCGGGCGGCGATGGCTGCCGCCGTAACGGCATGATCTCCGGTAATCATCACCGGGCGGATCCCGGCGCTGCGGCATGTGCTGACTGCGGCACGCGCTTCGGGACGCGGGGGATCGATCAGCCCGCAGAAGCCGACGAAAACCAGATGAGCTTCGGCAGTACCTTCTGTTGACGGCATGGCAGCCGTATTTTTATATGCAACACCGATCACACGCAGCGCACGGCCGGAAAGTTCCAGATTTCGCTGCAGCGCCAACTCTTTGGCCCGGTCGTTCAGTACCGCCGTGCCGTTTTCGGTGCAATAGCTGTCACAGCAGGAAAGCAGCAGCTCGGGCGCGCCTTTGACAATGATACGGAATTCCCCCGGGGAAAGCCGGTGTACGGTCGTCATGCGTTTTCTTACCGCATCAAACGGAAACTCGGCCACCCTCGGATACCGTTTTCGGAGATCCTCCGGTTGGATCCCCTGCTGAGCGGCAGCAATCGCCAATGCCGCTTCGGTCGGGTCGCCGTCGGCCTGCCAGCCTTCTGCGGTTTGATTCAATTCTGCATTATTGCACAGCATTGCCATAGAAAGCAGCTGCTGACCCGGCGTCGATTGAAAGGAGACTGACGTATCGACAGCGGAAAGCTCCTGAACTGCCATGCGGTTCTGTGTCAGCGTACCTGTTTTGTCGGAACAGATCACTGTAGCGCTGCCCAACGTTTCCACGGCCGGAAGTCTGCGGATGATCGCACGATTCTGCGCCATACGCCGAACACCGAGTGCCAGAACAATGGTCACAACGGCAGGCAAACCTTCCGGGATTGCCGCAACTGCAAGGCTGACGGAGATCATAAACATATCCAGCGGCGCAGCTTTCTGCAGCAGACCCATGACAAAAATCAGCATACAGATCACAACAGCGGCGATTCCCAGCAGTTTTCCGGTTTTTGCCAACCGCTGCTGAAGCGGCGTCGGCGGCGTTTCCTCATGGATCAGCAGGGACGCAATTTTGCCCATTTGTGTCTGCATACCGGTTTCAACCACGACGGCAGTGCCCCTTCCGGCGGATACCGCACCGGAAGCAAAAACCATATTTTTTTGTTCTGCCACAGGCTCTTTTTCCGGAAAAACGCGCTGCGCTTCTTTTTCAACCGGAAAAGACTCTCCTGTCAGGGCGGACTCTTCGATTTTCAGCCCGACTGCCGAAATCAGCCTGGCATCTGCCGGAATCAGGTCGCCGCTTTCCAACAACAAAATATCCCCCGGAACGATTTTTTCCGACGGGATCCGCAGAATTTTTCCGCCGCGGCGGACACGGCTTTCCGGAGCGGAAAGCTTTTGCAGCGCTTCGATCGCATGTTCCGCTTTGCTTTCCTGCACGACTCCGATCACGGCATTCAGAATCACAATCAGCAGGATAATGATTGGATCAACAAAGTCTCCGTTTTCTTCCATTCGTGATACAGCAAATGAAATCCCTGCTGCAATTAAAAGAATGATCACCATAAAATCTGAAAACTGTTCCAGAAATTTTCGAATGATTCCTTTGTGCCCCGGCGGAGTCAGCCGGTTATCACCGTATTGGGACAGCCGCCGCTGCGCCTCTTCCGGCGAAAGCCCTTTTTCCGCCCGGACGCCCTGTCTGCGCAGAACCTCCGGGGCAGACAAGCTATGCCACTGCATGCGCATCTCCCCTTTAACTGAACGTGTTTCCCTGCATTGTTTCATATGTATTCCGGCGCCCGCCGGAAATATGCTTTGTTCTGTGTGAACCGGTTCCTTCCTCTATACGCTTGCCGGCCGGCGGGCGTTTCCTTTTTCTGCGCAGAGCAGCAGATAGGTCAGGCGCTGAACTCTCTGCAGGGAAGCGGAAAACTGCAGAAACATCGCTTTGCGGATAGTTGCATCTGCGGTTTTGGCGCATTGTTCGCCGTAATCCCGTTCTGCACGGATCTCCCTCAGGATTCTGACGCGCAGACCGTCTTCATACCGGACGATCTGCGGCTTTGGTCGGTCTGTACAGACGTAATTCTGTTTCATCAATGAATGATAAAGTTTTTGCAGTTCATCCAGCGTCTCCTGCTCTTCTGCAGCAATCTGATTCAAAATCTGCTGTGCTTCCCGTTCGGACGCAAGGTCGCTTAACTGCGCGTCAAACCAGATTAACGATTGCCGCTCTTCCATTTCCCGTTCCAGATCGTCAAACAGCTGATAATCCATACTGCGCACCCCTTCTCAGAAATATTCCGTTTTCGGCCGTATGCCATCATATGTATTTTGTAAGCTTGTTGGTACTGCCGAACGCGATATTCCGATCTTTTTTGCGGACTTTTACGAAATTATGCGCTCTTTCTGTCAAAAATAAAAAGACGTTCTTGCTCTGCAGCCCTGCAGGCAAAAACGCCTTTCTTTTTTAGTGATCCGGGTATTTTCTCTTTCGTTCAGCCGCTGAGTTCGTCGCGCCGGGAGTAATTCGCTTCCAGATCCGGCGAGCAGAACGCTCCCTCTAAATACAGGATTTTATCCATAAACAGGAGGTGACCTTTGCGAAATTCTTCAGGGGAATAACGATTAAAGCAGTCATTCTGATTATAATAATCATCCGCTGCCAACGCTAACTGTTCCAGCTTTACGAAGTAAGATTTGGCGATCGAAGTCGTGCGGATATCGGTATAATTATCTGCAAGAGGTTTCCCGTACCGCCATCCTGCTTCGTAATCCGGCCAAGCCCATAGTCCATATCCTTCCATGATGCCGCTTCTGAGGTCATGAATATAAATCGTGGTACCCTTTTTCAGAACAAGCGCCGGTTCTCTGTCGTTTTTGTTCTCAAAATACTCTATATCATTCGACAGAACAATTTTTCTGTTATCGTTTATCTCCACGGCTGCATTACCCATCTTATTAATGATATCCTTAAAATAAATATCAAAGTCCATTTCCTGAAGGGGAACGTTCTGCGAATACGGCTGATTCTTTCCGTTGTCCACAAATTCCTGACGCAGCGTGCTCTGACCTCCGGACTTGCAGGACGCCAAAGACAGCAGCGCTGCAACAACCACCAAAACGGAAACCATACGCAAGAATTGCTTCTTCATCATGCTTCTCCTTTCAGTTTGTTTTTACGGTAAAGCCCGCGTTCGTAAGAAAATTACCCAATAGTTATTCTGAATAATAAAACTATTTAAGTTATTTTGATTGTATCACATTGGAAAATTAAAGTCAATATGGATAAGATTTAAAATCATTCTTTTTGTCTGAACCGGTACAATGCCGTCGATTTCCTGTTGATGGTTCTGATAACCGCAACAGAACACCTAAGACGCAGCACTTGAATAACTGAAACGATGTGAACACCCTCCTGATCCGTATGCACAAACAGAAAAAAAGAGCAATTTAATATCATGCTCCGAAAAGACACAAGAGCTGCCGCTTTCAGCCTATCCGGTTCTGAAAACTGCAGCTCTTGTGTGTATACTGTAAGAGAAACCCCAATTTCACCTTATAGCGTCCTTCATGGATTTAACGTACTCACCTATATACTTTGGTGCTTCTTTTCCATACTTTTCAAGCAGCTTGATAATTGCTGAACCTACGATAGCACCGTCAGAAATATCCGCCATTTTTTTTGCTTGCTCCGGTGTGGAAATACCGAACCCGATCGCGCAAGGTACATCGGTGTTTTCTCTTACCACCTTGACCATAGCAGCAAGATCTGTCTTGATCTCGCTTCTCGTACCCGTCACACCGAGACTGGAAACAATATATAAAAAACCTTCCGCCTCTTTTGCGATCATGGCAATTCGATTTTCTGATGCAGGTGCGATGAGAGAAATCAAATCCACTCCGTACTGTTTGCAAAGGGGCTGGAACTCTTCTTTTTCCTCAAACGGCAAATCAGGCAGAATGAGTCCGTCGATTTCGATATTCTTACAGGTGGATATGAATTTTTCTGCGCCATAGGAGAACACCACATTGGCATAGGTCATAAAAACCATCGGCACTTTTACATCACGGCGAAGTTCTTTGACAAAGGCGAAGATTTTATCTGTCGTAATGCCGCCGTCCAGAGCACGAAGGTTCGCCCCCTGTATATCGGGCCCTTCTGCGGTGGGGTCGGAGAATGGAATGCCAAGTTCAATCAGATCTGCACCGTTTTCTGCGGCAGCACGGACAGCGGAAGCAGTAGTTTCCAGATCAGGGTCACCGCAGGTGATGAAGGCGATGAAAGCTTTTCCGTTTTCAAAGGCTTTCTTGATGTTACTCATGGATATCCTCCCCTCTGTAGCGGGCAATGGCGGCACAGTCCTTGTCGCCTCTGCCGGATATGGTGATGACGATGATTTTGTTTTTATCCATTGTCGGCGCGATTTTCATTGCATGGGCAACAGCGTGAGCCGATTCAATGGCGGGAATAATACCTTCCGTCTTTGCCAGATATTCAAAAGCGTTTACCGCTTCATCATCTGTGACAGGTACATATTCCGCTCTGCCGATATCGTGCAGGTAAGCATGTTCAGGACCGACACCGGGGTAGTCGAGTCCTGCAGAGATAGAATAAACGGGCGCAATCTGTCCGTATTCATCCTGGCAGAAATAAGACTTCATGCCGTGAAAAATTCCTATTCTGCCGGTATTGACGGTAGCAGCAGTCTCAAAGGTATCAATGCCCCTGCCGGCCGCTTCACAACCGATCAACCGAACATCTTTGTCCCCGATAAAGTGATAGAAGCTGCCGATAGCATTGGAACCTCCGCCAACACAGGCGATAACTGCGTCCGGCAGTCTGCCTTCTTTTTCTATGATCTGCTCCTTGATCTCCTTGGAAATAACCGCTTGAAAATCACGGACGATTGTTGGAAACGGATGAGGTCCCATGACGGAACCAAGGCAGTAATGGGTATCGTTGATTCTGGAAGTCCACTCGCGCATCGCTTCGGATACAGCGTCCTTTAAAGTGGCGGTGCCGGTTTTTACAGGGATGACCTCTGCCCCAAGCAAACGCATGCGATACACATTCAGCGCCTGACGGACGGTATCCTCTTCACCCATAAAGACCACACATTCCATTCCCATCAAAGCGGCGGCGGTCGCTGTGGCCACACCGTGCTGACCGGCGCCCGTTTCGGCAATCAGACGAGTTTTACCCATCTTTTTTGCAAGCAGTGCCTGCCCAAGTACATTGTTGATCTTATGTGCTCCGGTATGATTCAGATCCTCGCGTTTCAGGTAAATTTTTGCTCCGCCAAGATCCTGTGTCATTTTCTCAGCGAAATATAACCTTGACGGTCTGCCTGCGTATTCATTAAGAAGCTCGGTAAGCTCTCTGTTAAATACAGGATCGTTTTTATAGTGATTGTACGCTTCTTCCAATTCAATAACAGCATTCATCAACGTTTCGGGAATGTACTGACCGCCGTGAATACCGAAGCGTCCGTTTTGATTGGTCACATTCTATCTTCCTTTCTGACAGCTGCAACAAACGCCGCCATTTTTATTCTGCCTTTTACGCCATTGCTTTCAATTCCTGAGCTGACATCAACTGCAAATGGGTGAAGCACTTTGACCACGTCCGCCGCATTGCGGGTATCAAGACCTCCGGCGAGAAAATACGGTTTTCTGATACTTTTCACGAGACTCCAATCAAATACCATCCCCGTACCTGCACCGGAATCAAGAAGGATATAATCCGCCGTACTTTGTTCCGCAGTTTTCATGTCATTCGCAGTTTTAATGCGAAAAGCCTTGATGATCGGCTTATCCGTGAGCAGTCGCATAGGAATGTTCCTTCACAAAATTCACGATGGACGTCACGTTCTCCAATGAATGGGGATGATGGCCGCACTCCGGCTTGACCACGCTTTTGACAGGAATGGACTCCCTTTGGCAGTAGTCCAGAAGGAGTCCGGCATTTTCCCGGAAGGGGACTACGTCGTCAGCGCCTCCTGCCACCACCAGCAGCGGCAGCCCAAGAGCAAAAAATTCCGGCAGGTTGTCCACGGGATTGTCCCGGAAGGTCTTCAAGGTTTCCGGCATCAGAGAGTATTCCGCAAATAGCTGAGTCTCCTCGGGACTGCTCTTGGGTGGCCAGGATTTCAGATCCAAAACGGGTGCATCCAGATAAACGGACGCCACGTACTCCGGGTAACTCAGAGCAAAGTTAAAGGCATAAAGGCCGCCCCGGCTGAAGCCGAACAGATGGCAGCGCTTCGCAAGACCAAACTTTTCCGTGGCATAGCGATAGAAATCGTGCATCCGCCGCACTGCCCGGTAGCTGCCGTACTGGTCGCTGATGCCGTAGTACACCCGGGCGTAGCCTTCCGCCAGCAAGGCCCGCTCCGCCTGGTCAAACGCATAGAGAAACTCTGTTTTCCAGATCCACTGGCCGTTAAAATTCTCCGGGATGATCACCGTGGCCGGATATCCCTTGTACTCAAACTGGATGGTCTTTTCCATATTTATGCTCCTTCCCAAGGGTCCCCACACTATAGAGGGACAGTTCTGGCTTTCTGTCGCAGCGGTTTCCCGCAAAAACAAACTCCCGGGTCTATTTTTCATCGACTAAGGGGATCCTGTCAACCGTCTGAGAAAATGCGTTATCCACCAGAAAATGCGTTATCCACCAAATCCTTAAATTGTTTCAAAATGTTCGCATTCTGCATTGTAAATTATCAATCAGCCGCTGGTTTTCAAAGCTTGTTTTCAGATAATACCTGTTCTCCGTCTTTCTTTATGGAAGCAGAACGATGGAAATGACTTCATTTCTGCGCTCAATCACTACCTTTGCAGCCTAACGTCCAGAAACCCTGTGACGCCGATCATAAACGCTTTCGATATTATTGTCTGCCTTAGGGCAGACAAATAGTTTTTATTTCTTGAGAACGTCCACTTTTGACATCAGAACAACCGTCTCCACATGATGTGTATGCGGGAACATGTCTACGGGCTGAATCTTCCGAACCGCATACGCGGATCCCGTAAGGATCTTCAGATCTCTTGCCAGCGTTTCCGGATTGCAGGAAATATACACGATGCGTTCGGGAGCCAACGTCAGCAGCGAATGCAAAAAGCGCTCATCACTCCCCGCTCTCGGCGGATCCATAAAGACGACATCCGCCGTCTGGCGCTCTTCCGCCATTGCCAGCATCCATTCACCGGCATCCGCGGCGTAAAAACGTGCGTTCTGGATCCGATTGAGCCGGCAATTGGTGATCGCGTCCCGCACCGCGTCCCGATTCAATTCGACACCAACAACACTTTTCGCATGTGCGCTGGCGATCAATCCAATGGTACCGACCCCGCAGTAGGCATCGATCACGCTTTCGCTGCCGGTCAGTCCGGCAAACTCGATCGCTTTGCTGTATAAAATTTCGGTCTGAACGGGATTGATCTGATAAAACGAGCGGGCAGAAATGCGGAACCTGCACCCACACAGGGTATCCTCGATCGTTCCGGGACCGTAGAGCACTTTTTCCTGTTCGCCCAATACCAGACTGGTGCGGTAAGGATTAATATTCTGCAGCACGGTCGTGATCTGCGGATGCTGACGGCGAAGCGCTGCAACAAAATTATTTTTGGCAGGCAGAATCGGTCCGGACGTGACCAGCACGACCATGACCTCGTCGCTGTGAAATCCTCTTTTCACCAGAACATGGCGCAGCAGCCCCGTTCTGCGATCTTCGTCATAAGGAACGATTCTGAAATCTGCGCAAAGCCTGCGAATCGTTGCAATAATCGCGTCGGCTGTCTGATCCTCCAGTTGGCAGCTTTCCACAGGAACAATACGGTGTGTGCTGGACTGATAAACGCCGGAAATAATTTCTTTGCGGCGATTGACCCCGAACGCAGCCTGCACCTTGTTGCGATAATGGTACGGATCCTGCATCCCGATGATCGGCAGCACCGGCGCAAATTTTCCAAGCAGACGTTCTTCCAGGCGTTGTTTCCATTGAAGCTGCTGGCTGTAACTCAGATTCTGCAGCTGACATCCGCCGCATTTTTTATAAAGCGGGCATTGCCCAACAGGCTTTTCAGAGGCGGTGCCCGAAGTTCTTGTTTGCTCTGTCATTCGGATAATTTCCTTACATTTTAGATTCGTCATAATGTGCGCGCACTCCCCCGATAAACTTGGGGCGTGTTCTTGCGCAGGTCAGATGAGCCTCACCGATGGAGCTGAGCGAAAGCCGGACCGGAACAGCAACCGGTTTCAGATGCATTCCGATCAAGGTGTCGCCGATATCCATCCCGGCAGCCGCCTGAATCCGTTCGACGGCGACCGGATCGGCAAATTCGCGGTAAGCCGCAGTTGCAAAGGAACCTCCCGCTTTGGGCTGCGGAACAACGTTTACCGGTTCATAGCCATATTTTTCAGCTGCGCTGCGCTCCAGAATCAACGCGCGGTTCAAATGCTCGCAGCACTGCGCCGCAAGATAAATTCCGTTTTGCTTCAACACCGGCCAGATCGCGGCAAAGAGCGCATCAGCGATCTCCGTACTGGAATTGGAGCCGATCTTTGCCCCGCCGACCTCGCTGGACGAACACCCGACTACAAACAAATCTCCCGGGCGAAGCTTTGCCGCCGCCAACAGCTCTGAAACCGCCGTCTGAGCCTGCTGCTGAATCATTTTGATCATCACTTGCATCATCCTTTCCTGTTACTCAATCATATTATACACTTTTTTGCAGGATGCGCAAATATATCTTTGAGTTTTTCCAAAAGAATGGTATAATGAGTATCATGCAAACAATATTTCCTCGGAAATATTTTCCTTTTGATTGGTATACAAAATCAATCTGCCTGCAATGATATCGTACCATAATTGGATAAGCTGAGGCTGTTTGTCAGCCCGGCCGGAAAGGAAGGATGATCCCTCAATGGCAACAGACAAACGATTTGCCGTTTTGATCGATGCCGACAATGTATCAGACAAATATGTTTCCAATATTCTGGATGAGGTATCGGCCGACGGTGTGGCAACCTATAAGCGGATTTACGGAGATTGGACGAAGCCGGGACTGAATTCCTGGAAAAGCGTTCTTCTCAACAATTCCATTATCCCGGTGCAGCAATACAGCTATACGACCGGAAAAAACGCAACCGACTCCGCCATGATCATTGACGCCATGGATATTCTGTATTCCGGCAATGTCGACGGTTTCTGTATCGTCTCCAGCGACAGCGACTTTACGCGCCTTGCCGCACGCCTGCGTGAATCCGGCATGTATGTGATCGGGATGGGCGAAAAGAAAACGCCGACGCCCTTTATTTCTGCCTGCAACAAGTTCAAATTTCTGGAGGTTCTTTCTGTTCCGCAGAACACCGAAACAACGCCCGCAAAGGATGTCCCGATCCAGAATGATCTGGAAAATCTGAAGCGTTCGATCCTGACATTGACAGAGGAATTTTCCGATGAAGACGGATGGGCGTTCCTTGGCGATATCGGGAATCAACTGCAGCGCCGCAATCCGGACTTCGATGTCCGAAACTATGGATTTACCAAATTCAAACCCTTGATAGAACATCTGAACGTTGTGGATGTTCGTACGGAACAGCTGCCCGGGCAGAAATCCAAGCTCGTTTATATTCGCAAGAAAGCTGCGGTTCCCAAAATTTCCGATGTCCCGCGCCCGAGGCGGTAACGCATAAAAACGGTTCTCCGCACATACTATCTGCACACAGTCTGAAATGGAGGAATCGTGATGAATCAGTCGATCGGATTTCCGGAGCTTCCGATGGGATTCAGTATAGCGTTGGCGCAGAATCCGCAGGCGCTTTCCCGTTTTGCCGAAATGAGCGAAGCGCAGCGCATGGCTGTGATCGATCATACACATGCCATTGGCTCAAAAAGCGAAATGCGCGCCTTTGTTGCAAGTCTTGCCGAAGGCTCCGCAGGATTTTTTCATTGAACTAAAAAGAGCAGGCCGCATTTCCGTACCACGGGAAATACTGCCTGCTCTTTTTCTGTTTCCGCTGCTGAAAACAGGATCAGATTCGCTTTTTGGAAGATGTTTTTTTCTGTTCGGAACCGTTTGTTTTTTTCTTTTTGAAATAAAACAGTTCCATAAACGAAAAACGATGAAAACCAAGCACAAAAGCACACCAGGTGATCAGCGGCACCAGCAGCCAATATGCGCCGGTCAGCAGAATGCGCCAGACAGGGATCGCTGACAGCGCCGTATCCGGATCTATGATCCAGTTGATATATCCGATCGCATACATATTGATAATGCGGTAAAGCCACGCCCAATCTGCCGAGGTAAAGTGGCTGACGGCCAGCGCCAGCGTGACCAGAAGCCCGGGGATCATTGCAAGGCTGCCCGCCTTCAGGCCTTTTGTACTGTCATACGTCGTGAAACCGACTTTGACACGGTTCATCTCGGAATAACCGTCGCGCCAGGCTGCGCTGTAAATCAGACCAAACAGCAGCAGGAAATCGAGTACCTGCAATAAAACGGTCGACCATCCCGAACCGAGGGCATTAATGAAAATAAAGTTCACCATGATACCAATAACCGCCGCAAGAAGCGCGGATATAAAAATTTTGAGTGCAAGCTGGAACGAAGAAACTTTTTTCATGTTGTCACTTCCTGAATCGTATCTTGATAACAAACCTATTATAGATGCTTTTTGATCCAAAAAAAAGAGCGAAATTGTGAATTTTTATTACAGAAGCAATCTCAGTCTTCCCACACCCGCTGCTGACGTGCTGCAACCGATTTTTTGCGCCTTGCAGTCTCTTCCCTGTCGATCTCTATTGCGCCGTCGTCCGTGATCCTGAGAATATCGCCTTCTGCGATTCCTGCAGGCGCTTCTGCCTTTTCGATCGCAAAAAACTTTTTTTCGCTGTCCTCACAGATCACATAATTCCCTTCAAAACGGTCAACCGATAACATCTTCATCATACATTCTCCTTCTTATTTTTTCTGACAGCCGCAGCACACGCAAAGGCGCCCGCCATCTGATGTCATGAGATTTCTGATCCTTTTATCTCACAGAGAGTGCCATCTGTTGCGAAAAGCAAATCTCCGTCGAGATCGGTACGATATGCCCGCAGCCCCATCTGATCCAGAGTCAGCAAGGTCTCTTCTGCCAGCGGCACCGCCTCTCCGCAGGAAACGACGGCAAATTTCGGACGAACAGCCGCCAGAAACTCCGCCGAAGAGGAAGTCTTGCTGCCATGATGCCCTAATTTAATGAAATCAGACTGTAAAGTAAAACCACTTGACAGTAACGCTTGCTCACATTTTGCCTCTGCATCTCCCATAAAAAGCATTGAAACATTGCCGTAGACGACCCGGATCACGAGCGACGCCTCATTTTCGTTATCACTGGGAACACCGGAAAGCAAAATCTCAATTCTTGCCCGATTCCCGAACGGAAAGGTCTCGCCAGGCTCTGCCTCGTGCACGGGAACCGAATAAGTGTCAAACATTGCATTCAGCGCGCGATAGCTTTGATAATTCTGCAAGGAGCGAAGCGGAGAAATCAACGCCTGCTTTGCAGGAATTTCAGACAGAATATCCGGAAAACCGCCGGCATGATCCGAATGCGGATGGGTTGCAACAACATAGTCCAGATTTTCGATTCCCAAGCGCCGTATCGTCTGTGCGATCCTTACTCCCTGGTCTGCGGTTGCCGAATCGATCAGCATGGCATGCTGCCCATTCTGCAAAAGAATGCAGTCCGCGCTTCCGACAGAAAAAACGCGCACGGAAAACGGCAGATCCGTCTGCGGTTCTTCTGCCAGACCGCAGGCGGCAAAAACCTCCGGCCATCTTTTTTCTGCAGAAACACAAAGCGAAAACAAGGAATAGAACAGCAGGAAAGCGATCAGCAAATATCTTTTTATCTTTTTCCGTTTCGGGATCCGTTCTTTTTCCACGGCGCCGCACCCTTTCGTTTCTGCGTGGTCTGGCTGCGGGAAGGTTCTCGGCTTTCGGCAGCCAGACAGTGGCTGCCGCGGCCGATCAGGTCGGTTCTTCCGGCTTTCCGGAGCGCCTCCAGCACCAGCTCTTTGTTCTGCGGCAGAAAGTATTGCAGCAGCGCACGCTGCAGCGCTTTTTCATGCGGCGATTTCGGCACAAAGACCGGCTGAAGCGTATAGGGATCCATTTCGGTATAAAACATACAAGTAGAAATCGTCCCGGGCGTCGGGTAAAAATCCTGCACCTGTTCGGGATGAATCCTCTCTTTTTTCAGAAAAAGCGCCAGTTCTACTGCGTCGCGCAGCGTGCTGCCGGGATGGGAAGACATCAGATACGGAACAAGAAACTGCTTTTTCCCGCAGTGCTCCGTTTCCTGATAAAATTTCTTCGCAAAACGCAGATAGGCCTCAATATGCGGCTTTCCCATGCAGTCCAGCACAGCAGCCGAGCAATGCTCCGGCGCCACCTTCAGCTGTCCGCTGACATGGTATTGCACCAGCTCACGAAAAAAGCTGTCGTCCCGATCTTCCAGCAGATAATCAAAGCGGATCCCGGAACGGATAAACACACGCTTTACGCCCGGGATCGCGCGCATTTTTCGCAGAATATCCAGATATTCCGTGTGATCGGCGTGCAACTGCGGGCACGGCTTTGGTGCCAGACACTTTTTCCCTTTGCAAAGCCCCATGGTTTTCTGCTTCTCGCACGACGGCCCGCGGAAATTGGCGGTCGGGCCTCCGACATCATGAATATAGCCCTTGAAATGCGGATTTTTTGTCAGCAGCTCCGCTTCGCGCAGAACGGAGGCTTCGCTGCGGGTGGTCACCATACGTCCCTGATGGAACGCAATGGAACAAAAATTACAGGCGCCGAAACATCCGCGGTTATGCGTAATGGAAAATTCAACCTCTTCAATGGCAGGAACGCCGCCTTCCGCTTCATACACGGGATGATAGCTCCGCTCATAGGGCAGTTCATAGACCTCGTCCATTTCCTCCTGCGTCAGCGGTAATGCCGGCGGGTTTTGTACCATGATCAGATTGCCGTGGCGCTGAATGACCCGCTTCCCGATCACTGCGTCCTGCTCATCCTGCTGCTTCCGGCAGGAAATTGCATATGCCTTCTTTGATTCGCACACCTGTTCATAGGAAGGGCACTCTACTGCAGCGCTCGGCACATAATCACGCGTAGCAACGGCATAGCAGGTTCCGCGGATATCCGTCAGCTGCGAGACCGGTTCTCCTGCCTGCAGGCGGCGTGCGATCTCGACCGTCTGCCGTTCCCCCATGCCGAACACCAGCAGATCCGCTCCGGACTCGATCAGTACCGAGGGGCGAACCGCATCATCCCAGTAATCGTAATGCGCAAAGCGGCGAAGCGATGCTTCCAGCCCGCCGATGATCAACGGGCTGTTGGGAAACAGCCGCCGGATCATTTTACTGTAGACGATGACCGCGCGGTCAGGGCGTTTCCCGATTTTTTTGCCCGGAGAGTAAGCGTCCTCGCTGCGGCGGCGCTTTGCCACCGTATAATGCGCCACCATGGAATCCAGATTCCCCGAATTGACCATAAAGCCGAGCTTTGGTGTGCCGAGCTTCAGAAAATCATGATCGGATCGCCAATCCGGCTGCGCAAGAATCGCCACACGAAAACCGGCATGTTCCAGCACACGGGAAATGATCGCTGTTCCGAAGGTGGGATGATCTACATAAGCGTCCCCTGTTACCAGAATAAAATCCGGAGCATCCCATCCCCGTTCTTTGATTTCCTGTTTCGTGATCGGTAAAAATGACATTATTCCTGCTCCCCGCTCTCCTCATCCGAAGCTGCTGCATTCTGATTGTTCTTTCTCGCCATCCACTGCGCATACGACATGAGAAGCTGGCGCGGTTTTGAACCTTCATACGGCCCGACGATACCGTGCTGTTCCATCTGATCGATCAGCCGGCCGGCCCGCGCATAGCCGAGATGCAGCCGTCGCTGCAGCAGCGAGGTTGAGGCCTGTCCCGCTTCGGAAATGCATTTGACCGCTTCGTCAAACATCGGATCATCGGCCGGCTCCTGCGCCTTATCCTCTGCGTTTTCCGCCGATTTATCCGCCACAGCGCGGCGTTCGATCTCTTCCGCCACTTTTTCGTCATATTCACAGCTGCCGGAGTTTTTGATGTACTCAACGATCCGTTCGATCTCTTCGTCGCTGACAAAGCAGCCTTGTACGCGCGTCGGTTTGGACGCACCGATAGGAGCAAACAGCATATCTCCTCGGCCAAGCAGTTTTTCCGCTCCGCCGGAATCCAGGATCGTTCGGGAATCCACCTGAGAGGACACCGCGAACGCGATCCGGCTGGGGATATTCGCCTTGATGACGCCGGTAATAACGTCAACCGACGGACGCTGCGTCGCAATGACCAGATGCATTCCCGCCGCACGCGCCATCTGCGCCAGACGGCAGATCGCATCTTCCACCTCGTTTGGCGCTGCCATCATCAAATCGGCCAGCTCGTCCACAATAATCACGATCTGCGGAAGCGGCGAAACGCCGCAGTCCGGCTGCAGGGCTTTCCGTTCCTCCACAAGACGGTTGTACGACGGAAGATCGCGCACACCGGATGCCGCAAACTTTTTATAGCGATCCAGCATTTCTCCTACTGCCCAGTTGAGCGCTCCGGCAGCCTTGCGCGGATCGGTCACAACCGGAACCAGCAAATGCGGGATCCCGTTATACACGCCCAGCTCCACGACCTTCGGGTCGACCATCAGAAAGCGCACTTCGTCCGGCTTTGCCTTATACAGCAGGCTGGTGATCATGGTGTTGATGCAAACGGATTTGCCCGATCCGGTGGAACCGGCAATCAGCAGATGCGGCATTTTTGCAAGGTCCGCCAACGTAATGTTGCCGCCGATATCCTTGCCCAGCGCAACCGTCAGGCGGCTCTTTGCCTGCTGAAAAACGGAAGAATCGATCAGGCCGCGCAGATGAACGGTACTGATCTGCTTATTCGGGACTTCAATGCCGATCGCTGCCTTATTCGGGATCGGCGCTTCGATGCGAACGCCCGCCGCAGCAAGATTCAGCGCAATATCGTCCGCAAGATTCGTGATGCGGCTGATTTTGACCCCCGGAGCCGGCTGCAGCTCATAACGCGTGACGGTCGGGCCGCGGCAGATATTCAAAATGCGTGCCTCAACGCCGAAACTTTTCAGGGTATTGATCAGCAGATCACCGTTTGCCTGCAGCTGCGCAAGCGAATCTGCCCGCGTTGTTTGTGCATTGTCTTCCTCCAGCAGCGAGACCGGCGGAAAACGGTACCCAACCGGCGTTTCCGGAGCGGACGGAACCGAAAAAGGCTCGGCCTTCTCCTGTTTTTTTCCGGCCGCAGGCACGTTTTGAGGCTGTTGGGGGCTTTCGGTTGTCGGTTCGGCTGCCGGGATCGCTTCCGGCTCTGCGTCGGAAGCATCGGATTCCGGCGCATCGGAAAACGGCTTCTCCGGCTCCGGTTCCCCGGTCAATTCCTCCAGCGTTTCCGCCGTTTCATAAAAACTCCAATCTTCCTGCTCCTGCGGAGTTTCTGCCGCAGTTTCTTCTTCGTCCTCACCGGACATGATTTTCTTCAGGCGATGGAACTTGGAATTATGCTCCAGATCGACCGTCAGGGGTTCGGTACTGCGCTTTCTGCCGACGGTGGGCGGATCGCCGTCCAGCGGGATATCAATATTGGAACTGCGGCGAAGCGGTTCCTCTGCACGCTGTTCCATATGCTCGGCAGCCGATTTTGCCACCGCGGCCGCAGGCTTTGAGATTGCACGGAACAACTGCACCAGACCGGTTCCCGTCAGCAGCATCACAAAGGTGAATACCAGCAGCAGCACCACGATCTTTGCGCCCAGCAGCCCGAACGCCGCGATCATCGGCACGCCGATCAGCCCGCTGATCAGCCCCGAGCCGCGTGATTCCGCGCCCTCCACATACAAACGGCCCAGCTCGTTCCAGAAACCGACCGGCTCACCCGTCGATTTAAACACATAGAACGACGCCGTCACCAGACAAATCAGCACGGCGCTGATCCAGATCTTTGAAGCGATGCTGCTCAGGGATTTTTCCAGCGACATCGTGATCGCCACATACGCCAACAGGATCGGCCACAGAATGGAGCTGTGCCCGAACAGACCAAGCACCGCATCATGAAGGAATTTCCATATACTTTCGCCGCGGATCAGAATCAGAAAAACCAGAAAAACCGCAATTACAAAAAGCAGAAGCGCGATCTGCTGCCGCTTTGCGGGAGAAGCGTCCCGCTTTTGTTTGGCGGATGCGTGCCGGACGTTTCCGTTACTTTTTTTTGCCGGAGACGCCTTCTTTTTCTGATTGGTCTGCGGCTTTTTCGTACTGTGTTTTGCAGCCACCTGCGCTCCTCCTTTCAAATCAGAATCAACAATCCCTTACAATCTGCTTCCGCTGAAAATATTGATCCCCTTGGATGCTTCGATCAGACCAATGACGACGCATGCCAGACCGAGCACAAGGCAATAAATCGCAAAAACATTCAGACGGTCTTTCTTCAGTACCAGCTTCAGCAGCTTGATTGCAAAGAAGCCCACGATGGCAGACACAATTACTCCGGCGAGCAGTGGCAGAAGCTCCACCTGTGCTTTTTCCGCAACAGCATCTTTCACCTGCAGCAGGCTTGCGCCCAAAATTGCGGGAATCCCGAGGATAAACGAATAATCCAGAGCAGTCTGTTTATCCAGCCCGCAGAACAGACCGGCCGCCAATGTGGAACCGGAACGCGATACGCCGGGAAGCGTTGCAATACCCTGGAATACGCCGACTGTCAGGGCATTGCCCACGGTCAGATCCTTTTTGTTCCGATAGCGGACGCCGGATGCATGTCTGGAAGAAACATGTGCGATCATCAGCAGCGCACCGGTAAACAGGAAGCAAAAGCCCTCCAGAAGGATCGTGGAATCCTCATAGAAGCTTTCCATAAAATCCTTCAGGTTTCCGTCGGTGCCTGGCAGCGGGAGGAAAAACAGCAGCAGCGGAAGAAGTCCAATAATCAGCATCATCACCATGCGTCGGTCGTGCGACATGGCCGACCAGCAGAATTTTCCGGTAAACAGATCCTTGATCATCCGGAAAAATTCACAGATCAGGCGGCCGATCAGCTGCCGGAACACAAAGAAAACGGCAGCCAGGGTTCCGACATGGAGCATCAGATCAAACAGAATCCCTGTTTCCGTATTGACCCCAAGCACATGCTGCGCCACAGAAAGATGTCCGCTGCTGGAAACCGGCAGAAATTCGGTCGCACCTTGCACAATTCCAAGAATGATTGCTTTCAAGATATCCATGAGAAGCCTCCCGTTAAGTATTGAGATCAGAAATATGTATGCCCGAACCGGGCAGAACAGCAACTATTTTTGTTTGCCTTTTTTTTCGTTTTTTACAGGAGAGCGCTTTGGCTTTTTGGCCTCGATCATCCGGTATAATGCTTCCGTTGCATCGGAAAGAGAACCGAGAGCATCGATCAGCCCTTCATTCACAGCGGCCTCTCCATCCAGAACCGTGCCGATATCCGTCACCAGCTCGCCGGTGTTCATACACAGCGTGCGAAAACGCTGCGGAGAGATCCTGGAGTTTTCGGTCACAAACCGCGTGATGCGATCCTGCATCTTTTCAAAATAATACAGGGTCTGCGGAACACCGATCATCAGCCCTGTCATGCGCACCGGGTGCAGCGTCATGGAAGCGCTCGGCGCAATAAACGAACGCTGGGCTGCCACCGCGAGCGGAACCCCGATCGAGTGGCCGCCGCCAAGCACCAGCGAGACCGTTGGTTTTTTCATCCCGGCAATCAGCTCTGCCAACGCCAGCCCTGCTTCCACATCTCCGCCGACCGTGTTGAGCAAAACCAGAAGACCTTCAATTTCCGGTGTTTGCTCCACGGCAAACAGCTGCGGGATCACATGCTCATACTTGGTCGTTTTGTTTTGCGGCCCCAGCGCATAATGTCCTTCGATCTGACCGATAATGGTCAGGCAATGGATTACATGCTTTCCCTTCGTAGTGATCGAACCGCTTTCGCGGATCTGG
Source organism: Bacillota bacterium (assembly GCA_029008595.1). Classification (GTDB taxonomy): domain Bacteria; phylum Bacillota; class Clostridia; order Oscillospirales; family Acutalibacteraceae; genus CAKXIK01. Next base: position 19,220 of record JAQXJH010000058.1, read on the forward strand.
TCATTCTGTTTTTCTGACGGAAGAATCTCGTTCTTTTCTTTTTCCCTTTCTTCCTCCGGGAAAAGATCTTTATCATTGCTCATCGTCACACCTCGTTTTCTGACCAGGCTGCCGCCTGCCGTTTTAGTGTGCCGCCGAGCCGGATAATCATTCTTTCCGGATAGAATTATTTTTTATTATATCATGTCAGCCTGAAAAAAGCTATTCCTTTTTTGTCACTCCGCAAAGCCATGCGCTTCCGGCAGTATCCTGCCCCGCGAAAAGCGCAGACCGGCAAAAAAGAAAACCTGTACAGCAGTTGTGCTGTACAGGTTTTGGTGGAGCATAGCGGGATCGAACCGCTGACCTCTACACTGCCAGTGTAGCGCTCTCCCAGCTGAGCTAATGCCCCGCATCCGAAACCGAATCATCCGTAATTAATTCGGCTTGGATATAATACCATATCAATTGATGTTTTGCAAGTGTTTTTTTAAATTTTTTTCAGTTTTCTGCAGATTTCTTCGTCCGGTGTTACATAAATCGTCTGATAATGGTCGTAAATCACCATGCCCGGCTTGGCTCCCTGCGGTTTGTGCACATACCGTACCTGTGTCCAATCGACCGGAACCTGTGCGGAATCTGCGGCTTTGCTGTGAAATGCCGCAAGCATCGCCGCTTCGTGCAGCGCCGTATCGGTCGGCTGGCGGTTTTGCATCAAAAGGATCGTATGCGAGCCGGGGATATTTTTTGTGTGAAACCAGATATCGTTGTTGCCGGCTGTGCGCAGCGTCAGCTGATCATTCTGGCGGTTATTGCGCCCGACCAATACGGTAAATCCGTCCGTCGTTGTAAACTGCAGAGGGCCAAGCGCTGCAGGCAGACGGCGCTTATCCCCGGACCGGCGCAGATATCCCTGCTCTGCCAGTTCCTGACGGATCTCCCCCAGTTCCCGCTCACTTTCCGCCCTGCTCAGCGCGTCAAACACCGTATCCAGATACGCCAGTTCCGCACCGGCCTGCTCGATCTGCTGGGTCAGCATCCGCTCGGCGGTCTGTGCTCTCCGATAGTCCTTGTAATACTTCTGCGCGTTCTGTGACGGTGAAAGCGCGGGATCCAGCCGGATCCGGCGGAGCGGGCTGCCTTCCTGATAAAAATCCTCCAGATCCGCAAAGGGCATTCCTTTTTCCAGCCGGTACAGGTTCGCGTTCAGCAGATCGGCACAGACCCGCAGCTCCTCCCGTTTGGCGCACCGCGCCAGTTCTTCGCGCTGGGCGTTGACCTTCCGGCTCAGCTTATCGGTCGTATTGGCCAACAGCTGCAGCAGGTCGTGCGATTTTGTCCGCATTCTCTCCAGCTGATCGCGGCGCGCATAAAACGCGTCCAGCAGCTCCGAAAAACTCGGAAAAACCGACGTCACCGCACCGGTTCCGTATTGGCTGATCGGAAGAAAGGAGAAATCAAACGGACGGCCGTTCAGATCGCTCACCATGACAGGCTGCCCCCCGTCTTCGATCATCCCTGCGGCGCGGCGCAGAAAAAAGACAAGACGCTCCCGCTGCTCCGGAGATAGTTCCTGAGTCATGACATCCTGACCGCGGCACGCCTGCTGGGCGATCTCCCGGCAGACGATCGGCGAAAGCCCCTGCAGGACCGCCAGCAGCCCCTTTGCCAGCGGCATATTTTTCATGGAATCGAGACCGGAAAGGATCTCCTGCGGAGACGTTTCCAGAATATTTTTTTTGTTCTGCGCCGGCGGCAGCTGATACGCCATTCCGGGCAGAACCAGCCGTTCCGATGTCATTTCGGCGTTCACGCGGCGCAGCGCGTCGACGATCGTTCCCTGTTCGTCGATCAGAATAATATTGCTGTAGCGCCCCATGATCTCGATGGCAAGCGTATTGGTAACCGCTTCTCCCAGTTCATTGATGCACGCAAAATCCAGCAGCAGCACGCGTTCCAGCCCCGGCTGGCGGATCGCTGTCAGCTTTCCCGAGGTCAGCCGTTTGCGCAGCAGCATACAGAACATAGGCGGAGCGGGCGGGTTTTCCGGCAATACCGCCGTGAAATGGATCCGCGGGCTGTTTGCCCGGGCGGACAGCATCAGTTTTCCGCCTGTTCCCTTTCCGCGCAGAACCAGAACGATTTCTTCGCGGGAGGGCTGGTGTACCTTGTCCACCTTTGCACCGAGAGCCTGCTGTTCAATTTCTTTTTTGATCTGAGATAAAAAAGCACCGTCAAACGCCATAAAACTCCTCCATCAGATCCGTTATGATCATTACATCCAACAAACCGGATCCCGGCTACTCTCTGCTTTTTTCAGCTGCAGTTCCGGGAATCGATCCTGCAAAAAGCGCTGCAGCCGTTCCAGCACAATATTTTCTGTTCCGAAATGACTTGCGCAGACAACCGTCAGACCGTTCTCCCGCGCAAGCAGCCATTCGTGATGCTTTACCTCTCCGGTAACAAATGCGTCTGCCCCGGCCCGGACTGCGTCGGCGACAAATTCGCCTCCCGCGCCGCTGCACAACGCCACACGGCATACCGGCCGGTTTCCTTCGCAATACTCCAGCGCGGGCCGGTTCAGTTTCTGCTTTACAAACGCCGCAAAATCCCGCGGAGCAAGCTCCGGGATCCGGCCGATCACGGTTTCGGCATACTCGTTGTGCTTTGTCATTGCGCGAACATCCTGCAGCCCGAGTGCGTCGGCCAGCGCTGCATTGACGCCCCACTGCGGCGCCATATCCAGATTGGTGTGCGCACAGATCGCCGCGATCCGGTTCTGCGCCAGCAAATAGGGCACGCTTTCCGCCGAAAGACTGCGAACCGGATGAAAAATGACCGGGTGATGGCTGACGATCAGCTGAGCGCCCGATTCTGCGGCTTCCCGAACGACTTCCGGCGTAATATCGAGCGCCAGCAAAACGCGGGAAACCTGCTGCCTGGCGCTGCCGACCAGAAGCCCCGGATTATCAAACTCCTGCGCCGACGAAAACGGCGCGATCGCATCAATGGCCCCGTAAAGATCTCCGACTGTTATCATCCTGCTGCACACTCCTGTTCTGCTTTCTATTCTGACGGAATTCCGGACGATTCCTGAAACATCTCATCCATCCGGCGCAGGATCAGACCGATCTGCTCCTCCTGTTCCTGTTCGCCGCGGATCCGGAAACCCTGCTGAATATTGCTTAAATGCCGCTGCTGCTGGCGGATATAATCGGCGGCGTCGGCAGAATTTTTGGGATCCAGACGGCCCGTATAACAAAACAACGCAGAAGGCTCCTCCTGTTCGCCGGTATACTGCACCTGCATCACGGTGTAAACATGATCCCCGTCCCGTACCGCACGCTCCTGAAGAATGGAAAAGCCGTTTCTGCGCAGGTAGCGTCTCAGCTCCTCGGCTGCCGTCATCGGCTGCAGGATCAGGCGTTTCTGTTCTTCGCGCACCCACGGCGCCTGTTCGATGATCCGCGCGATCAGCTCCCCGCCCATTCCCGCTATGGCAATATCGTCCGCCTCTTCCGGAGCAACCGCCGCCAGTCCGTCGCATTGCCTCAGCACCAGCCGGTTCTGCACCCGGTAGCGAAAAGCATTATGTGTTGCCCGAAGGATCGGCCCTTCCCGAAGGTCTGTCGCGATCGCCTGCGGACAGGTTCCCGATTTCAGCAGCCAGATCGGCAGGTATGCATGATCGGTTCCGATATCGACAAATTTTTTTCCGCGGCGAACAAATTCCGCCGCCGCTTTCAGCCGCGGATTCAACTGAAAAAGCAAAGCCTCTGCCATTCCTGTTTTGCTCCTTAAAAAATCCGCCCGAGCAAGCTGTCCGGGCGGATGTACAGATTTTTTGATTTACTTTCCTGCCATGTGCTCGTTGATTTTTTTGACCAGTTCATCCGCGTCCACACCGTGCACCATGCAGGCCTGCTCCAGCGTTTCGCCTCTGGCCGAAGGGCACCCAAGGCAGTGCATTCCCATTTCAAAGAAAAACGGAGCCGTCGTGCTGTCCAGATCGAGAATATCTCCAATGATCGTATCTTTTGTAATAGCAGCCATATTTTGAACCTCCTTAAATTTTACCGTAGATTTATTATATCACCTACTGCGCCGGGAATGCAATAGCCGGACTAAAATTCGTCCCATTCTGCTGCAAATCCGGGGCGGTCGAACGGGATCTGCGCAATGATCTGCAGCGCTCCTGTCACGGGATCGACCGAATGAAGCGTCACAGATCCGGAGCGCTCGTTGGCGGTCAGGATCACGGTTTCATCCTTTGTGAATTCCAGATGGCGCGGCCAGTGCCCTCCGCAGGGATACTGCCCGAGCTGTGTCAGCGTATGGTCGGGAGCAACGGCAAACAGTACAATGGTATCGGCGCCGCGGTTGGCTGCATAAAGCCGTTTTCCGTCCTGCGTAACCAGCAGCGCGGAACCGAAGCTTTCTCCCCGATACTCCTGCGGAAGCGTGGAGACGGTCTGCCGCAGCTGCATCGTTCCGCGCTCCGGCTCATACTCCAGCACAAAAATTTCATTCGAATACTCCGTGACCGCATATAAAATACGGCCATCCGGATGAAACTTCAGATGCCTTGGCCCGCTGCCTTGCGGGAGCTGACAATAGGGTGCTGCCGCGTTGGCTGCAAAAGATCCGTCCGGCGCAATGCACGAGGAATAGATCCTGTCCTGATCGATGGCAGCCGTCAGCAAAAAGCGTCCGTCCGGCGACAGGATGCAGCAATGCGCACGCGGCGTACCCGGCTCTCCCTGCCCCATGATCCGGTCGCTCCGAACGTCCCCGAACCCGTCTGACCCGGCGGAAAGCGCGACCACCTGCCCGTTTCCGTAGCAGCTGCCGTACAATGTTTTTGTGTGTTCGGAATAGAGAAGATGGCACAGGTCGGAGCCTTCGACTGCTCTGCGATCCGTTTCCTTCAGCTCGCGATCCAGACAGACAAACGCGCTGGAATCGCGCCCTTCAAAAACCGTAAAAACACCGTCTTTCCGGGGCACACAGAAGGTAGCCCGCAGGTGCGGTTCCTGTTTCAGAAGCTCTGCGGAGCCGTCCTCTTTCACCGCATAACAGGCAACGGATGTATCTCCGGAAATTAACAACTTTTTCATGCGGTATTCCTCCTCATCTGACGTTTACCGGCTGCCGGTGGAACCGAAACCGCCGCGATCCTTGCCTTCCATCTGCTGCACCTCGGTGATCGTCAGCGGTTCCATTTTTTTGACAATGCGGAACTGACAGATCCTGTCGTTTGGTTCGATCACGGTATCGCGGGTCGCATAAACCGGCATGCGCCAGATATCGTTTTCACCGCAGTAGGATTCGTCTACGACGCCGACGGAATTTACCTGCAGGATCCCCCACTTTTTAAAGGTTGAACTGCGCGGCGCAATATGGGCCTCATAGCCTGCCGGCAGCTGAACGGAAATCCCCAGCGAGATCAGCCGGAAATCTCCCTGATGAAGTTCGACCCGTTCGGCAGCACGCAGATCGATCCAGTCTCCCTGTTCGATTTTCTCCATCTTCTGCAGCGCATCCACATGATATTTCACTTTGATCTCCGGCATTTTTCCTTCCTCCCGATTATTCCGGCACAGCCGCTGTACGATCCGGTCATCACAGAAATGCGGGATCGTGCAATGGCTGCAGCGCTTCGTCTGCTTTTATTCTACCGTTTTTCTCTTTCAAATGCAAGTCTCATATAAATAAGCGTTCCCCTGTTTTCCGATCCGCCTCACCGTCCCCTGTTCGGCAAGGATCAGCAGCGTAACCTGCGCGGCGGAACGAGAGATCCGGGCTGCTTTTGCAAAGACGGAGCTGTCAAACGTTTCCGGCAGGCCATCCGGCAGAAAAGCCGCAAAATCTGCCCGGCGTTCCAGTTTCCATTCCCGTTGAAGACTTTCCGGAATGCGATCGTATTTTTCTGCATGATTTTTCTTCTGAACGCCGCAGCCGTTCAGAAGGCGATATTCCTCCGCCGTCAGCTCCGCCACGCGGAACGAAAGATTCGGTTCCTGCAGAAACGACCTGATCCGGTACAGCTCTGGAAAAAAGGAATATGCGCTGCCGCAGCGGAACCATCTGCCCTGCTGAACGATTTCTCCTGTCTGCGGATCGATCCAGTTCAGCCGTTTGCGTACAACAACAGGATAGACAACCGTAACGTGACAGACCGGCAAAAATGCAGCCAGCTTCGGCTTCAGTTTGTCGAATTGCCGCGTCTGAATCTCATAAATACCATCTTCTCCAACCGCATCGGCAACAAAGCCGCCCAGCGAGATCTCATGATTATCCCCATAAGGCTCGTAATAACGTTTCAGCACGGCATGGATCGTCTTTTCGCCCAATGTCCCGATTCCATCCCGCCGCCTGTTTTGCAGCACAAAATCGCGTGCCTGCCGGAACTGGTCATTTTCCATAGCCCGCCTTCCTTTCCGTCATGCAAAATTAACTATCAGATGACTGATATTTGAAACAGTTTATTCACAATTCAATACTTCAGGTGCGTTATTATATAATAATAAAATCTGCATTGCAGTAAAGGAGACTTCGTATGGAACAGAACGAACGGCTGGCAAAGGAAAGCATTCCGCGACTTTTGCTGCATCTTTCACTGCCTGCTGTCACCGCACAGGTCATCAATGCTCTGTATAACATTGTAGACCGCATGTATATCGGAAGGATCGCCGCAGTCGGCACGGATGCGCTGACCGGCGTCGGCATCACCTTTCCGATCATTATGATCATTTCTGCGTTTGCTTCTCTGATCGGCATGGGTGGCGCACCGTTTACTTCGATCAAAATGGGAGAAAAAGACCACGACGGCGCAGAACGGATTCTCGGAAACTGCACTGCGCTGCTGACGGTCATCTCTGTTATCTTAACGGTTGTGCTGCTGCTTGTCAAGCAGCCTCTGCTCTACCTTTTCGGTGCCAGCGATGCAACGTTTCTTTATGCAAACGATTATCTTTCCATTTATCTGACCGGCACTCTGGCTGTCCAGCTTTCCCTGGGGCTGAATTCGTTTATTACGGCACAGGGCTTTGCCTCCACGGCAATGGCAACGGTATTGATCGGCGCGATCTGCAATATCGTTCTGGATCCGGTCTTTATTTTTCTGTTTGGCATGGGTGTAAAGGGCGCTGCTCTGGCCACGGTCATTTCTCAAACGGTTTCTGCCGCGTGGGTACTTTGCTTTCTGAACGGAAAAAAGGCTCTGCTGCGGATCCGGCGCAAATTTCTTGCCCTCATCGCCCCTGATACCGGGCGAGTGCTGGCTTTGGGGCTTTCCCCTTTTATCATGCAGTCAACGGAAAGCCTGATCCAGATCTGTTTCAACGTTACCCTAAAACAGTTCGGCACCGATCTGGACATCGGCGCAATGGTCATATTGACCAGCGTTATGCAAATGGTGCTGATGCCGCTTACCGGCGTAACGCAGGGCGCGCAGCCGATTATCGGCTATAATTACGGCGCAAAAAACTACACCCGGGTCAAAAGCACGATCAAATATGTGGTGGCGATCTGCTGCAGCTATGCCGTTCTGATCTGGACACTCTGCATCTTTTTCCCCAGGATTCCCTGCTCAATTTTCTCCGGTGACGAACACCTGGTTCCGCTTGCCGCCGGTTATATGAAAACCTTCTGTTTTGGGATCCTCCTGTTTGGCCTGCAGATTGCTTTTCAGAATTCCTTTGTTGCCCTCGGAAATGCAAAATATTCCATTTTTCTTGCGCTGCTGCGAAAGATCGTTTTATTGATCCCCCTGACACTGATCCTGCCGCGTGCAGGACTCGGCGTCTATGGCGTTTTTCTTGCGGAGCCGATTGCCGATATCTGCGCCGCATTGACGACGACCACGATCTTTTTGCTTTCTGCCAGAAAATTTTTAAACCCCACGCACAGCTCAGACGAATGAATACCGATTTCAGAAGCGGCAGCTTTTCTGAATAAATTATTATGCTTGACGCCGGAGGATGGTCGATCCATGGATGTTGTTTCTTTACTTGGAATTTCTGTAGGGCTGGCGATGGATGCGTTTGCGGTTTCCGTTTCCAGCGGCGCCACATACCGAAAAGCAACTTTCGGAGACGCCTTGAAAACCGGAGCTTTTTTCGGGATCTTTCAGGCAGTAATGCCGATGATCGGCTGGCTGGCCGGAACGGCATTTACACAGTTCATTACCAATGTGGATCACTGGATCGCGCTGATCCTTCTGGGATATCTGGGCGGCAAAATGCTGTTCGAGGCTTTGAAAAAGAAGCGTGACAAAACGGACTCTCCGAAAACAGAGAGCACAGCACTGCCCGGTTACCTCGGTTTTCGTTCTCTTCTGACGCTGGCTGTCGCCACAAGCATTGATGCGCTCGCCACCGGGCTTTTGCTGCCGTCTGCAGTCGGCGCCGGCACACTCTCCCTGATGCTGGTCTCGGTCGGCACCATCGGTCTGATCACATTGCTGATCAGCGTCGGCGGGGTGTATATCGGCAAAAAATTCGGCGAACTGTTCAGCAGCAAGGCAGAAATATTCGGCGGCATTGTCCTGATCCTCATCGGCGTCAAAATCTTTGCAGAACATATGTTCTTCTGAAAAAGGGGCAGTCGGTTTCCGGCTGCTCCCTTTGTTTTGCTTCCACCCGGTAAACAGAAAGCCTTCGGCAATCGAAACTGCCGAAGGCATTTTTTCAGTTGTGTGTCTGATGAATCCGCGGCGGAAGGATCATCGGTTCCAGCTGCCGCTTTTCCAGCGCTTCCTGAACTGCCTGCGGAATCATTTCAAAATCCGCGACCAGTGAATTGGGCTTCCCGAACGGGGCATCCTGAGCAAACGGAACGAAATAATAGTGTTTCGTATTGATCAGTCTGCCAAGGTTTTGTGCCGATGCTGCCAATGCGTCATTGGTGGAAACGGCTACCAGAACAGGCTTTGCTCCGCGCAGGTGAGATTTGACCGCCATGGTGACGCTGGTATCGGTAATTCCGTTGGAGAGTTTGGCCAGTGTGTTCCCTGTGCAGGGCGCCACCAGCATCAGATCCGTCATTTGGTGCGGGCCGATCGGTTCCGCCTGTTCAATCGTCAGGATTGCTTTTTGTCCGGCGATCGATTCAGCTTCGCGTACAAAATCTTCTGCTTTTCCAAAGCGCGTATCGATCGAAGCGGCATTTTGCGAAAAAATCGGCAAAATGGAATAACCTGCATCCGCCAGCGCCTTCATGGCAGCCAGCGCCCGTGAAAATGTGCAGAATGAACCGCAAAGCGCAAACCCGATTGTTGCATTGCTCATGGTGCTTCATGCCTTTCTGAACCCGGCTGAATACTATTCGCCGTGCAGCATTGAATAAATTGCCTGCTTAATGATAATACCGGCTGTCTGCGGAGCCACCTTTCCCGGAAGGCTCTGCGCCAGCACGACCGGAATATTCAACCGTTCCGCCGCTTTCAGATCAACGCCGTAGGGCGGAGACGCCAGCTCAATAAACAAAGCAGACGGCGCTGCCGCTGCGAGCGTTTGCGCATCAAAAACAAGCGACGGAATGGTATTGAAGATCAGGTCATATTGTCCGCTTTCCCGGATCAGTTCCGTTCTGACCGGTCTCATGCCTTCGCTTGCGATCCACGCCAGCTGCTCCGGCCGGCGAGCCGAAACCGAAACGACTGCCCCCATGGAATGCAGCATTCTGGCAAGAACACGGCCGATCCTTCCGTATCCCGCTACAAGGCAGCGCACTCCGTGAATCGTGACGGGAAGCTCCTGCATGGCGATCTGTACGGCGCCTTCTGCCGTCGGGATTGCGTTTCTGACGGCCAGATCTTCCCGGTCAAAATAATCATGGATCTCCAGCGTTTCCCAGAAGCCTCCGTGCGGCAATTTCTGCGCCTGCCCGCAGAATACCGGTTTCCCCTGCAGCTGCTCTGCCAGAAAGTCATCCATCGGCAAGGGTTCCGCCGCATACGGAGCAAAAACGGTCAGTCCGTCCCGGGTGACCGGCAGGGGCAGAATCACATGAGTGCTTTGCTCCACCGCATGGCGCAGATCGGTCTTTTGCACAATGGTTGAAAAAGAATAATCGTCCAACGCTGCCGCATAAACAAAATAGCCGTCCTGTGCAATAGACTGCGCTAAATAAGCCTGGCGCAGATCTCCTCCGATAACAGCAAAACGATTGATCTCAGCCATATTCTCTGCCCCTTTCTTCCCATCTCTTTCTTCCGGTCCTTTTATCATATGTCCTGTGTTTTGAAAATGTGAATCAAAAAAGCCTTCGCAGCTTTGCGCAAAACGCTGCAGAAATTTTACGTTATCATATTGCAAAAACAAAGGAAAAGCGATTGTTGTTTTGCCGATTATCCGGTATAATGATAGAAAGGAAACGAACGAAAGAAGGACAAGCTGTGACGCTGGAAACGATTGAAAAACGAAAACGGTTTATTATTAATTTTGTTTACTTTGCAATTCTTGCTTTAGTCGT
>JAQXJH010000059.1 GCA_029008595.1 Bacillota bacterium
TCAGCACTCCTCCGTGAGGTTCACAGCAGTTTCCCTGCTTTCCGGCCTTTATTCTTCGCTCGCATCCACATCGATCAGCACCTTCATGGTGCTTTCGCGGTTTGCGTCAATGTACTGGTCAGCGGACAGATAATCGCGGAAGGCAAAGTGTTTTGACATCAGCGGCCGGAGCTGAATCTTTCCTTCCTGCACATAACGAATGGCGTCCAGATAGTCTTCGTGGCGATACATCATCGAAGTGTCCAGATCAAGTTCGTGGTCATTGAGCACCGCAAGATCGACCGTTGCCATGCCTGCAAATACAGCGACCAGAACCAGTTTGCTGCCCTTGCGCGCATACTTGATCGCCTGCCCCATGGTGATGTTGTTGCCGGCGCAATCGTAGATCACATCGGCCTTGTCGGGACCGAAGCAATTGACCATCGCCTCGCCGAAATCGGTGTTTCTGGTGTTGACGGTATAGTCAATACCGCAGGATCCGGCAATGGCCAGGCGGGTATCCGAAATATCGGTAATCATCACTTCTGCCGCGCCGAGTGCTTTGCAGCTTTGTGCAAGCAGAATTCCGATCGGCCCGCAGCCAAGGATCGCCACCTTGGAACCTTTGAGCGCCGAAAACCGTTTTGCGGCATGCATGGTCACTGCCAGCGGCTCGATCATGGCGCCCTCATTATAGGTCATATGATCCGGCAGCGGCGTGACCTTGGACGCAGGAACCGCAAAAAACTCGCTTGCCGTTCCGGTGGTCTGGAAACCCATCACCTTCAGGCTTTCGCACAGATTATATTTGCCGTGGCGGCAGGGGTAGCATTCGCCGCAAACGACCTGTGGTTCAATGGTCACCTTCTGTCCGATGTGCAGACCGGATACGCCGTCTCCCAGCGCTTCGATCCGTCCGGAAACCTCGTGCCCCTGTGTAACGGGGTATTTTGTAAACGGATGCTCGCCGTGATAGACATGAATATCGCTGCCGCACACACCGATCTTCATAATTTTGACCAGTACTTCTCCGACCTTTGGGGTTGGTTTTTCAACTTCGCGAAAAATAATTTCACCGGGGGCTGTCATAACCTGTTGCAGCAATGTAATGCACTCCTTTTAGTTTTGTTTGAACTTTATTAAACAGTCTATTAAAGTAATTCTATCTTGCGCTATTTTTTTCCGTTTGTCAAGAGAATGTTCAAAAAACGAGATCATCCGGAAATAAAATCCTCCGCTGATCGCAGCAGGCCTTTTGCCGGCGGTTCGGCTGCTTCTGATCTGAGATCCGGATCAACAGGAATCCGGCGGCAGCCATAAAAATCCGGCTGCGAAGACAGCTGCGGCCGTATGCGGGGGGAGGATATCTTCCTGACAGATAGAAATTCGGCGTCAGATGCTTTCAAGATATTGATCCAATGGGCGAAGCGCGGCGCCGTATGCACTGGCAAGCTGCCGGTATTTTCCGCAGAACAGGTAATCCCCGGTGTGGCCAAAAGGATCCAGCTTTTGTACCTGCGCGCGGAGGGAATCCAGATAAGGCGCCAGATATCCGCCGACATAGCCGCCCAGAATAATTTTTCCGTCGAATATCATCCGCAGATTGATGACGGCATAGGAAAGCCAGTACAGATAATCCCGCCAGACCGTCATCAACTCCGGAATTTCACGATCCACTCCGTCGAAGAACTGCTCCAGGCTTCCGTTGGTTTTTTCGCTTAAGCGCAGCGCGGAGCAATAAGCATCCAGACAGCCCTTTTGTCCGCAATAGCAAAGCTTACCCTCCGGCACCATGCGCATGTGCCCGAATTCTCCGCCCCGTTCTTCGCTGCCCGGCACAAGAATTCCGTTCTGATAAATTGCACCGCCGACGCTGTTGCTGAGAGAAAGGTAAATCATCGTTCCTTCTGCCGGAAGGTCACGCAGTTCTGCATAACCCGCCGCGTTGGCATCGTTTTCAAAGCTGCACTGCCATGGAAGGATCTTCTGGAACACGGTGCAGTCCAGATATGACAATCCTAACACATGGGAATCGGTGATCGCCGTTTTCTCAGGATCAAGAATACCGGGGACAGAAATGCCGGCGTATCGGATACGCTCACAGGGAATACCGCTTTGCTGCGTAAAATGCTCCGCAATGGCGCCCAGCCGGTGATAATAGGGGGCGTGATTGCGATAGGCGCAATTTTCCCTCGTTTCACAAACGAGGCTGCCGCCAAGATCGACCAGCACCATGCCGATATGATTGCGCGTGATCTCAATACCGACACTGTAAACGGCATCCGCATTGGCCGCAACGATCCCGGCCTTCCGTCCGCCGGTCGATTCATACTGCCCGGCATCGCGCACCAATCCCATCTGCATCAGCTCATTGACATTCTGCAGAACCGTTGGCGTGCTGATCCCCAGTCCCTGCGCAATTTCCTGCCGGGAAATTGCGTGATGCGACAGGATATACCGGAGAACCTTGCGTCGGTTATTTTGTTTGATTTGCAGGGTAGAAGTCAGTTCCTTTTTCATGCAGCCACCTGTTAGCGCTGTTTTCCGGATGCCTTCGGCATCACGGTTTCCTTTTGTGTTTATTATATTTCAGAAAGGCGGGGGAATCAAGTCTTTGTCTCATACATTGGCCCGCGGATCATGCGGTCGATCCGGTACGGCCGGGAGTCTGTCAACAGAGAGATCTGAAAAGAAAAGTCCTGCGCAGGGCAAAAAAGACTTAAAATTCATCATATTTTACAAAAAGCCATGCATATTATCGTGATGCATGGCCTTTTTTTATTTTATCCTAAAAAATCATTGAAATGTCGCAGCAAAGAAGATATAATTTATTTAACATACGGTTGCGATTTTAAATAAAATTACAATCCGCATGCGCGGCGCAAATTCAAACGGTTTTTTACCGTCTGTGCCGTGCAGATATGAGGCTCCGGACGGCCGGAACTTCATGTTTGGTACGCCGGTTCCCTTGGCGCCATATCAGAAAGGAGTTAAGAACGTTGAAACAGTATGAAGCAAAAAACATCAAAAATATTGCCCTTGCAGGCCATGCCGGTTCGGGAAAGACTTCTCTGGCGGAAGCCCTGCTTTATTTGGCGGGTGCGACCGACCGGCTCGGCAAAGTGGCTGATGGAAATACCGTCTGCGATTTTGATCCCGAAGAAATCAAGCGTCGGGCTACCGTGGCAACGACTGTGGCTCCGATGGAATGGAAAGGCGAAAAGATCAATCTGCTGGATACGCCCGGCCTGTTTGATTTTGCCGAAGGAATGTGCGAAGGCATCCGGGCTGCCGAAACGGTTCTGATCAATATTTCCGGCAAATCCGGTGTGGCTGTCGGAACCGAAAAGGCGTTTGAAGCGGCCAGCGACAGAAATCTGGCAAAGTTTTTCTTTGTCAACAAGCTGGATTCGGATCATGCGGATTTTTACAAGGTGTTTGAAGAGCTGAAAACGGAGTTCGGTCCGGCGGTCTGCCCGATCGTGGTGCCGTTTGTGCAGGAACATAAAGTGCAGTGCTATGTCAATATGCTCGAATACAAGGCGTATGCCTACCATGACGGAAAAGCCACCGAAGTGCCGATCCCGGAAATGGGCGCGCGGCTGGACGGTCTGCGCACCGCGATCAACGAAGCGGTCGCCGAAACGAGCGACGAGGCGTTTGAAAAGTATTTTTCCGGCGAAACCTTTACCCCCGAAGAGCTGATCGTCGGCCTCAGCACCGGCGTGCGCAACGGTACGGTGTACCCGGTGTTCTGCGGCGCGTCGCAGTCCATGCAGGCGATCGACCAGCTGATGACCGGTCTGGCGTGGCTTGCGCCGACTGCCGCGGCCAAGGGAGGAGAAACGGCGACGGTCGGGGACGATCTGCAGGAGATTCAGGTGGATGCTTCGGCGCCGACGGCTGCCATTGTTTTCAAAACGGTGGCTGACCCGTTTGTCGGTAAGCTGTCTTTCTTCAAGGTGATCCGCGGCAAGCTGCTGCCGGATCAGCAGCTGATCAACATGCGGACCGGTATGCCGGAGAAGATCGGCAAAACCATGACGGTCCGCGGCAAAAAACAGGAGGATGCTCCGTTTATTCCGGCCGGTGATATCGGCGCGGTGGCAAAGCTTTCGCAGGCCAAAACAGGCGATACGCTCTGTGCAGCCGAGGCTCAGATGATCCTGTCGGGTCTGGAGCCGCCGAAGCCGTCGCTTTCCATGGCGATCCGGCCGAAGAACAAGGGCGACGAAGAAAAGGTTGCCCAGGGGATCCAGAGACTGATGGAAGAGGATCCGACGATCCGCTTCGAGAACAACAGCGAAACGCACCAGATGATCCTGTACGGCCTGGGCGAACAACATCTGGATGTGATCGCGTCGCGGCTGAAGAGCAAGTTCGGCGTCGAGGTGCAGCTGGAGCAGCCCCGTGTGGCGTATCGCGAAACGATCCGCAAAAAGGTGCAGGTGCAGGGCCGCCACAAAAAGCAGACGGGCGGCCACGGCCAGTTCGGCGACGTCTGGATCGAATTTGAGCCGTGTGAAAGCGAAACGATGGAGTTCGGCGAGCGTGTGGTAGGCGGCTCGGTGCCGAAGGGATTCTTCCCGGCGGTGGAAAAAGGACTGCGCGAATGCATTGTAAAAGGCCCGCTGGCTGGGTATCCGGTGGTCGGTCTTCGCGCGACGCTCTACGACGGTTCCTACCATCCGGTGGATTCCAGCGAAATGTCGTTCAAAATGGCGGCCGCGCTGGCGTATAAGGCCGGAATGCCGATCGCAAACCCGGTGCTGCTGGAGCCGATCGGCACGCTGCGGGTGAATGCGCCCGACGACAACATGGGCGACGTCATGGGTGAGATCAACAAGCGCCGCGGCCGTGTGCTGGGAATGAACCCGGGCAAGCCGGGACGTCAGGAGATCGAGGCCGAGGTTCCGATGGCCGAAATGAATGATTTTACAACCTTTATCCGTCAGGTGACGCAGGGGCGCGGCAGCTATTCGTTCGAGTTTGCCCGCTACGAAGAGGCTCCGCCTGCCGTTGCGCAGAAGGTGATCGAGCAGGCAAAGCAGGAGGGCCGTGTGGAAGGCTGAGGATACTGTTTTGCTCAGAAAGAGAAGGATCGCAGCTCAGAGCCGCGGTCCTTCTTTTCCGTTGGTTTCCGCAGGGCAGCTCAAAGCCGTTCCGGTTGTCAACTGCGGTGGAATCCGCTATAATAATGGTTGAAAAACGCCGGAAGACGCCCGCGGCGGCCGGACGGCGCAGAATGGTTTTGCGGTATTTTGAAAGGACGGATGAAAAATGAGAATTGCAATTTACGGCGCGGGATCGCTCGGTACGGTGCTCGGCGCTTATCTGACGAAAAACGGCCAGCCCGTTGAGCTGATCAACCGGAACCGCGCGCATGTGGAAGCGCTGAACCAGCAGGGAGCGCAGATCAGCGGAACGGTATCCTTCACCGTGCCGGTCACGGCGCTGCTGCCGGAAGAAATGAGCGGAGAATACGACATTATTTTTCTGATGACCAAACAGCTGGAAAACCGTGCGTCCGCCCGCTATCTGCTGCCCTTCCTCGGCCGGAACGGCGTGCTCTGCACGATGCAGAACGGGCTGCCCGAGCCTGCCCTGATGGAGATTCTGGGCGAAGAAAGGGTGCTTGGCTGTACGGTCGCGTGGGGCGCAACGCTGCTTGGCCCCGGCAGAGCGGAACTGACCAGCGCGCCGGACGCGCTTTCCTTTGGTCTGGGCAGCTTTGGAGCGGTCGATCCGGAAAAGCTCGGTCAGGTGAAGACGGTTCTGGAAAAAATGTGTCCGGTGGATGTGGAACCCAATTTTGCGGGTGTCCGCTGGTCAAAGCTGCTGATCAATGCCGCGTTCAGCGGAATGAGCGCCGTGACCGGCGGCACCTTCGGCGATGCGGCAAATGACAAGGCGTCCCGCCGATGCGTGCAGCGCCTGATCAAGGAGTGTATCGATGTGGCAGCGGCCTCGGGGATCCGGATCGAGCCGGTGCAGGGAAAGGATATCGTCCGCCTGCTGGACTATCATTCTCCGCTGAAACGGCAGCTCTCTTTCATGATCATTCCGATCGCCATCAAAAAGCACGCGGCGCTGAAGGCGAGCATGCTGCAGGATCTGGAAAAAGGAAAGCTGACCGAGGTCGGTTCCATCAACGGTGCGGTCTGTGCCGCGGGCCGGGCATCCGGTACTCCGACGCCGTTCAATGACACGGTAGTGCGGCTGATCCATGAAATGGAACAGGGAACACGCAGCCCCGGTTTTCAGAATCTTTCCGAATTTCCGGACGGCAGCGTCTGAGCAGCCGCTGTGCTCCTGGGACAGATGAGAGGAAGAAAAGTTACAAAAGGGTTACAAATAGTTACAGTGTTGTAACAATCGTATACAAGCAGCGCGGTTCGTGGTACAATCATCTCAAGAAAACAACAGGAGGTATCACGACATGACGAAAAAATTGCTGCGGGTTGCATTACCGTATCTGTTTATCGGCCTTTTGCTTTCAGGAGCCGTCGCCGCGCTGCTGGTACCGGCTGTTGAAGGTCTTCCTTTCATTGCATAACTCGTGCTTGGGCGTGAGCGGTGCAGCCGTGCTCCCTTCCTTGCAGTCAGAAGAGGATCACAGAAAAAGCCTGTCGCTTCGGCGGCAGGCTTTTTTTGCGGTTGGCGTTTTCGGGTCAGCGCTCGATCCATTTTTCCGTGCGTGCGCACAGTTCGTCCAGAGTGGCCGTGCCGACGCCGAAAATAGAGGTTTCCAGTTTTCCGTGCAGCGGTGCGCTCCATTCGGGGCCGATCCCCGTTTCGCCAATCAGCATCCCGAGGATCGAACCGGCGGTAGCGCCGTTGCAGTCGGTGTCAAAACCGCATTCCACGGCAAGACAGATCGTTTTGCCGAAATCCTTTCCGCCGTACAACAGCGCGGCGGTCACGATCGCAGCGTTGGAGATCGTATGGCACCAGTCGTGCGGAGAACGGTCGTCAAAGCGGCTCTGAATGCCGCGCACGCATTCCTCCCGGTCAACGCCTGCGCGGTAATCGTTCAGAATACCGGCAATCGTTTCATGCAGGCGGCTGGTAAACGGAATGCAGGCCAGACCGGCCTCGATCACCGGTTCGATCTCCGTGCAGACGGCGGCCTGTGCCAGCATGGCCGCAACGAACATGCTGCCGTAAATACCGTTTTTCACATGCGAGATGCGCGCGTCGCGCCAGGCCATTTCGGCGGCGGCCTTCGGATTTCCCGGATTGATGTAGCCGTAAAAATCGGCGCGGATCTGTGCGCCGATCCATTCGCGGTACGGATTCCGCCAGGTCGCCGTGTCCGGCGGCATATATCCGTTGACAATATTGCGGTAGGCAACGCGTTCGGCCGTGCAGTACGCCCGTTTTACCTGAGAATCGACCCAAAGCCGGGCCACGTCTTCAGAGGTGAACGACCGCCCGTACAGCTCCAGCAGACGGAGTGCAAGAACGGTATAATTGGTGTCGTCATCCACCGGAGCGGCAGAGACGGTATCGGCATAGCAGCGGCCGGAAAGGTCGAAGGAATAAGTTTCCCGCGCCGAATCGGTGACGTCGGAGGAACGCAGGTAGCGGTGCATTGGAAAATTATCCGCCTGCTTCAGAAACGGGATCAATTCAAAAAGCCGCATTCCCTCCACCGGTTTGCCCAGCAGACAGCCGCAGATCCGGCCGAGCCATGCGCCGCGCAGTCTTTGGGAAAGCTCCTGCGCTTTCGGGACGGGCGCTGCTGCCGGCGGGGTGCAGAGCAGGGCAATGTGGGCATAATCCGAAGGCTCCACATAGCGGTAGCCGGAACGCTGCGGCGCGCTTTCGATCATATCATAAAAAACGTCCGCCAGCTGTTTTTTGTGCAGATCCGGCGGCAGGCGGTCAATTTCGGCGGCAAGCTTTTCGTAGCGCTTGACGTCGCGCCCCTCCTCGGCAGACTGGCGAAGCTCCAGCGGGAGCTGAGAGTAGTACGCCTCCCAATCCGGCAGAGAAGCATACTGCGGCAGGCCGCTGCTTTCGTGGCGGACCGCGTCGGCGTCCGGTTCCCGGTTATTCAGCAGATAATCCAGCGAAACGCCGAACAGCGACGAAATGGCGATGAGCTTCGGAATGTCGGGCATTGCGGCGCCGCGCTCCCATTTCTGCACGGCCTGCCGTGACACATCGAGGATCTCGGCCAGCTTTTCCTGTGAGAAGCCTGCGCGTTTGCGCAGGGCAGACAACTTTTCCTTCAGCAAAACGATCGCTCCTTCTTTTCTGTTTCCTCCGGCGCCCTGCAAAGCGCCTTCGGTCTTTTCTTTATTATAACGGATCCCGCCGGAAACGCAACCGACGGGCTGTTGCATAAAAAGCAACCCCCGGTTGCAGAACCGCCTGCAGCCGGGGGCAAAAGCGAAATTTCAGACAGAGAAATGGACAGGGAGACCGTTCTGTGTGCGGATCACAGGCTCGCCCTGAATCAGCGGCAGAAAATAATCGATCGCGTCGGAAAGCACATTGTTCTGCTCCCCGTTGATCCATTCGGTCGGGAACAGCCTTTCCTTGTTTGCCACGCTGCCTGCGTCGACCGAATCGATCCGGACGGCATAGGGGCGGTCGGCCGTGCGGCAGAAGGTCATCATTTTGCCTGTTTCCCCGGCAAGCGCGGCGCGGACTGCGCTGGCGCCGATCTGCTGCGCTTCCTCCAGATCGGTCAGCGAGGCAAGATGCGACGAACAGCGCTGCATCACGTTCAGCTCAATGGAGCGCACCTTGCAGTGCAGCTCGCGGCGGACGATATGCTCCAGACATTTGCCGACGCCGGAAAGATATTTGTGCCCGAACGGATCGGTCACGCCGGAGGAAAATGCGCTGCCGGATTCATCCTCGGAAAGCGGGATCCCCTCGGAAACTGCCACGACGACTGCCTTGTGCTTTTTCTGTTCGTTCCGGATATCATCGAGAAATTTCGGTACGGAAAAAGGCGATTCCGGCAGATAGATCAGGTGCGGCGCGGTTTCCCCGTTGACGCGCAGAACGGAACAGGATGCGGTGAGCCAGCCGGCGTGACGCCCCATGATCTCGATAATAGTGACGGACTGCAGGCTGTAGACCGAGCTGTCGCGGATGATCTCCTGCACGGTTGCGGCAACGTATTTGGCGGCCGAGCCGAAGCCCGGGGTGTGGTCGGTATACATCAGATCGTTGTCGATGGTTTTCGGAATGCCGATCACGCGGACGGGGCTTCCTTTCTGCGCCAGCCAGGCAGAAAGCTTTGCCACCGTGTCCATCGAGTCGTTGCCGCCGATGTAAAAGAATGCGCCGATCCCGTAACGCTGCAGGGTGGCGAGTACAGCCTCGTAGGGGGTGGGATCTTCTTCGGCGGAGGGCAGCTTGCGGCGGCAGGAGCCAAGCGCGGTGGAGGGCGTCTGCAGCAGCAGGGCGATCGCGTCCTCGGAAGAAAGCTTTTCCGCAAGATCGACCAGATTTCCGCCGATCATTCCCTCGATCCCGTTGCGGGAGCCATATACGGTTTCAATTTTTTCACTGCGCAGGGCCTCGCGGAAAACGCCCGCTAGAGATGCATTAATGGCGCAGGTGGGGCCTCCTGATTGAGCGACGGCAATATTCATCGGTTGATCCAGCCTTTCCTTTTTTCTTGATATGGTTCATTTCAGTCCTGCAGAGCAGCGGGCGCTTCAGAGCAGACGTCACGAATTTTCCCTCCGGTAAGCGCCCGGAGAGACGCCGACGCTCTGCTTGAACGTGCGGTTAAAATGGTTCAGATTGTTAAAGCCCGATTCATAGCAGATCTCGATCACCTTTTTGTCGGAGGTCTTCAGCATTTCGGCGGCTTTTGCGATCCGGAGATCCTTCAGATATTCCGTAAAGGTTTTTGAAGTCAGATTCTTGAACAGATAGCCGAAAAACGACGGGGAAAGCATGAACATTTTCGCCACGGAATCGATGGTCAGATTTTCGGTAAAATGTTCTTCAATATAATTGATCGCGCCTTTGATCGCGTCGCGGTGGCGGTCAAAGAGCGGGCGCGTTTTGGAATCGGTCAGGTCGTCGGTCAGCTCCCGGCCGACGATGACCAGCAGCTTCAGCAGCAGGGATTTGATCAGCAGTTCAAATCCGGGCCTGCGCAGTTCATTTTCCCGCAGCGCCTCGTTGAGCAGGTTTTCCACCTCGACCTGAATCTTTCCGGCAAGGTTCAGCCGCGGCTTCACAAGGTTTTCTTCCACTAAAAACGGCTCGATATACGCAAAATCCCAGAACGCTTCGGAGGTGGTGACACGGTCAAAGGCCTGATTGATAAAGCTGGGCAGAAATTCAAATTCGATCACTTCGGCGTCGGTCTGTTCCGCCCGGGAAAGCAGGTGCGGCACAAACGGCGGAATGACGAAAATATCGCCGTGCACCACATCGCAGACATTGTCGTGAACCATATGGCGGGCGCTGCCGCTGTAAATATAATCGATCTGGATGCTGTCGTGCGTGTGCAGAACCGGCGTCCGGCCGGAATCGATGGAATACTTCCGGATAAAGAATCCCAGGTCCCCGTTGTTGTTGTCCACCATTCTGCAAAGCACCACCGGGTCTTCGCGCGGGCATATCATGCGGCGCTCCTCCTTTTGCGCGGTGTTGGCCGGGCAGGAATATGATAATTCTATTATACGCTTTTTCTTTGCGGACGAAAAGGGGGGAAGCAGAAAAATGCCGCAGTTTCCGTCGGAAACCGCGGCATTCTGAAAGAGAGGATGAGAAAAAGGCAGATCAGGATGCGGCTCAGGCCTTTTTGGTATGCTTGAAGAAGTGCCAGCCGCCGATGTTGTCCGGATTGCCCGGATCGTCTGCCAGAAGCTCCTTGTAGTTCAGCGCGACCTTCTTGAAGGCATTGGCATACTGCTCAATGATTTCGGGACGGTAATGCTTGAACCACGGGATCGCAAAGGTGTGCGCACCGAGCGCTTCGCTGTTGGGCAGGTCGCTGTCCAGCTCGCGGACGTCGCGGTCGGCATAAGCGATGCGGGTCGGTTTTCCGTCGCCGTAAATATCGGCGGTCTTGAAGATGGCATGTGTGTTCAGCGCATTGTTCGCGCCGGCATAGATCCCGTCCACGCCTTCCGCTTCCACCGCCTGCACAAAGCGGGTGATGCTCAGCCCGCCAAGCTCTTCGGGAACATAGTGTGCATGTGCGCAGTACCAACCGGCCATCGTGGTGCCTTCCGCTTCGTTGGTGCGGTGTGCGCGGATGCCGGGCACACCCTCGAGCAGATCCCAGAAGTAGTTCATCGCTTTGCGGATCTCAACGCAGCGCTCGTCGTAATGCTTCAGCTGAACAAGGCCGACAGCCGAGCTCATCTGATGCATACGGTACTTGTAGCCGCCCATCGGCAGCCCGCAGTACGGCTTCAGATCCTCGGATTCGATCTCTTTTGCGTTGAAGCGTTCATAATGACCCAGCACCAGCGCGTGCTCGTAGATCTCGCGGCTGTTGGTGACCAGCATACCGGCTTCGCCGATGGCGAAGGATTTACCGGTCATCAGGCTCATAGCGGCAACATCGCCGAAGGTGCCGAGCTTTTTGCCCTTGTACGTTCCGCCCTGTGCATGGGAAACGTCTTCGATGACCTTGAGGTTATGTTTTTTGGCGATCGCCATGATCGCGTCCATGTCGGCCGGATGGCTCAGGTAATGTACGACCATGATGGCTTTTGTTTTCGGGCCGATCCGGTGTTCAATGTCTTTCGGATCGATGCAGAGGGAATCGGGGTCGATATCGGCGAACACCACGGTGCCGCCAAGAGAGAAGACCTGCATGCAGCTTGCCCAGTAGGTCACGCTCGGGCAGATGATCTCGTCGCCGCGGCGGATTCCAACGGCATACATGGCCGCCTGCAGCGACGCCGTGCCGGAAGAAAAGCCCAGGGCGTATTCCGTCCCCTGCCATTTGGCAAATTCCTTTTCAAACTGCATCGTGATGTCGGTACCGGACATAGCGCGGCGGTGCAGAACGTTCAGCACGGCCTCCTCGTCCTCGCTGGTGATGATCGGCCAGGTGAACATATCGCCGGGATCGGATGTGACCGCTTTCTTTCCGCCCAGAATTGCTAATTCAGACATTACAACCGCTCCTTTTTGAAAATCGATCATAAAATACGGCACCGGTCTGCGGTAACCGTCTGGTTTTATTATGAAGCCCAAGCGTTTTTTTTACTTTGCATATTTCACGAGGAAGTTGACGGATTTCACTCATGTCTGTTTCGCCGGGTCATCCGGCGGAAGACGCTCCGGTGCTCTGCAGCTCCACGCGCCGCAGTTCGGAAAGCCCGAGCACGTAACAGACGCCGCCGTCGTAAAGCGCGCGCTGGGCGTCGCTGCCGGTCTCTGCGGAGGCAAGAACGGTGCCCTTCTCGTCCAGCAGCATCAGCTTTCCGCCGCTGAGTACCAGGATCCCGTCCGCGCTGAGATCAAGGGAGAGAACAGGATCGGAAAATTTTGCGACGGAGTGCACGGAACCGTCGGCAGCGATGAATACCACCGAGGCATTGCGCCCGCCGGAGGAGGAAAGCGCCACCACGCCGCCGCTTTCCGCGGAGAAGGCAAAGCAGGAAAGCGCGGAACTGTTGTAATCGTATTCGGTTTTCCGTCTGCTTTCCGGGTCGAGCACAGTGGCGGAACGGTCTCCGATGAAGAAGAGACTGCCGTTTTGCAGAATGCCGATCGATTTCGGCAGGGAATCCTGCAGGGTGAAAACGGCTGCGGGAGAGTCGTTCGTAATGGAAAACAACGAAACCTGCGTGATCAGATCGCCGTTCTGCGCGGTAAATCCGGCTGCCGCCAGCTGCTGCCCGTCTTCGGAAAGGCTGCACGCCGAGAGCAGATAGTTCTGCGAAGCCCACCGGAACAGCTGTTCGCCGCGCGAATCAAAAACCGCCGCCATCGAAGCGTAGCCCTGTGCACCGCTCAGAATCGCAAAATTGCCGTTGGAAGCCACAGCTCCGCCGTAAATATTGAAATCATAGGAAACCGGAGAACCGAAGGAACCGTTTTCTCCGGTCATGTATTTTTTGCCGCCCAGATTGAACAGAAGAAAACGGCTGCCGGCGCTTTGCAGCGTGGGGGAGGAAAACCCGTGCTGCACCGCGGCTGTCTGTGCGCCGCCGCTGCGATACATGGCAAACGAAGTATCGCTCACCACGGCGGGGCGGCCGTCCGCAAGAACAAAATTATTGTAATCCACCGTCGTCCCGGGGAATGTGACCGGGTATCCGTCGCCTTCGGAATAACCGAGCAGATTCTGCTGAAACCATGCTTTCAGATTTGCGGGAGCAAGAGCCTCGCGGTTGTCGTACACGAAAGCGCCCAGCGCAAGCAGCAGCAAAGCAAGAAGCAGGTATTTGACCGGCCGCGGAAGAAGCCGCTTTTTCTTTTGCTTGCCGGAGCTTTTTCTGGCGGAAGGATCATTAGCCATCGTTGCGGTCACTCCTTTCTGCAGCGCTGTTTTCATAAAATACACGGTTCAAAAAAAGCCCGCAGGCAGGCGCGGTCGGGCCGGCGGCGCTGCGGTCCCTTGCGGCAATGACCGCAGAAACGGCGTCGGGGGAAAGTCTTCCCTGTGCAACGCGCAGCAGCGTTCCGACCATGATGCGCACCATGTTGTAAAGATATCCGTCTGCGGCGGTGGTCATGGTGACGAGCGGGCCGTCCCGTTCAACGGAAAAGCGGAAGACCGTGCGGGTATTATCCTGCTTTTTGCTGCCGGCCGAGCAGAACGAAGTAAAATCATGCGTGCCGCAGAAAGCCTGCGCGGCGTCGTTGAGCTGCTCCGTACAGAGATCGTAGGGATACTGCAGGGAATAAAGGTACAGAAACGGATTCTTGACGCTGCTGTTCCAGATCTGATACACATATTCCTTTCCGGTGCAGCTGTAGCGCGCGTGAAAATCGGGAGGAACCTCGCGGCAGTCCAGCACGGCAATATCGCGCGGCAGACGGTTGTTCAGCGCGGCCTGCAGCCGCTGCGGCGCAATAGCGCTTCCGGTTTTTACGCTGACGAAATATTCCCGGGCGTGAACGCCGGTGTCGGTCCGGCTGCATCCCTTCAGGTCATGCGCGCCGCCGAGCACAGGAAAAAGCGCCTCCTGCAGTACGCTCTGCACGCTCTGCGCGTTCTGCTGAACCTGCCAGCCGTGGTAGCGTGTTCCGTCATAGCTGAGCCGCAGCAGCAGGTTGCGTTCCGCGCTCAGAGAGACGGCGGGATCAGATTGCATAGGATCACCCCGCAGAACAGGATAGCGCCGAGCGCCAGCGCGACATAATCGCGCGAGGACATGTGCAGCTGCTTCATCCGGGTCCGGCCCTCGCCGCCATGGTAACAGCGGCATTCCATCGCCATGGCGAGTTCATAAGCCCGCCGGAACGCCGAAACAAACAGCGGGATCAGGATCGGGATCATCGCGCGGACGCGCTGCATCAGGCTGCCGCTTTCCAGATCGGCGCCGCGGGCCTTCTGCGCGCTGGTGATCTTATCGGTCTCTTCCAGCAGCGTCGGCACAAAGCGCAGGGCGATCGTCATCATCATGGCAATTTCGTGTACAGGCACCCGGATGACCTTCAGCGGCTTCATCAGCCGTTCGATCGCGTCGGTCAGGTCGGTGGGGGAGGTCGTATAGGTCAGAACGCAGCTGATCAGGATCATCACGGCAATGCGGACAGCGATCAGAA
Organism: Bacillota bacterium; assembly: GCA_029008595.1. Lineage (GTDB taxonomy): Bacteria > Bacillota > Clostridia > Oscillospirales > Acutalibacteraceae > CAKXIK01. Next base: position 14,698 of record JAQXJH010000059.1, read on the forward strand.
CGCTGCGCATCAGTCCCTGATCGGTGATGGTGATGAATTTCCAGCTCCAGAGGATATTTCCCGTTCTGATATAGAAAATGTTGAGCAGCGAAGTGATCAGAATAATGACCAGGATCGGTTTCAGCCCTTTGAAATAGAGCTTGACAGGGATCCGGGTGAGCGCGATCACCGAAAAGACGGCCAGCGTCATCAGCGCGATGGCGGCGGCGGAATTTGCCACAAAAACAAAGACGATGGCGGCAAAGGTCAGCACAAATTTGATGCGCGGATCCAGCCGGTGAACCGCCGAGTTGCCGGGGAAAAACTGACCGATCGTAATATCCTTAATCACGGCTCTCACCTCCGTTCCCGGCAGAAAGGCTTTTGCTCGGAGCCGTTCCCGCGGCGCGGCGGATCTCGGCCAGCGCCTGTTCCACCGTGTATACGCTGTCGTTCACCGGACAGCCCAGTTCGCGCAGGCGCATGAAAATGCGTGTGACCTGCGGCACCTGAAGCCCCATCTGCTGCAGTTCTCGCCCGTGAGAAAAGATTTCTGCCGTCGGGGCGAGCATCACGGCGCGGCTTTCGTTCATCACGAGCACGCGGTCGCTGTATTTTGCAATATCCTCCATGCTGTGGGAAACGAGCAGCACGGTGTTTTTCCGTTCCCTGTGGTAGGAAGCGATCTGTTCCAGCAGATCGTCGCGGCCCATCGGGTCAAGCCCTGCGGTCGGTTCGTCCAGGATCAGCACCTGCGGATCCATTGCGATCACGCCGGCGATGGCGGCACGGCGTTTTTCTCCGCCGGAAAGATCGAACGGGGATTTTTCCAGCAGCACTTTGGGCAGTCCGGCAAATTCGGCGGCCTTCTGCACGCGTGCGGCGATTTCTTCTTCGGAAAGCCCCATGTTCTTCGGGCCGAACGCAATATCCTTTGCAACGGTTTCCTCAAACAGCTGGTGTTCGGGGTATTGAAACACCATGCCCACCTGAAAGCGCACCGAACGGATGGCCTTCGGGTTTTCCCAGATATCCCTGCCGTTGAGCAGAACCTGCCCGGAGCTGGGGCGGAACAGGCCGTTCAGATGCTGCACCAGCGTCGATTTTCCCGAGCCGGTGTGCCCGATAATTCCGAGAAATTCGCCTTCCCGCACCGCGACGGAAACATCGGTGATCGCGTCGTGGGCAAAGGGCGTTCCCTGGCTGTAGGTATAAGTCAGATTTTTTGTTTCAAGAATATTCATGCCGTATTGATTCCTTTCGCAGCGGAAAACGTCAGACGGCGTTTTTGCCGAGCAGCGTTGCAAGCGCCTGTGCACATTCTTCTTCGGTCAGAACGTCCGGGGCAATCGGGTAACCCGCCTGATTCAGTTCAAAGGCCAGCTCCGTGGCCTGCGGAACGTCCAGCCGGAGCGACTGCATCCGCTTTACCTGAGAGAAGACCTCCCGCGGGGTCCCTTCGAACACCGGTTTGCCGCGGTCCATGACGACGACGCGGTCGGCGAGGACGGCTTCGTCCATATTGTGCGTGATCAGCACGATGGTAATGCCTTTTTCGCGGTTGAGCTTCAGTACGGTGTCCAGAACCTCTCTGCGGCCGCGGGGATCCAGCATGGAGGTCGGCTCGTCCAGCACGATGCATTCCGGCTGCATGGCGAGGATCCCGGCGATGGCAATGCGCTGCTTCTGTCCGCCGGAAAGCTTGTGCGGTGCGTGGCGCCGGTATTCGTACATTCCGACGGTTTTCAGCACATCGTCCACCCGGCGGCGGATCTCTTCCGGCGCAACGCCGAGGTTCTCCGGCCCGAAGGCGACGTCTTCTTCCACGATGCTTGCCACAAGCTGATTGTCGGGGTTCTGCTGGATCAGCCCGACCCGGCTGCGGATGGCAAGCTTGTTTTCTTCGTCGGCAGTATCCATCTCTTCGACGAATACCTTGCCGCCGGTAGGCAGCAGCATTGCGTTGAAATGCTTGGCCAGCGTTGATTTTCCGGAGCCGTTGTGCCCCAGCAGCGCCAGGAATTCTCCGCGGTGAACCCCAAGGTTTACGTCGGACAAAACCTCCGGCAGCTCTTCGTTTTCAAATTCATATTTAAAATCCACATGCTCTGCGCGGATAAATTCTTCCAAGGAACCAATACCTCCTTTTATTTCTGCCAGATGGCAGTGGAACCGCACGGCAGCGCCATTCCGGTGGAAGTGACGGGCAGGCCGATCTCTTCTGCCGAAAGCGAACCGCCGAACCGCGGTTTCAGCAGCGTACCCAGCAGATACTGCATCACTGCGGGCGAAAGGCCGGTGGTGTAGCTGTTGAGCAGAAAGAACAGCGGATCGCTGCTGAGGATCGGCAGACAGAGCTGCACCAGACCGAACAGCTGTTCCTCCAGCTTCCAGACCTCGCCGCCCGGGCCGCGCCCGTACGAGGGAGGATCCATCAGAATGCCGTCGTAGCGGTTGCCGCGCCGTGCCTCGCGCTGTACGAACTTTGCGCAGTCGTCCACCAGCCAGCGGATCGGCTTTTCTCCCAGCCCGGAGAGAACGCCGTTCTGCTTTGCCCATGTGACCATCCCGCGGGACGCGTCAACGTGGCAGACCTCTGCGCCGGCAGCCGCGCAGGCGCACGTCGCGCCGCCGGTGTAGGCAAACAGGTTCAGGATCCTGACCGGCCGCCCGGCGGCCCGGATCTTTTCGCTCATCCAGTCCCAGTTGACGGCCTGCTCCGGGAAAATGCCGGTATGCTTGAAGCCCATGGGCTTCAGCTGGAACTTCAGCTCTCCGTAAGAGATCTGCCAGCTTTCCGGAACCTTGCGGTACATCTCCCAGTGGCCGCCGCCCGTCTGCGAACGGTGATAGCGTGCATGCGCCGAACGCCAGAGCGGGTTCTTTTTTTCGGTGCTCCAGATGATCTGCGGATCGGGGCGGATCAGGATGATATCGCCCCAGCGTTCCAGCCGTTCGCCGGCGCAGGCATCCAGCAGCTCATAGTCTTTCCATTGTGCAATTCTCATTCGTGATACCCCGTAACTGTTCAGTAAAGTGTCTGCTGGTTCGGCTCCGGTGCGGCGCCGGGCGGCGTCAGCCCAAGATGCAGATATGCCGCAGGCGTAACGCATCTTCCGCGCGGCGTCCGGCTCAAAAATCCGATCTGCATCAGATAAGGCTCATAAACGTCCTCGATCGTGACGGCCTCTTCACCGATGGCGGCCGAAATGGTTTCCAGCCCGACCGGCCCGCCGTTGTAAAAGCGGATCATCGTGCGCAGCAGCCGCCGGTCCGTTTTGTCCAGACCAAGCTCGTCGATCTCCTGCTTTTCCAGAGCAATGCGCGCGATCTCCAGCGTG
>JAQXJH010000060.1 GCA_029008595.1 Bacillota bacterium
ATGTTTCCGGCTTGATGTTGCAGCCGGTGCGGCTCGGCACATTGTAGAGGATGCAGGGAAGGTCAACGCGCTCGGCAACATAGTTGAAGTGCTTGATCAACCCCGCCTGCGAGGTTTTGTTGTAATAGGGCGAAACCAGCAGCAGAGCGTCCGCACCCATTGCCGCGGCCTCCTGCGAAAGCTTCAGCGCATAGGCGGTGTCGTTGCTTCCGGTTCCTGCAATCACCGGAACGCGATGATTGATTTTTTCAATGGTGTGCCGCATAACATCGCAATGCTCCGTGTGGTCGAGCGTTGCCGATTCGCCGGTCGTACCGCAGGTGACAATGGCGTCTGCACCGTTTGCGATCTGATACTCGATCAGCCGGTCAAGCGCCTCATAGTTGACGGAGCCGTCCGGAAAGAAGGGGGTGATGATCGCAGTAGCAACGCCGGTAAAGACGGTTTTCTTCATACCGAATCACAAATCCTTTCAAAACAATCAAATAATCATCCGGTTATTCCCGAAGTTCAGTCCATATACCCTTCTGCGCACAGCAGCTCCGCCAACAGAACGGCGCCGCCGGCCGCACCGCGAAGCGTGTTATGCGAAAGGCAGACGAATTTAATGGTGTACTGCGTGTCGGGGCGGAGCCGTCCGATAGAGACCGCCATGCCGCCTTCCAGCATACGGTCAAGCTTTGCCTGCGGGCGGTCGGCTTCGGTAAAGTAATGCAGAAACTGCTTCGGCGCGCTCGGCAGCTCAAGCTCCTGCGCGCGGCCGCGGTAATTTTCCCAGCGGGAAATGATCTCATCCATGGTGGCCGGTTTTTCAAAGGAGCAGAAAACTGCCGCGGTGTGTCCGTCGGAAACGGGAACACGCAGGCACTGCGCTGTAACGGAGGGAGAAACCGCGTTCACAATGACGCCGTTTTCCACATGTCCCCAGATCTTCATCGGCTCCTGTTCGGATTTCTCTTCCTCGCCGCCGATATAGGGGATCACGTTATCCAGAATTTCGGGCCAGCGCTCAAAGGTTTTTCCTGCGCCGGAGATGGCCTGATAGGTGCAGGCGAGCACCTTGGTCACGTTCAGATCCATCAAGGGCTGAATTGCGGGCACAGAGCTCTGCAGCGAGCAGTTGGATTTTACGGCAATAAAGCCGCGTTTGGTGCCAAGCCGTTTGCGCTGAGCCGGGATGACCTGAATGTGGTCTGCGTTGATCTCCGGCACGACCATCGGAACATCCGGGGTAGAGCGGTGAGCGCTGTTGTTGGAAACAACGGGGCACTCCTCTTTTGCGTAAGCCTCTTCCAGCGCCCGGATCTCTTCCTTTTTCATATTGACGGCGCAGAATACAAAATCGACCATGGAGGCGATCTTCTTCACGTCCTTTTCTGCGTCAAACAGAACCATATCGGCGTATTTCTGCGGCATCGGGGTCGTCATGGCCCAACGGCCGCTGACTGCCTGCGCATACGTTTTTCCGGCGGAATTTGCGCTTGCCGCCAGTGCTTTGACGGTGAACCACGGGTGGTTTTCCAGAATCGTGAGGAACCGCTGACCGACCATACCGGTTGCGCCGATAACGCCGACTTCATATTTTTTCATTTTCAAACCATTCCTTTCAACTGAATTGTGCGCGAGTCTATCCCTCGTCTTTTCAAAGATCAGACATTGCTACGCTGCAAGAAAGAGAAAAATAATTCAAGATAATAAAAAAACCGGTTGTCAACCGGTCATCAATGCAATATAATAAAAGCTACATGTGCAGCATACGTGTCTGCCGATAGCTCTCCATCACAAAAGCATGATGACAGTTGCAGGGCTTTCGCCGGAACAACCAGGAAGCTGCCTGCCGCCGGCATTTCCTTCGGCGACAGATACCTTTCACACACGGTCTCGGGCTTTCGGCAGCCTCGCGGGTGTTACTCATCAGAGTCGCGCCTCTATCTTACGGATATTCTAATGTCCTGCATATTACTATAGCATTCCGCAGAGCCGATGTCAATTTATTATTCCGGCCGTACAAAAATTTTGGCAGGAAACCAAAAATCAGCTCTTTTGCCGCAAAATTTTAGGATAAAACCATCCTCATTTTTTCTGAGGAACAAGCAAAAAACAGAAAGGAACCTGATGACCCATGCAGCGCAGCGAGTTTTTTTATGATCTTCCGGAGGAATTGATCGCGCAGACTCCGGTGGAACCGCGCGACCACAGCCGGCTGATGACGCTGGACAGAAAGACGGGAGCGGTGACGCACCGCCATTTTTACGATATTGAAACGCTGCTTCGCCCCGGAGACTGCCTGATCGTGAACGATTCCCGCGTTCTGCCGGCAAGGATCTTCGGCGTCAAGGAGGATACCGGTGCGAATGTGGAATTTCTTCTGCTGACGCCGAAGGGAGGCAGCCGTTGGGAGGTGCTTGCCGGGCCGGGACGCCGCGCCAAACCGGGCAGCCGTTTCGTGTTCGGCGAAGGTCTGCTCCGCGCCGAGGTGCTGGAGGTGCTCGAAGGAGGGAACCGTCTGGTGGAATTCTCCTGTGACGGCAATTTTTTTGCCGTTCTGGATCAGATCGGCCAGATGCCGCTTCCGCCGTATATCCATGAAAAGCTGCAGGATCAGGAGCGTTACCAGACGGTCTATTCCCGCGAGGTCGGGTCAGCCGCCGCGCCGACCGCCGGCCTGCATTTTACGCCCGAGCTGCTGGAGCGGCTGCAGCAGAAGGGCGTTTCCGTCGGCCGCGTCACGCTTCATGTCGGCCTCGGAACCTTCCGCCCGGTCAAAGTGGACGATATCACTCAGCATAAAATGCATGCCGAGCATTACCACCTGCCTGCCGAAACCGCGGAGCTGATCAATCGCACCAAAGCGCAGGGAGGAAGAGTGATCGCGGTGGGAACGACCAGCTGCCGCACGCTGGAATCGGTCGCAGCTTATGAAGGGAAGATCTGCGAATCGGACGGCTGGACCAGCATCTTTATCTATCCCGGCTATTCGTTCAAGGTGCTCGACGGCCTGATCACGAATTTTCATCTGCCGGAAAGCACGCTGATCATGCTCGTTTCCGCCTTTGCCGGCTATGATCATACTATGCAGGCCTATCGGGAGGCGGTACAGGAAAAATACAGATTTTTTTCATTCGGAGACGCAATGTTCATTGTGTAAAACTGCATTTTTGTTTCAGGGGAGTTTTCCGTTCAGGGCGGAAGGCTCTCTTTTTTTTGTGGCGCGCGGTCTGACAAAAAAGCTTCAGAAAAAATATTTTCGGGTATAAACGGATATGACTTGACATTTTTCTGTTTTTCGGTAATACTGTTGTTATATATTCGTGGCGTTTTCCTTGAAAATCAAAGAGCAGTTAGGGTGAATTTAATGGAAGATGCAAAAAAAGTAATCGATGAAGTAAAAAAAGCAGTAGTCGGGAAGGATGACGTTCTGGAAAAGGTTCTGATGGCGATTCTGGCGAAGGGCCATGTTTTGCTGGAAGACGTGCCCGGCGTCGGCAAGACCACAATGGCGATTGCATTTTCCCGGGCGATGGAGCTTTCGTATAAGCGGCTGCAGTTTACCCCGGACGTTATGCCGTCCGACGTAACAGGATATACCGTGTTTCAGCATGCGGAAGGAACCAGCGTTTTTGTTCCCGGCGCGGTGATGTGCAATCTGTTTCTGGCGGACGAGATCAACCGTACCTCCAGCAAAACGCAGTCTGCGCTGCTGGAGGTCATGGAAGAAAGCGCCGTGACCGTGGACGGCGTGACCCATCCGGTGCCGAAGCCGTTTCTTGTGATCGCAACGCAGAATCCGGTCGGTTCGTCCGGAACGCAGCCGCTGCCGGAATCGCAGATCGACCGGTTCATGGTTCGCCTTTCTCTGGGCTATCCGGACCGGCAGAGCGAAATGGAGATGCTGCGCCGCCGCAAACAGAATGCCGTCGAACCGATCGGGCAGGTGATCCCCCCCGAACGGCTGATCGCGATGCAGGAACAGGCTTCGCAGGTCTTTGTCTCCGACGCATTGTATGATTATATCACTGCGCTGACCGCCTGGACGCGTGAGCAGCCGGAGATCCGGCTCGGTGTCAGTCCGCGGGGATCCATTGCTCTGATGGAAATGGCAAAAGCGTGCGCCGTTCTGCGCGACCGGGATTATCTGGCGCCGGAGGACGTCCGCGAGGTGTTTGCCGATGTCTGTTCTCACAGAATCATTCCCGGGCCAAAAGCGCGCATCGGCGGTGTGGGTGTGCCGGAGCTGGTCGCGCGCGCTCTGGAACAGGTCAAGGCTCCGCCCGCCGTATAATGTTCCCGGCCGAATCAACTGCGCAGAAAGGGATGATCGAAGCAATGGCGAAGCAGAGGGTGGCTTATCTGTTGGTGCTGACCGTTTCCTTCGGCCTGTTTCTCTGGTGGGAGGATTATATCGTACATCTGCTTTTTTATTTTCTGCTCCTGCTGCCGCTGATCTCGCTGGCGGTTTCGCTTCCGCTTTGTTTTCTGCTGCGGTGCAGGGTCGAATTCCCGGGAGCTACGGCAGAAAAAAATCGCGCGGTAACGCTGCGCCTTTGTCTGCGGAATCGCTGGATCGTTCCGGCCCCGTGTATCCGTGCCGTTGTGACCTGTGAAAATGCGCTGGGCGGGTTCGGAACGAAAGCAAAGCAGAAGGTGTGTTTTCCGGTCGGCTTCGCTTCCGAAAGCGAACGGCCGGTGACGTTTGAATTTCCTTATTGCGGAAAAATAACGGTGTGCGTGCGGCATCTGCGCGCCTGCGATCTGCTGGGGATTTTTCCGCTGCCGGTTCTGCACCGCAAACCGTTCACCGCCTGTCTTTATGTTCTGCCGGAACGGCAGGAACTGGAATGTGCAGCGGACAGCGGAGCCGATCTGGGGCAGGAAAGCTCGGTTTATTCCGAAAAAAAGCCCGGCAATGACCCGGCGGAAATTTTCCGTCTGCGGGATTATCGCCCGGGCGACCGTCTGCACGCGGTTCATTGGAAGCTCAGCGCCCGGCTCGAACGCCTGATAGTCAAGGAATTCGGTCTTCCGCTGAACACGTCTGTCCGTTTTTTGTTCGAATTGGGCCGGGACGCGGATCTTGCTCAGGCCGACCGGCTGCTGGAAGCCTTTTTTTCCATCGCTGCATTTCAGGTGGAAGAGGAAATGATCCTGACGGTGCAGTGGCTGATGCCGTCCCGCCAACTGGAAACACGCACCGTTGAGGATGAGGACACTTTGGCAGAAGCGCTGCACAGGCTGCTGAACCTGCAGTCCTCGCCGGACAGCGACGGGGCGCTGGAAGCCTTTTCAAAGGAAGAGATCCCCGCAGGCTGTCATCTGATCTATCTGTCGGCGGTGCAAAACGGCGCTCCCGCGGCGGATTTGCTGGAAGAATTGCTTCAGACGGGGGTCTGCGGCCGCGTTTCCGTGCTGACGGCCGGCGGCGAAAAGGACTTTTCCGTTCTGCAGGGCATTCCCGGCTGCGGCGTCTATTCTTTGAACGACGGAGTGCTGAACGCCGGTCTGGAAGAAATGAAAGTGTGAAAAGGAATGGTTCGTCAATGAAAGACAAGCATGCGGCAGCACCGGCGCAGTTTTTGCCGGATTCTTTTCCGCCGGACCGGGGGCCGGTCCCCAAACAGGAAACTGCAGCCTCGGTTCTGCTGTGCAGCGGTGTTTTCGGGCTGGCGCTTTTCGGCTGCCTGTTTCTGTTTCTGAATGTTTTTGATCTTCCGGTCGTTCTTTTTCCGTGCGCTGCGGCAGCCGTTGTCTGCTGGGCGCTCTGGACGGCAATGTTCGCTTTGCTGAAAGGCAGGCGGAAGCTCTGGCTGACGGTTCCGGTTCTGCTGATGATCCTGCTGGCCGTTCTGCTTCGGCAGCCGCTGCAGCAGGGACTTTTGCGGTATTACAACCGCCTGGCCGATATGCTGAACATGACGACCTACTGGACGTTTCCGCGCGCGCCGCTGCAGCTGTCCGACCAATCGGCAGCCGTGGTGCAGAATACGCTGGCGGTCCGCTTCCTGTTTTTCTGGGTATCGCTTTTTGCGGGATACGCTGCGGTCGGACGCCGGAGCACCGGGCTGCTGTTTGCCGTCACGGCGGTATTTCTGTGGGCGCCGGTCGGGTTTCGTCTGCCGGTTTTGCTTCCGGCCTTTTTTGCCGTTCTGATCTCGTATTTTACACTTTATTCTTTCCGGCTCGGCACACGGCGGCAGCCCGGCTTTCGTCCGGGGCGAAAAAGGCGGCGCGGCGAAGGCCGTTTCCGCGCTTCGCGGATGCAGACCTTTGCGGTGATGCCGGCTGCGGCAGCGGCGGCGGTGCTTGCGGTGCTGATCCTTCCGCAGCAAGGCTACCGGCGGCCGCAGTCCATGTCACAGCTGCGCAGTTATGTGGAAAATTTTGAATGGTCAAAGGTGGACTGGAACAGCGTGTTCGGGATCCGCTTTCAGGGCTTTGGGGACGGCGATCTGCGGGATCTCGGTACGCTGAATCTTTCGGATCGTGTCGTTCTGAAGGTCAGAACGGAACCGGGGCATACGGTATACCTGCACGACTTTGTCGGCGCAAAGCTGGAAAACAGAAAATGGGAAGCTATTACCGAACCGGAGTATCAAAGCGCCTCCGCCGCTTTTCCGGATCTTATTCCGCAGCGGCTTGGGGCAATGCTGTATGAATTCGAAGACGACTATCCGACCTACTGGGATGGCTCGTCTTTCTGGGATGTTCCGGAAGCGTATCAGATCCGGATGCTGAATACGGGACTTCCCGAAGGAACGGCCTTCCTCAGCAGCTTTCTGTGTGAGGCGGACGAGCAGACGCTTGCGTTTTCGGCGGATGCGATGGCGTACACACGCGGCGGAGACGAGTTTTCCTTCTCCGTTTATCCGTTGTCCGGCTCTGGAATGGTCAGTTCATACCTGTCTATGTGGGGTCAGTTTGAGGATTATCGCGATTATTATCTGAACGTTTCCCGGGTCTATCCGGATGTTCTGTGCGTCCCGGAGGATGCACAGAACCGGCAGGGAGTCAGTTTCAGCGATTTTTATGCACAGCTGGAGGCATATCATCAATATCTTTACGACACCTATACCGAACTGCCGGAGGACACCCGGCAGGCGGCGCAGAGGTTGCTGGAAGAGTACAGGCTGCAGCGGAGGAATATCGATATTGAACGGGCGATCTGCGATGTGCGCGATCTGCTGCAGAAAACCTGCCGTTATTCGCTTTCCCCCGGGCAGATCCCGCCCGATGCAGATTTTACGACCTATTTTCTGGAGAAAAGCAGGGAGGGCTACTGCGTTCATTTTGCCACTGCGTCGGCAGTTCTGCTGCGCGCCATGGGGATCCCCGTCCGGTATGCCGAAGGCTTTGTGCTCACCAGATTCGATTCCGCCGAAAGAACCGATCCGGACGATTATATCTGGATCAGGGAGAACAGAGCGCATGCATGGATCGAAGTGTATGATCCGGTTCGTCTGGAATGGATCCCGGTCGAGATGACACCGGGATTCAGCGATATGAGCGGGACGGTAAATCCGAACGCAGCCCCGGCAGTCAGCTCCTCTGCTCCGAGGCCTTCCTCTGCTCCGTCCTCTTCCCGGGAAGAAGAGTCTTCTTCTTCCAGACCGCCGGTCGAGTCGCGTCTGCCGCTTTCTTCGGCGCAGACTTCCTCCTCCGCAGCGGTGCCGCAGAATCCGTCGGAAAACGGCTCCTCTTTCGATCTTCGCGGCTGGATCCCGTTCTTTGCTGTGCTGGCGGCTGCCGTTCTCGCCGTCCTGCTGCTGTGCAGCATCCGCCGCGCAAGAGCCTTGCTGCGGCAGAAAAAACTTTTCCAGCAGGATACCGATCAGGCAGTGCTGTACGGCTGCCGGTTCCTGATCGCCATGCTGCGCGCGGCAGGCTGTCCGGTGCCGAAAAATGACGATACGCCGGAAAGCTATACCAAAAAAGCGCTTGCTGTGATCTCCTGGCTGCCGCGCCGCCATCTCCGTGCTGTGCTGGAGTCCGGGCAGAAGGCCCGCTTCGCGGAAAAACCGTGTTCTGCCGAAGAACAGCAGGCTGCTGCGGATCTGGTCAGCGAGCTTCTGACCATGCTCCCGAACCAGATGCCGAGGCTGCGCGCCGCATGGTTCCGGATGCGTTTCCCGCGCTGACAAATATTTTTGATATTTTACATAATTTTTAACATCTGTAAGTTGACAAAAATCACACCGTATAATATAATAAATTATAACAAAAAAGGAAAATTGCCTTAAATTTGCCTGAAAGAGAAAGGCCTTTCTGATGGCCTTTCTCTTTCAAGCAGAATGGGACTGAGGGATGTTGCTGTTATGAATATGTCGTTAATCAGATTTCATATGACCAATATGACCAAACGAAATGAATACAAATTTTCGCTTCTTATGTTGGGAGTCATTCTTACAGCCATGTTTACCGAAGAATGCTTCTATTTGCGGGGAATCGATCAAAGCTGCAATATTTCTGCTGCAACAGGCTGGTGCTTTTATCTTGATACATATGAAAACCAGGCAGGAAGAATATTTGTATTTGTCTTTTTCGGTTTTCTTGCGTCGCTCATGTATTCGGATTTTTTTATGACAGAAAAACAATACCGTATTTTTTCAATCTCGACGGTTCGTTCCTCTGGGTTTCAAGAGTATTTGCGTGCCGGTGGGATCGTGATATTCGTGGGAGTTTTTTTGACTTATTTATGCTTCTTTTTAGTTTCCCAGCTGCTAATGTTTATTCTCTTTCCTGCTGATGGGCATTTTTTTGGGCATATCAATACACCGGAATATCGTGTGCCTATCACTTTGGATATGGGCGTATTTCCCGAATTAAGATATAACTTTCCTTATCTGCATAATTTAATTTTTATTTTCTGGTCTTCAATTTGGGCAGGCATCCTTGCATTGATTTCTTTTGCTTCATCCTTTTTCATCAAGAATCGGTTAGTCGTTCTTGCCGTTCCACAGTTACTCCTGCTTTTTCTCAGCATGATACTTCCGATGAAGTATCAGCCGATCTATCAATTATATCCCGGCGTTAATTATATGGGATCAAGCGCGTTAGGCTTTTTCATCCTTCCGCTTTTACTGCTGTCGGGTGCTGTTGCAGTGATTTGGAATCAAACAAAAAAAGGAAAAGAACTGATTTTATGATTGGAACAGAAAAAAGATATATCGCATATTTTACTGCCGCAGTTGTTGCACTCAGAATATATCAATATTTGACGTTTGATTTGACGTTTGGAAACGCAGCGGCCATGATGACAGAAGGTCTTTATTCGTGCCTGAATCCGCCCGGCTTTTTTTGCATCATATTTCCGATAGTCTTCGGCTGGGTAATTTTTCAAAGGAGCAAGATGATTTTTTCCGATATTGTCGTAGTGCGATATCGAAAAAGAACAGATTATCTTTGGCTTTTGATGCAAACAGCGCTGATACAGGCTTTTTTGTTTTTCGGAATCGCCAATGCTACATCCTTCGGATTGAGCCTGCTTTTAGGATGTCCCATAACTGTTTCCGTTCTGTCGTTTTATTCTCTTGTGCAGATCGTTGCAACCGTTTTCTTCGCCTTTATTGCGTTGCTTTACTTTTTGATTGTAATTGTTACAAAAAACAATGCAGCAGCTTTTATAGGGATTGCATTGTATTGCATATATGACTTTATGACATTCTTTCTGCCATACGATTTGTTCCACATAGGGTGGAGGCGTGTTGCCGGCATAGGAACGGAGACTTCCGTTTTTAGCAGCATAGGATTCTTTTCCGGATGCTTTGCATTGTTGAGTGTTCTTGTTTTAATCGGTATCTCAAAAATAGATTTTTTAAACAGGAGTACGGAGAATGAATAGATCGTATGATAAAAGAATGCTTTTAGCTGCCGCGGCTGCTCTTATCACATCCTATTTTTTGATCAGAAATTTTTCGGTCGGTCCATCGGAGAGTCTTCTGTCATTTTTTGATGGCACTTATTTGAATGCGGAGTCTAATCCCTTTCTTATCATCCTTCTTCTGCTTCCATCAACGCTCTTTTTGTATCTATGGGGCGATTTCTTCAAAAGTGATTTTGAAAGTATGTGTGTTTACATATTTACACGTACAAAAAACCGGACAAAATGGTTGATGAAGAAAGTGCTGATTCTGTTTTCCTATTGGTTGGCGTTTTACTTGATGTATGCCGTGAGCATGTTCGTACTGTTAGCGATCAAAAACAAAAATTTCTTTTTCCTTATCAAAGAAGTACCCATGCTGTTATGGATTGTGCTGTGGAATGTGCTGATGATGTTTCCGATCCTGTTGCTTGAAAATTTGTTGTCCATTAAAATCGCTCCGGTTAAGTGTGTGTCCATCGTTATTTTGCTGCATCTTATTTCTGTTTCTTTGCTGATTATGTCCCCAAACGCTTTGCTGTTTATCCTTCCTTCTGCTCAGGCTGTGTATCAATGGCACTTTTCTGTTTTACCAAATTTTACGATTTTGTATTCCGTCTTTTATTTTCTGTTAATCATTACGGTCGAATTAGGTATTGGAACTGTGCAGTTAAAAAGAATTGATTTACTATAGGAGGTGCGGTCGATGAACGACGGTATTGAACTTTGCGGAGTAACAAAAAAGATCAAAGAAAACTTAATTCTTGATAATATATGCTTGTCGCTGAAAAAAGGAGAAGTATATGGTTTTTGCGGAACAAATGGATCAGGGAAAACGATGCTGTTCCGGGCAATCGCAGGTCTGATTCATCTCACAGAGGGAGAAATATCTGTTTTTTCAAAACGAATTGGTGTCGATGTGTCTTTCCCGGAAAGTCTGGGGATTATTATTGAATCGGTTGGATTTTGGCCGGATTATACGGGATTTGAAAATTTGAAGTTGTTGGCTTCAATAAGAAATAGCATTAATGAGAATCAAATAGAAGAATCGCTTTATCAAGTCGGCCTTTCTCCGAAGGACACAAGAAAATACAAGAAATATAGCCTTGGTCAGAAGCAGCGGCTTGCTTTGGCGCAGGCAATTATGGAAAAACCCGAGTTGTTGATTTTAGATGAGCCAACAAACGCCTTGGACGAAGAAGGAATTGAACGTTTTTACTCTATTATTCAGAAAGAACATGAACGTGGGACTACAGTATTGATTGCGAGCCATAACAAAGCAGATCTTTACCAGCTGTGCAGCCGTGTCTATACGCTTTCCGCCGGAAAAATCGTAAATGAAGAAATACGGTAAAACGCGAATGAATTTTTAGTGAGACAGCAGAGAGAGGTTCGCAAACAAGGAGGCTGTTATGAAATACAGATATTGCGTAATAGTTTTATCGTTGCTTTTGTGTATTTGCATATTCACAGGAATGACGACACGGTCAAATTTTACGGATAACAGTAAAGCCGATATGAATGAATTAGGCTATAATTATTTTTCAAATGATTTTGAAGAGGTTGATATCGAAAGTCTTTGGGATGAGGCTGATTTGATTGTGGTTGCTAAGTTTACCGGAAATAGAACCGCAAGAAATCGGTGTTTTTTGTCGGAAGTTGAGGTATTATCGGTCGAAAAGGGAGATAAAAATTTAGAAAAAAACATTATTAGCGTGTACGAAGCGGTTTCATACAGCTCTTTCCGGATAGACGATTGGATTGCTGACAGCCCGTCAATTTGGAATAAAATTGAGAAAGGATTTCATATTTCTAAAGAAAATAATCTCTACTTACTTCCCGGTCAGCGGCCATATGAAGTTTCACCGCTTCTAAATCAGGAAAAGGATTATATTCTTTTCCTGAATGCGTATGACCCTGATAACATTTTAAACAGTGACCCTGAAAAATATATTTTTGTGGAATGTCCGTGTGCGAAGATATGGGCGACAGATTCTGTTGCGATTTCCGAATATCAATTACCGGATGAATATCCGTTGTACAAGGATATCAGCACATATGAAATATTGCTCACGGATCAAGACTCATACAGAAAGTTTCTTTCTGTTAAGCAGAAGATCATGGATAGAATATCTTATAATCAGAGCAATTAGCTCATTCCGTTTCCCGCGCTGAGCTGCAATTTTTACGTTGACTTCCTGCACAAAAGCCGATATAATAAAAGAAAAGGACGGTATGCTGGGGCACCGGCGTACCGTCCGTTTTTGTAAATTTGAGCGGAAAGGCTGAAGATCCGATGCTGAAAATTATCAAACAGGAGGGCCGTGCCCGCCGCGGCGTACTGGAAACGCCTCACGGAACCGTTCAGACCCCTGTGTTTATGAATGTGGCTACCAGCGGTGCGATCAAGGGCGCCGTTTCGGCGCTCGACCTGAAGGAACTGAAATGTCAGATCCAGCTTTGCAACACATACCATCTGCATATCCGCCCGGGCGATGAGCTGATCCGTTCGCTCGGCGGCATTCGGGAATTTACGCGATGGAACGGCCCGGTTCTGACGGACAGCGGCGGTTTTCAGGTTTTTTCCCTTGCGCCGCTGCGTAAGATCACGGAGGAAGGCGTGTATTTTTCGTCGCATGTGGATGGCTCGCGGATCTTTATGGGTCCGGAGGAAAGCATGCAGATCCAGTCGCATCTGGGTTCCACGATCGCCATGGCCTTTGACGAATGCGTGGAGAATCCGGCACAGCGGAATTATGCGCAGCAGTCCTGTGAGCGGACGGTGCGCTGGCTGGAACGCTGCAAGGCGGAGATGAGGCGGCTCAATGCTTCCGGCAATGCGGTCAATCCGCAGCAGTGGCTGTTCGGCATCAATCAGGGCTGTACCTTTGACGACCTGCGTGTGGAAAATATGAAAACGATCGCGAAGCTCGATCTGGACGGCTATGCGATCGGTGGGCTGGCCGTGGGGGAACCGGCAGCCGATATGTACCGCATCATTGCCGCCGTTGAACCGGAAATGCCGCCGGAAAAGCCGCGCTATCTGATGGGCGTCGGCACACCGGGAAATATTCTGGAAGCCGTCCGGCTCGGCGTGGACATGTTCGATTGCGTAATGCCGAGCCGCAATGCCCGCCACGGCAGGATCTTTACCTGGAACGGTGCGCTGAATATCATGAATAACAAATATCAGACCGATCCGCTGCCGTTGGATCCGGAATGCGACTGCCCTGTCTGCCGCAATTTTTCCCGGGCCTACATCCGGCACCTGTTCAAAAGCGGAGAAATGCTCGCCATGCGTCTTGCTGTGATGCACAATCTCTGGTTCTACAATACGCTGATGGAACGCATCCGCACGGCGATCGAAGAAGACCGGTTCACGCAGTTTCATGCGGAAAATTTTGAAAAACTGGACCGCAGGATCTGAAAAAGCAAAAAATTTGTTAACTCGTGTGAACTCCCTTGCAGGAGCGCCGGATTGTTGTTATAATGAATGCATAACTTTTTGAGGAGTGTACAAACAAATGATGATTTCGCAAATGATTTCCCTTGCAAGCACAGCGGCTGAGTCGACAGCGGAACAGGGCAGCTCCACAATCTCCCTGCTGGTCAGCCTGCTCCCGATCCTGCTGATGGTCGTTCTGATGTACTTTATGCTGATCCGTCCGCAGAACAAGCGCAAAAAGGCCGAACAGAAAATGCGCGATAATCTGCAGATCGGCGATGATATCACGACGATCGGCGGAATTATGGGCCGTGTGGTCAGCATCAAGGAGGAAACCGATTCCATCGTGATCGAAACCGGTGCCGACCGCAGCAAGGTGCGCATCAAAAAATGGGCTGTCGGCAGCTGTGACACGGTGCATGACGAGGCTGAAACCAAATAAGTCCGGGTATTTTTTCTTTTCCCCCGCAATATAAATGAGACAGGATCGATCATTTGCTATGGAAGGGGGAACTGCCATGCGTTCCGGAAAATCTGCCGCCCGGGAAAATGGGTTCTGGCATCCTATTCGCGCCGTTTGTTGGGGGACTGCCGCAGGAGCTGCCGTAATCATGCTGCTGATCCTGCTGTTCACGTTTGCTTTTGTGAAGCTGCGGCAGGTTCCGCAGGCGGCTGCAGTTCCGCTTACGATTGCAGCAGCTTCTGCCGGTGCGTTTGTCGGCGGTTGTGTATCCGGCGGGATTGCCCGACAGAAAGGGATCCTTTACGGATTTTCATCCGGGTTGCTTCTGTTTGTGCTGTTGTTTCTCTGCGGGGTCATTCTGGTGCGGGAGCCGTTGGCGCCGGCAGCTTTTATCAAGCTTGCGCTGATGATTTTTTTCGGTGTTGCCGGCGGAATATTGGGCGTCAACCGCAGGAGCAGAGTACGAATCCGCTGATTTGCGGTATCACATGACTGGAGGAACTGTTGCAGAAAAGGATCGCTGCGGCAATGTTTCCGGCCCGGGATGTCCTGGAAGCTCCATGGCGTCCGCAGACGGAAACGGCGCTGCATCGCCCTGTTTTGCAGCAGTTCTTTTTCAAGTTCGCGCCTTGCGCAGATTTGCCGCCTGTCAAAAGCGCAGTAAAAAAAGGAAGATGAGCAAATGAAAAGATCGGTTGGCTTTATTGGAGCCGGCAATATGGCTACGGCCATTATCGGCGGGATCGTCCGTTCAGGGATCGCAGAGCCTTCGGAGATCGTTGTATGTGACAAAAGCGCCGAAAAGTGCGCATTGATGCAGGAAAAAGGATGTCGGGTCGCTGCGGATGCCGCCGAAACCGTTCGGTTGTGCCGGACTGTTTTTCTTGCGGTGAAGCCGCAGAATTATGCCGAGGTACTGGAATCTGTCCGACCCGCCGTTACGGCGGAAAAGCTGTTTGTCTCGATCGCGGCAGGCATTTCCACCGCTTATGTAGCGCAGGAATCCGGCTGCGAAAAGGTGATCCGCGTTATGCCGAATACGCCCCTGCTGCTGGGTGCGGGCGCAACGGCGCTCTGCCGCGGCAAACGCGTGTCGGACGAGGAATTTGAGCAGGTGCGGGCGATTTTTGCGGCTTCCGGAATGGTCGAAGTGCTGCCCGAAGAGCAGATGAACGCGGTGATCGCCGTAAACGGCAGCAGTCCGGCCTATGTGTATCTGATGGCAAAAGCGATGATGGACGGCGCCGCAGAACAGGGGATCGACCCGGCGACGGCGCTCCGGTTGATTGCCGGCACTCTGGAGGGCAGCGCAAAGATGCTCACGGATTCCGGTCATTCGCCCGATGAACTGATCCGGATGGTTTCCTCCCCCGGGGGAACGACGCTGAAAGCGCTGGACGTGCTGTATGAACGCAATTTTGAATCAGCGCTGAAGGACGCCATGCAGGCCTGCACACGCCGCGCAGAGGAGCTGGGCCGCTGACTGCAGGGTATATTTTCACCATTTTTTGCATAGGTATTTCCGTACTGAAAAAACGGGAGGACTTGTGCATCATGAAAAGAATCAGAAAAAAACTGCCTGCTTTCAGCCGTCTGCAGCGGCCGGGCACTGTGCGCAGCCTTGCGGAACAGCGCGGCTGGCTGCTTTTGTGCGGAGTCCTGATTTTCGGCATGGCGCTGGGAGCGCTGCTCTGCCGGAAAACCCCGGAGCTTTCGCAAAGCGGAATTGCGCTGCTGGCGGACGAGTTTCAGGCGCGGCGGAGCGATCAGAGCTTCTGGCTCACCTTCGCTTCCTCTTTTGAAGCCTTGTTTGTCCTGTTTTTGATTCTGTTTCTCAGCGGTGTTTCGGCGGTTGGAATTGCGGCGGTGCCGCTGGTGCTGTTGTTCCGGGGCGCGGGGCTGGGCCTTGTCATGGGGTATTTTTATGCGGCCCATGCGTTCCGCGGTTTTCTTTATGTGCTGGTGCTGATTCTGCCGAATGCGTTTCTGTCCACCTTGACGTTTCTGGTGCTGGGGCGGGAAAGCATGCAGCTCTCCTGCAGGATCTTTCGTTTTTTTCGTCCGAATGCGCCCGCAGGGTCGCTCTGGCCGGGGTTTCGTCTTTACTGTATCCGCAGCGGCCTTCTGCTGATCCTGCTCTGTGTTTCCGCTTTGCTGGACAGTGTGCTGGCTGTCGCGTTCGGATCGTTGTTTTTGTGATATAAGGAAGAGCAAATAGCCGGAAACGATATAATCAAAGGAGATGTCAATATGGGTCTTTTCTCAAACAGATATTCCAAGCCGGGGCCCGGCGTCGGAAAAGATGAACCGGAAAAAAGACGGATCGTTGTATTTTTCGAAATCTTTTTCCGGAAATTCTGGAAGCTGGAACAGATCAATCTGCTCTTTTTGCTGCTTTGTATCCCGATCCTTCTGTTGGTTTTCGGGCTGAACATGTTAATGCTGAGTGTTCTGAAGGTCAATAATGCGCTTTTAAGCAATTTTGTCAGCTTTCTGCCGCTTGGCCTGCTGGGGATCCCTCTGACCGGCATGACCTATATCACGCGCAATTTTGCCCGCGAAGAGCACGCATTTATCGGGTATGATTTTTTTGATCAGATCAAGAAAAACTGGAAGCAGGGCCTGCTCCACGGCATGATCACCTATGTGCTCGTTTTCGTTGCGTATTATGCGCTGACGTTCTATTTTGCGGCTGCAGCGACCAGGGGATGGCTCTTTATGATTCCCGGTGTGCTTTGCTTGCTGCTGCTGATGGCCTTTACCTTTTCGCAGTATTATGTTTTCCAGATGATCATTACCTTTGAACTTCCCTATAAAAATATGCTCAAAAACGGCCTGATCTTTTCAATCGCAGCTTTTTTGCGTAATCTGCTGCTGACGGTGCTGCATGTTGTCGTGTGGGGCTTTACGATCCTCCTGCTTGCAACGCCGGAAACCTGCATTCTCGGCATTCTTCTGCTTCTGGTCGGTACGCCCGCCTTTTCTTCGTTCATCACGAATTTTGTCACCTATCCGGTCATTGTCCGTTACATGATCAAACCGATGTATGAAAAGGATGAAGACGGCGGACAGGCTGCTTCCGCAAAGGATACGGATCATTATCATCCGATCGAGGAAGATCCGGACAAAGAAGAATATGTCTTTGAAAACGGCCGCCTGATCAAAAAGATGGATCATGTGGAAAGCGTATTTGAAGACAGAAAATAAATTCTGCTGCAGCACAGGGGAGGAGCGCCGGGTTCGGCGGCTCCTCCGTTTTTATGCAAAAAAGCGGTTGACCGTGCCTGTCCGGCGTGATATAATCATTTGGATTTTGAATGAAACGGTTGACAGGAAGGCAGAAGACGGTATGAAGACCATCATGATCTTTGCGCAGATTCTCGGTTTTGTCGCAGCGGCAATCGAGATCAGTTCTTTTCAATGGAAAGACAGTAAAAAGCTTTTTTTGATGCAGATTATTTTTATGTCCGTCTTCTCGGTTCATTATCTGCTGCTGGCGGCCGAAAATCCGTCCGCCTATACCGGAGTGCTTCTCAATTTGGCCGGTATAGTCCGCGCGGTGTTTTTGTTTTTCGGCGACCGGCAATGGGCGCGCAGCCGGATCGCGCTGATCGGCATTATGCTGCTGATGGCTGTCTGCGGCATCGTCACCTGGGAAGGCTGGATCAGCCTTCTGCCGACGGCTGCCGCGGTGGTGGGTACGCCGTTTCTGTGGACGAGAAACGGCAAAACGCTGCGTCTGGCGCAGCTGTTTCTGATTTCGCCCTGCTGGCTGGTCTATAATGCGATCGTGTTCTCTGTTGCCGGTGTGCTGACAGTGAGCTTTGATATGGTTTCGGTGATCGTCTCGATCTGCCGCTTCGGACTGAAGGGACTGGATTACTCCATGGAGCTGCAGACGGAAAACAAAACGGAAAAGAACTGACCGGTTTCGGTCAGAAAAACAGACCGGACGCATTGTGAAGAAAGCACCGGTGAAGCAGAAAGGCGGTCAAAGCAGTGAATCCCATCATGATCCTTGCGCAGGTTCTCGGTTTTGTCGGAGCGGCAATCGAGATCAGTTCTTTTCAGTGGAAAGACAGTAAAAAGCTTTTTCTGATACAGATCATTTTTTCAACGATCTTCTCGGTTCATTATCTGCTGCTGGCGGTCGAGAATCCGTCCGCCTATACCGGGGTGCTTCTCAATCTGGCCGGCATGATCCGAGCGGTGTTTTTGTTTTTCGGCGACCGGCAATGGGCGCGCAGCCGGATCGCGCTGGTCGGCGTTATGCTGCTGATGGCTGTCTGCGGCATCGTCACCTGGGAAGGCTGGATCAGCCTGCTGCCGACGGCTGCCATGGTAGTGGGAACGCCGTTCCTGTGGACGAGAAACGGCAAAACGCTGCGTCTTGCGCAGCTGTTTGTGATTTCGCCCTGCTGGCTGATTTATAATGCGGCTGTGTTTTCCGTTGCCGGTGTGCTGACAGAGTGCTTCAATGTTGGTTCGGTGATCGTCTCAATCTGCCGCTTTGGACTGAAGGGGCTGGACAGATCAATGGAGCTGCAGACGGAAAAGAAGACAGAGCAAAAATGAAAAAATCCCGGGGAAGTGAATCTCTCCGGGATTTTTTGCGCGCTTTCGCTGTGCTTTATGCGGTATAAAAACGGAAGATCGTCGTCGTGTCGTACAGCTCTCCGGGCTTCAGAACGGTGGTCGGGAATTCCGGATGGTTCGGGGAATCCGGATAATGCTGCGTTTCCAGGCAGATCGCGGCGCGCGGCTGCTGCGGACGGCCGCCGCGAAGCGGAAGCTCTGCACAGTTCAGAAAATTGGCGCTGTAAACCTGCATGCCGCACTGATCGGTCAGAACGTCCATGCAGCGCCCGGTATCAGGCGCGCAAAGAGTCGCCACACGGCGCAGTCCCTTGCCGCGCAGCACAAAATTGTGGTCGTACCCGCCGGCAAGCTTTAACTGCTTATCGCCGCAGCGGATATCGCGGCCGATTTTTTTCGGTTTGGTAAAATCGAACGCAGTCCCTCCGGTGGAGAGCAGCTTTCCGGTCGGGATCAGTTCCGGGTTTGCCTCGGTGATAGCGTCGCTTTCCACCTGCAGCGTGTGCTCCAGTACATCGCCGCTGCTGCAGCTGCTCAGATTGAAATAGCTGTGATTTGTCAGATTGATCACCGTTTCCCGATCGGTCCGGGCGGTATAATGAATCCTCAGCTCATTCTCGTCCGTCAGGGTATAGCTGACGGCAATCTGCAGGGTACCGGGATAGTTTTCTTCTCCGTCCGGGCTGAAAAGGCGCAGCGTAACGCTGTTGTCTCCGGTGATCCCGGCATCCCAGACGCGTGCGGAATAGCCGGTGCTGCCGCCGTGCAGGTGGTTGCGCCCGTCGTTCTGCGCCAGGTGATAGGTTTGTCCGTTCAGGGAAAATTGCGCGCGGGAGATCCGGTTGCCGTAGCGGCCGATCAGCGCGCCCTGACCGGAAGAATCTTTTTCATAGGACTCCAGATCGTCAAATCCCAGAATCACTTCGGATAATTTTCCGCTTCGATCCGGCATTTTCAGCGAGATCAGCCGTCCGCCGTAGGTGATCACAGTAGCGGATGCGCCGGATGCGTTTGTGATGCAGAAGGCCTTCACCACAGTTTCCTGGCAGCTGCCGAACGGTTTGGTTGTTACGCTCATCGGGGTATCCATTCCTTTCCTGAATCAGAAAATCATTGTTCTTCCTTACAGTATCACAGTTTCTGACGAAAGACAAGCGTTTGAACAGAATTTCGGCTGCAGCGGTGTATGATGATGCCGGTGAGGTACAGAATAAACACGGGCAGAAAAAATCGATTTGCAAGATCTTGCCGTAACGCTTGACTTTTTTTCGTCAATGTATTATGATAAATAAAATTAAATGCGAAAATAGGCGTTGAAGGGAAATCGCGTTTCTGCCGGATTCAGAGAGCCTGCGGTCGGTGCAAGCAGGTGTTCGGCGCGGCGTGCCAGTCATCCCGGAGCTTTCCGCTGAAGGGCCTTTTGCCTGTGTAAGCGCGAACGGTTCGTCCCCGTTAACCGACAGGCTGCGCAGTTCTGCGCAGAGAGTGACTGTCCGGTGCAAAGCCGGTGGTAATGAGAGTGGTACCGCAGAGTGTTGATTCAAACCTTTGTCTCTTCAGGGAGACAAAGGTTTTGTTTTTGCATGAAATCAAAAAATCGGGCGCCGGTCGTCCGGCGTTCTTGAGGAGGAACAGACGCAATGAGCAAGGAGCTCGCGAAAACGTATGAGCCGCGCGAGGTGGAAGACAGGATTTATGACTCCTGGATCTCCGGCGGATATTTTCATGCGGAAGTTGACCCGTCCAAAAAACCATATACGATCGTGATCCCGCCGCCCAACATCACCGGCCAGCTGCATATGGGCCATGCGCTGGACGAAACGCTGCAGGATATCCTGATCCGTTTCAAGCGGATGCAGGGCTACAGTACGCTCTGGCTGCCGGGAACCGACCATGCGTCCATTGCAACCGAAGCAAAAATTGTGGAGGCAATGCGCAAAGAGGGCCTGACCAAGGAAGAGATCGGCCGCGATGCATTTCTGGAGCGTGCGTGGGCGTGGAAGGAAAAATTCGGCGGACGCATCATTGAGCAGCTGAAAAAGCTGGGTTCTTCCTGCGATTGGGAGCGCGAGCGCTTTACGCTGGATGAAGGCTGCAGCAAGGCGGTTCGGGAAGTGTTCTGCCGCCTGTACGAAAAAGGGCTGATCTACCGCGGCGAACGCATCATCAACTGGTGCCCGAAATGCTGCACCTCTATTTCCGACGCCGAGGTTGAATTTACGGAACAGGACGGCTCCTTCTGGCATCTGCGCTATCCGCTGACCGACGGCAGCGGTTATCTGGAGCTTGCGACCACCCGTCCGGAAACGCTGCTGGGCGATACGGCCGTCGCGGTTCATCCGGATGACGAACGCTATCAGAAATATGTCGGCAAAACGGTCACGCTGCCGCTGGTCGGCCGCGAGATCCCGGTCATTGCCGATTCCTATGTTGAAATGGATTTCGGAACCGGTGTTGTCAAGATCACACCGGCACACGATCCGAACGACTTTGAAGTCGGTCTGCGCCATGATCTCGAAGTGATCAATGTTCTCAACGAGGACGCCACGATCAATGAAAACGGCGGGAAATATCAGGGTATGGATCGCTACGCGGCACGCAAACAGATCGTTGCCGATCTGGAAGCGGGCGGTTATCTGGTGCGCGTCGAGCCGATCAAGCACAATGTCGGTACCTGTTACCGCTGCCATGAGACCGTTGAGCCGCGTGTTTCGCGCCAGTGGTTTGTTAAAATGGCGCCGCTCGCCGAACCGGCGATCAAAGCAGTGCGCGACGGAGAGATCCGCTTTATTCCGGAACGCATGGAAAAGGTGTACTACAACTGGATGGAAAACATCAAGGACTGGTGCATTTCCCGTCAGCTGTGGTGGGGCCACCGCATTCCCGCGTGGTATTGTGCCGACTGCGGAGAAATGATCGTTGCCCGCGAAGATCCGTCCGTCTGCCCGAAATGCGGCGGAACGCACCTGCATCAGGACGAGGATACGCTGGACACATGGTTCTCTTCGGCTCTGTGGCCGTTCTCAACGCTCGGCTGGCCGGACAAAACGCCTGAACTGGAATATTTTTACCCGACCGATACGCTGGTCACCGGCTATGATATCATTTTCTTCTGGGTTGCCCGCATGATCTTTTCCGGGTTGGAGCATACGCAGCAGCCGCCGTTCAAAACGGTATTTTTCCACGGACTCGTGCGTGACGCTCAGGGGCGCAAGATGTCCAAATCACTTGGAAACGGCATCGATCCGTTAGAGATCATCGATCAATACGGTGCGGACGCACTGCGCTTTACCCTCGCGACCGGCAACAGCCCCGGAAACGACATGCGCTTTTCCGATGAAAAGGTGGCTGCAAGTCGCAATTTTGCCAACAAGATCTGGAACGCCGCCCGCTTTATCCTGATGAATATCGAGGGCAAAGAGGTTCCCACCGGGCTGCCGGAGCAGCTTTCCACTGCCGATCGCTGGATCGTGAGCCGTCTGAACCGTGTCATCGGTGAAGTGACCGACAATCTGGAGCATTTTGAACTCGGCGTTGCCGTGCAGAAGCTCTATGATTTCATCTGGGACGAATTCTGCGACTGGTATATTGAATTTGCCAAGATCCCGATGCAGTCCGGGGATGAATCGGATGCGCAGAATACGCGCCGTGTGCTGGTATATGTGATGACCACCACGCTGCAGCTGCTGCATCCGTTTATGCCGTTCATCACGGAGGAGATCTGGCAGTCGCTGCCGCACGAAGGGGAATCCATCATGGTGTCGCAGTGGCCGCAGCCGTGTGAAGCCAACCATTATGCTGCGGAAGAGGAAGCGATGGCACATGTGATGACTGCCATCCGCGCGATCCGCAACCGCCGCAGCGAAATGAATGTGCCGCCGAGCAAAAAAGCGCATGTCAGCATCGCCACGCAGGAGACCGCAATGTTTGAACGCTGTGTGCCGCTGATGATGCGTCTGGCGTATGCCAGCGGTATCGCGATCGGCGAATCGTTCGATCTGCCCGGCGCAGTGACGATCGTGACCGACTGCGCGAAGATCTATATCCCGATGGACGAACTGGTGGACAAAGCCGCAGAAACGGCCCGCCTGACCAGGGAACTGGAATCGGCGCAGAAACAGCTGGCACAGACGGAGGCCAAGCTGAACAATCCCGGATTTGTGGATAAAGCGCCGGCCAAGGTCGTGGAAGGAGCCCGCCAGAACGCGGAAACCCTCCGCGGACGGATCCGCCTGATTCAGGAAAGTCTTCAATCTCTGAATCATTAACTCAATGCAGCAGGGGCGAGCGATGCTCTCCGCAGAATTGGCAGCACGCAGCATACAGCATGCGCGGCACAGATTCGGCAGGGCAGCGCAAGCCCCGTTTGCTGTTGTAATATGCTTTCGCTTTGTACAGAAGCTGCAAGGAAAGGATGAGAAGAATGTATACGGATGCAAACGGGGCAAAGTGGTTCAAAGGGAATCTTCACACCCACACCACGCGTACCGACGGGGTAAAAACGCCGGAAGAAGCTATTGCGCTTTACCGCGGCGCCGGTTATGATTTTTTGGCATTGACCGATCACTGGGTTCGTTCCGAAACGGTGGAGGAAGAAAATTTCCTGCAGCTTTCGGGCTGCGAATTTGATATCGGAACCAATGTGCAGGAAGGCATTTATCACATTGTCGCCATCGGAACGCAGCGGATGCCGGCACTGGAGCGGGGAAACTTTACGGTGCAGGGCGCCGTGGATGCCATTCATGCCTGCGGCGGAGAGGCCATTCTGGCGCATCCGGCGTGGTCGCTGAACCGCGCAGAACAGATTCTTCCGGTGCAGGGCTTTGCGGCCGCGGAAATTTACAATTCCGTTTCGGCAACGCCGTGGAACGCCCGTCCGTATTCCGGTGTATTTATCGATGATCTGGCTGTGCTCGGCAAGCTGATGCCGTGCTCGGCCGCCGATGACGCCCATTTTTATAACGGCGATCAGACACGCTCCTTTATCATGCTCCGCGCAGAAAGCCTTACGCGCGAAAATGTGCTGGCGGCGCTGCGCGGCGGCGATTTCTATGCAACGCAGGGGCCGCTTTTCTCCTGGAGCCTTTCCGGAAGCAAGTTGACGGTCCGGTGCAGCCCGGTGGAAGAAGTCGTCTTCTTTTCCGATACGGTCTACGCTGCCGACCGTGTTACAAGAGCGCATGGATGCACTGAGGCGGAATACTGCCTGAAGCCGAACGATCACTTTGTCCGCTTTGAACTGCGGGACAGCGAAAACCGTATGGCGTGGTCATCGCCGATCGCCGTTTCCGCCGGTTACGCCGGAAAGTAAGCGTTCAAATTTTACAGCGAAGCGGAGAAGGGGAGATCCATATGAATGAAACAGAGGCGCTGGCGTGGATCCATTCCATGAGCCGCTTTCCAAAGCACCCGGGGCTGGCGAGAATGCGCCGTCTGATGGCGCTGCTCGGTGACCCGCAAAAGCAGCTGCGGTGCTTCCACGTGGCGGGTACAAACGGCAAAGGCTCCACCTGTGCCATGCTGGCTTCCTGCCTGCGCAGCGCAGGATACCGCACCGGCTTATACATTTCTCCGTTCGTGGTCGATTTCCGCGAACGGATGCAGATCGACGGGAACATGATCGCGCCGCAGGAGCTGGCGATGCTGGCGGAACAGGTTCGTCCGGCAGTAGACCGGCTTTGTGCAGAAAACGATCCTCCGGCGGAGTTTGAAGTGGTGACCGCCATCGCCTTTTGCTGGTATGCCCGGCAGCGCTGCGACTATGTCGTGCTGGAGGTCGGGCTGGGCGGCAGGCTGGACGCCACCAATGTGATCGACGCGCCGGTCGTTTCCGTGATCTGTACGATCGATTACGACCATACGGCAGTTCTCGGCGATACTTTGACAAAGATCGCATGGGAGAAGTGCGGGATTCTGAAAGAAGGGGGAATCGCAGTCTTTTCGCCGCAGACGGATGAGGCCGAAGCGGCGATCCGCGCTGCGGCAGAGGAAAAGCACGTCAGCCTTTTCCGCCCCGATCCGTCGGAGTTCCGGGTTTTTGCGGAGGATCTTTCCGGAAGCGACGTGCAGCTTTGCGGCATGCGGCTCAGGATCCCGCTGATCGGCCGCCACCAGCTGATCAACTGTGCGACGGCCGTTGCGGCGCTGCTTGCTGCGAAAGATACCGGCGTACGGATCAGCGAAGAACAGATCCGGCAGGGAATCGCAGCGGTGCGCTTTCCGGCGCGGCTGGAACTGCTCGGTGACCATCCGGCCGTATTGCTGGACGGAGCGCACAATCCCAGCGGCGCGCGTGCGCTGGCAGACGCCATCCGGCAGCACCTGAACGGGAAACGCTGTGTGGCCGTCATGGGAATGCTGCGCGACAAGGATTATACCCATGCGCTTGCGGCGCTGGTGCCGTGTTTTGATAAGATCCTGACGCTGACGCCGGATTCTCCCCGTGCGCTTCCGGCAGAAGAGCTTGCTGCATCGGCCCGCCTGCTCGGCGGAGATGCCGAAGCGATGGAGACGCCGTCTGCTGCCATTGCGCACGCCGTCGGTCTTGCCGGAAAAGACGGTGCAGTGGTGGTATGCGGTTCGCTGTTTCTGGCGGCTTCCCTGCGCCCGCTGCTGCAGCAGCTGTAAAAAGTATCAATCAAAGAAGAAAACACCCCCGGAAACAGGTCTCTCCGACTTGTTTCCGGGGGTGTTCTGCAGCGGAACAAAACGATCCGCTGGGCGGTAAAGCTCAGCAGAGTTTTTTGGCGTGTGAAAGAATAACGGACTCAATGCTGGGATCAAAGCCCTCATGAACAAAATAGCAGGAGCAGCTTTCGTGCGGTTCATAGCCGCCGTAGGGGTACATGTCCGCGGTGCAGATATAGCCGGGCATTCCGTTGGAATAGCCGGCGGTCACCACGCGGCGTTCCGGCAGCAGGTTCTTCATGTGATAATCGTATTCCACACAGACCTCGCCTTCGAGCGCCATGAATGTCAGAAGATCGCCGAGATCGATCCGCTGAACGGAATAAACTCGCTCTGTCGGCAGGTGGTCGTAATCCGTAATGTATTTTGCATAAGCGAACCGGGTATGATACGGCGTTTTCGGGTCGGCAAGCAGCGCCTGATACTCGCCGAACGGGCGTTTCGGCTGCATGGGAACGGAAAAATCGATCGTTTTGCCGCAGATCGCGCCCTGCAGCTTCTGTGTGGAGGTGAGCGCTTTTTTTACCGCTGCAGCCAGCAGGGTGCCGAAACGTTCCACATCTTCGGTTTTTCCTCCGCGGAATTCCAGCCCTGTCTCGTCCACTGTGCGTACACGGATGTTTCCGCAGCAGCCCTGCAGGAAGATCGCGGCGGCTCCCGGGAATTCCCGCTCAACAAGACGGCGGGCGACGCCGGGATAATCGGCAGAGATCTCGTCAAAACCGGTGGTGGAAGGATGGCAGGTATACTGGAACAGGATCGCCTTGGTCCGTCCGCCGCAGACAGCCTCCAGAACCGTGACCTCGTCGTTGCGCACGCCGTCCTCATACGGTGCAAATTCATAGTGTCCGCTGGAGATCCGGCGGCGGTTAACGCCGATCCCGTAGCATTCCGCCGTTCCGTAAAGCAGATCGCCTTCTTCGGCGTCGTCGTAAGCGGCGCAGACGGCGTCCAGAACGGTGCGGTAAAAGAATTCGCCGTATTCAGCGTCGTACGCGCCGATCCCGGGGCTGCATTCCTTCAGAACCTGGGGCGCGCTGTGCGTATGGCTGGCGTTGAACAGAACGGCTGCTCCGGGGATTCCGGTGCGCGCGGTGATCTCGCGGCGCAGCTCCGCCACGCGGTTGTGGTCAAAGCCGAGCACATCTGCCGTAACAATAGCGGCTTTCTGACGTTCGTTCTCAACCACAAGGGCGGAAACGAAAATATCGTCATGAACGCCGGTGAATTTACGCGCCGGGTTTCCGAATCCGGTCAGATGGATAGGGAGCGCCGTAGAAATGCATTTTTTACAAACTCCGATTTTCATCAAACAGGTTCCTCACTTTCTTTGCAAAAACAGGATCAGGATACGAATGGGGCGTCTCAGCCTCATCTTAGCCCCATTATAAGAAGGCGTCTTCGGTTTGTCAATGAAAAAAGCCGCCGTTTTTTTGGTATACTTTTTACAAAGTACAGCATACAAATCAAGGTACGATACAGAAAAAAAGAATATAAAAAATATAAAAAATACGAGGATTAAATCTTGAAAATCTATCTATATTGTGATATGATAATTCCGTAATCAGGAAAATCCTGAAAGGAATGGTTCCCATGTACTGAGCAGAGAGTTGCTTCCGGCAGAAATCAGAATGATTACGATTAAAGGAGGAGCTTCATGGAAAGCCGTTCGATCAAAATCAAATCCGCCAAAAACAGCAGGATGTCGATCGACATTATTCCGGGTCATTTTGCCACCAGCCACTCCCATGTCAATTATTATGTGGATATGACCAAGATCAAGCACCGCATTGCAATGGCGCAGGAAGCGGCGTCCACGCTGGCTGCCAGTTACAGCGGCATGCCGCTGGATACCATCGTTTGCCTCGAAGGCTGCGAAACCATCGGTGCGCTGCTGGCCCGTGAGCTGACCAGCGCCGGTTTTGTTTCAATGAATGAGAAAAAAGAGCTTTGCGTGGTGACTCCGGAATTTGTTCCGGGCGGTCAGCTGATCTTCCGCGACAACATTCAGCCGATGATCTGGAACAAAAACGTTCTGGTGCTGCTTTCCTCTGTAACGACCGGCAAAACGGTCAACCGTGTTCTGGAATGCATCCGGTATTACAGCGGGAACGTTGAGGCGGTTTCCGCCATCTTCAGCGCGATCGGGCAGATCGGGGAGATCCCGATCCATTCGATCTTCACGGCGGACGATCTGCCGGGCTACCAGACGTATTCGCCGAAGGAATGTCCGGAATGCGAAAAACAGCACAAGATCGACGCCATGATCAACAGCTACGGCTATTCCCGCGTCTGATCCTGTACGCTGTCCGGCAAAACGCCGTCCGTCCGCGTTTTCTCCCGAAAAAATGCTACACGTTTTCTCCTGAAAAAATGAAAAAAAGCTTGTAATCGGCATTCTTCCGTGTTATAATATGAAACGCAATTCACACGCCCGTGTTTGCGTGGGTCGGTGTTGCTCAAAAATAGCAATGGCTTACAGTTGCATGGGCGGAGGAAAAAACCAAGGAGGTTACAAACAATGGCAGTCGTATCTATGAAACAGCTTTTGGAGGCCGGTGTTCATTTCGGCCACCAGACCAGAAGATGGAACCCGAAAATGGCGGAATACATCTTCACCGAACGCAATGGTATTTATATCATTGACCTGCAGAAGACCGTAAAGAAGCTGGAAGAAGCGTATATGTTCGTGCGCGATCTTTCTGCGAACGGAGAATCCGTTCTCTTTGTCGGTACCAAGAAGCAGGCGCAGGATTCCGTTAAGGAAGAAGCGCTTCGCGTTGGCGCCTATTATGTCAACGCCCGCTGGCTGGGCGGTATGCTCACCAACTTCCGCACCATCCGCCGCAGAATCGACCGTCTGAATCAGCTGCGCACGATGGAATCCGACGGCACTTTTGATCTTCTCCCGAAGAAAGAGGTCGTCAAACTCAATCTTGAAATTGAAAAGCTTGAAAAATTCCTCGGCGGTATCCAAGACAGGAAGAAGCTGCCGGGCGCCCTCTTTGTTGTGGATCCCCGCAAGGAAAAGATCGCGGTCGCCGAAGCGCACAAGCTGCATATTCCGGTAGTGGCAATTGTTGACACCAACTGCGATCCGGATGAAGTGGATTATGTGATCCCGGGCAACGACGATGCGATCCGTGCAGTCAAGCTGATTGCTTCCACCATGGCAAACGCCATTGCAGAAGGCAAGCAGGGTGAAATGGGCGCTGCAGAAGAAACCGCAGCGGAAGAAGCAAACGCCGAACAGGCCGCTGAATAATCTGATTTTCAAGTGCGCCTTTTCGGTCAGTTCCGAAAAGGCGTCACTCTCTATCGGGATGAAACAAATGAAATGAACGGAGGAATTTCCATGAATTTTACAGCAAAAGATGTTGTCGCTCTGCGTGAGAAAACCGGCTGCGGCATGATGGACTGCAAAAAAGCTCTGATCGCTTCCGACGGCAATTTTGACGCCGCGATCGATTTCCTGAGAGAAAAGGGTCTGGCCGCTTCTCAAAAAAAGGCCAGCCGCATTGCCGCCGAAGGCGTTGCGTTTGCCAAGGTCAACGCGGACGCTACGGCCGGCGTTGTGATCGAAGTCAATGCAGAAACCGATTTTGTCGCAAAGAATGCGCAGTTCGGTGCTTTTGTTGAAAACTGCGCCGACACCGTGCTGGAAAGCAATCCGGCCGATGTAGAGGCTCTGCTTGCCGCAAAGGCTGCCGGCAGCGACCTCACCGTTGCGGACGAACTTCGCGAAAAGATCCTTACGATCGGCGAGAACATCAAGATCCGCCGCTTTACCCGTTTTGACGGCGTGGTTTCCACTTATATCCATGCTGCCGGCCGCATCGGCGTCATGGTCAAGTTTGAAGCGGATGCCGCAATTGCTGCCAAAGATGAGTTCAAAGTGTTTGCAAAGGATATCTGCATGCAGGTCGCCGCGGCAAACCCCTCTTATCTGGATCAGAAGAATGTCCCGGCCGATGTGCTTGAGCATGAAAAGAAGATCCTGATGGAGCAGGTCATCAACGAGGGCAAACCGGCTCAGATCGCCGAGAAGATCGTTATGGGCAAAATTGGCAAGTATTATAAAGAGAACTGCCTGCTGGAGCAGCTCTTTGTGAAAGACAGCGAACTGACGGTTCAGAAGTACGTCGACAAGACTGCCAAAGAACTCGGCGGAGCGATCAAAGTGGTCGATTTTGTACGCTTTGAAAAGGGCGAAGGCCTCGAAAAGCGCAGCGATAACTTTGCAGAAGAAGTTGCCGGAATGGTCAAATAAAAGCCGTCACCCGGTTTTGGGCGGTGCAGTGTTTTCTGCACCGCTTCTTCTTTTTTTGATTTGTGGTTAAAAGATTGACAATCTGCCGGTTTTGTTTCATAATAATACACGATAGGAATTGCTGCGTTCGCAGGAAAGGAAGTCGAATATGGGGTACACAATTGCTCAGAAGATCATTAAGAATCATCTGCTCAGCGGCAATATGACCGTTGGCGAAGATGTTGGTTTGCGCATCGATCAGACCCTGACGCAGGACGCTACCGGAACCATGGCGTATCTGGAATTTGAAGCTATGGGCGTGCCGCGCGTGAAAACGGAGCGTTCGGTCGCATACATCGATCACAACACGCTGCAGACCGGTTTCGAAAACGCCGATGACCACCGCTTTATTCAAAGCGTTGCGAAAAAACACGGAATCTGGTATTCCCGCCCCGGCAACGGCATCTGCCATCAGGTTCATCTGGAACGTTTTGGGATCCCGGGTAAAACGCTGATCGGATCCGACAGCCATACCCCGACCGGCGGCGGCATCGGCATGCTGGCGATCGGTGCCGGCGGTCTGGATGTGGCAGTAGCCATGGGCGGCGGCGCTTATTATATCACCATGCCGAAAATGGTGCGCATCAACCTCAGCGGAAAGCTTTCGCCGTGGGTTTCCGCCAAGGACGTGATCCTGGAAGTGCTTCGCCGCATGACGGTGAAGGGCGGCGTCGGCAAGATCATCGAATACGGCGGCGAAGGCGTTAAAACGCTGACGGTTCCGGAGCGCGCGACCATTACCAATATGGGAGCCGAGCTGGGCGCCACGACCTCAATTTTCCCGTCCGATGAAATCACCAGAGCATTTCTTGCCGCGCAGGGACGCGAACAGGATTGGACGGAGCTTTCTGCGGACGCGGATGCTGTTTACGATGAAGTGATCGATATCGATCTGAGCGAGCTGGTTCCGCTGGCGGCATGCCCCCATAGTCCGGACGCTGTCAAAACGGTAAAAGAGATCGGAGAGATCCGGGTCGATCAGGTCTGCATCGGCTCCTGCACCAATTCCTCTTATCTGGATCTGATGCGTGTAGCGGCCATTCTGAAGGGAAAAACCGTTGCGGAAAACGTCAGCCTTTCCATTGCTCCCGGTTCCAAGCAGGTTTACAATATGCTGGCGCAGAATGGTGCGCTGGCCGATCTCATTGCCGCCGGCGCGCGTGTGCTGGAATGCGCCTGCGGTCCCTGCATCGGTATGGGACAGTCGCCGAATTCCGCCGGAATTTCGCTGCGCACGTTCAACCGCAACTTCCTTGGCCGTTCCGGTACTGCCGACGGCCAGATCTATCTGGTTAGCCCCGAAACGGCGGCAGCGTCTGCCATTACCGGCGTGTTCACCGATCCGCGTACCCTTGGCGCACCGGTGGAAATCAAAATTCCGGAGCATTTTCTGATCAATGACAACATGGTGGCCGCACCGGCGTCCGAAGAGGAAGCCGCAAATGTGGAGATCCTGCGCGGGCCGAACATCAAGCCGTTCCCGAATGCAGAACCGCTGCAGGGGACGATCGCCGCCAAAGCACTGCTGAAGGTCGGCGATAATATTACCACCGATCATATCATGCCGGCAGGCGCCAAGATCCTTCCGTACCGCTCCAATATTCCGCATCTCTCGCAGTTCTGCTTCGCAGTCTGTGACAAGGAATTTCCGGAACGCTGCAGGCAGGAGGGCCAGGGCATCATCATCGGCGGCGCGAACTACGGCCAGGGTTCTTCCCGCGAACATGCCGCGCTGGTTCCGCTGTATCTTGGCATCAAAGCCGTCATCACCAAATCTTTTGCGCGGATCCATTGCGCAAATCTGATCAATGCAGGGATCCTGCCGCTTACCTTTGCAAATGAGGCAGACTATGATGCAGTCGATCAGATGGATGAGCTGGAGCTGCCGGATATCCGCAAGGCGGTTGCCGAAGGCGGAAAGATCATTGTGAAAAATAAAACCAAGGGTACCGAATTTGAAGCGGTCGCGACCCTTTCGCAGCGTCAGAAGGATATTCTGATGGCGGGCGGCCTGCTCAATTACACCCGTGAGCAAACGAAATAAAAAGAACAGAAAGGATGTTGCAGCAATGGATCAGGAACAGCAGATCAAAAATGCGCTGGACCAGTTTGAAAAGGTCATGCGCAAACAGCTCGCCCGTGTGGAACGCATGAAGCAGGAGGGCGACTTTATCGATT
The DNA here is from genome assembly GCA_029008595.1 of Bacillota bacterium. Classification (GTDB taxonomy): domain Bacteria; phylum Bacillota; class Clostridia; order Oscillospirales; family Acutalibacteraceae; genus CAKXIK01. The sequence goes on from JAQXJH010000060.1 coordinate 31,532, forward strand.
ACGACAAGCTCGATAAAATCATCATCGGTGTTTGCGGCGGCGACGGAATCGGCCCGGTCATCACCAAGGAATCCGCGCGTGTGCTGGAGCATCTGCTTCAGAAGGAGGTAGACGCCGGTAAAGTGGAATTCCGTTATATCGACGGGCTGACCATTGAAAACCGCGTAGCCTGCATGAAGGCAATCCCGGACGATGTTCTTGCGCAGCTCAAGGAATGCCATGTGATCCTCAAGGGGCCGACCACGACCCCGCGTGCCGGCGATCCGTGGCCGAACATCGAAAGCGCCAACGTTGCAATGCGCAAAGAGCTGGATCTGTTTGCGAACGTCCGCCCGGTCAAGGTGCCGGAACAGGGGATCGACTGGACCTTCTTCCGTGAAAACACCGAAGGCGCCTATACGCTCGGTTCCGACGGCGTCAATGTGACCGACGATCTTGCAATTGATTTTACGGTTACCACCACACAGGGCACTGACCGTATCGCCCGCATCGCTTACGACTATGCGCAGAAGAATCACAAAGGCCGCGTCTCCATCATCACCAAAGCAAATATTATCAAAACGACCGACGGAAAGTTCCTCAAGCTGAGCCAGAAGGTCGGCGAAGAATATCCGGAGATCGCTACAGACGACTGGTACATTGATATCACGACGGCAAAGCTGGTCGATCCCAAGCGCCGCTCGGATTTCAAGGTTTTCGTCCTGCCGAATCTTTACGGTGATATTATCACCGACGAAGCAGCAGAATTTCAGGGTGGCGTCGGAACGGCCGGCAGCGCAAATCTCGGTAAGCGTTACGCCATGTTTGAGGCAATCCACGGCTCTGCACCGCGCATGATCTCCGAAGGCCGCGGCGATTACGCCGATCCCTGCTCCATGCTTCGCGCGTCGGTGATGCTGCTTTCTCATATCGGCAAGCAGAAACAGGCTGATCTGCTGGAGCGCGCGCTCGATATCTGCATGTTCGAGGAAAAAAAGCTGAAGATCACCGGGCGCGATACCGGCTGCACCTGCCGTGAATTCGGCGATTATGTGATGCAGACGGTGGAAGCGCTGCAGAAATAATTGAATGACGTTCGGGCCGGGCGACCCATGCTGTTCCGGCTCAGAAGAAAGGTATGATGGTTTCGGCATGCAGAAAAAAGATAAGATATCGATGTCCGTGATCCGGCGTCTGCCTCGGTATTATCGATTTCTTTCTGATCTTGAACGCAGGGGGATCAGCCGTATTTCGTCGCGGGAACTGTCCGACCGGATGGGATTGACTGCGTCACAGATCCGTCAGGATCTCAACTGCTTCGGCGGCTTTGGCCAGCAGGGGTATGGTTATATGGTGCATCAGCTCAAAGAGGAAATTGGCAGTATTCTGGGCTTGAATGCCAAATATAAAACGATCCTGATCGGCGCGGGAAATCTGGGAAGAGCCGTGGCGACTCACATGTCGTTTGAAACAAAAGGCTTTTCGCTGATCGGCATCTTTGACAGCAATCCCGATCTGATCGGCCAGAAGATCCGGAATATTCCGGTCATGGATCCTGCGGAGCTTGACAGTTTTTGCAGGGCGCATACGCCCACCGTTGCAATACTCTGCCTGCCGATGGCTGCTGCGGAGGGGATCAGCGAGCAGCTGATCTCGCTCGGGATCAAGAATTTCTGGAATTTCAGCCATTATGATTTTTCCGCGTCGCATCCGGATGTGGTCGTGGAAAATGTTCATATGAACGACAGCCTGATGACGCTTTGCTACCGGATCACCAACCGGGAACAGGGCAATGACGCATAACACAGGCCGATTTCCAAAAACAAAAACCGGTGCCGAAAGGCACCGGTTTTGTTTTGTCCGTCTGCCGGGAAATGCTCAGGCATTTTCTTCCCCGTCAAACTGCATATTGTAATACTCTGCATACAATCCGTTCTTTGCAAGCAGTTCTTCATGCGTTCCGCGCTCCTGAATGCCCTCGTCATTGATGACCAGGATCTCATCCGCATTGCGGATCGTGCTGAGCCGGTGCGCGATCACCAGCGTAGTCCGACCGACGGAAAGCTGCTCCAGCGCCTGCTGAATATGCCGCTCGCTTTCATTGTCCAGCGCGGAGGTGGCTTCGTCCAGAATCAGGATCTTCGGATTTTTCAGGAACACGCGGGCAATTGCGATGCGCTGTTTCTGGCCGCCGGAAAGCCGCACGCCGCGTTCGCCTGCGCTGGTGTCATATCCCTGCGGCAGCGACAGGATAAAATCATGAATGTTGGCGCGCTTGGCGGCGGCAACCAGCTCCTCTTCGGTAGCATCCGGTTTTCCGTACAGGATATTTTCTCGGATGGTTCCGCCGAACAGATAAACATCCTGCTGAACGATACCGATCGCAGCGCGAAGCGATTGCAGCGTCAGTCCGCGGATATCGCTCCCATCGACCGTTATGCTGCCATCGGTCACGTCATAAAAGCGGGGGATCAGGGAGCAGATGGTGGTTTTTCCCCCGCCGGAGGGGCCGACCAGTGCAACGGTTTTGCCGCTTGGAATCGAAAAATTCACATGCTGCAGCACATGCTCGCCGTTGCTGTAGCCAAACGAAACGTCATGAAACGCGATCTCGCCTTTTACGTCGGAGAGGGGAGCGGCGTCGGGAGCATCGACGATCTCCGGCTCGGTATCGATCACTTCGAGAAAACGCCGGAATCCGGCAAAACCCTTCTGGAACATTTCCGTAAAATTGATCAGCGTTTCGATCGGTCCCATGAAAATATTGATGTACAGCACATACAGAACGAGATCGGAAAGCGTCAGCGAGCCGTTTGCAATCGAAATGCCGCCTGTTACCAGAACAGCGGTATAAAGAATACCGAGGAAAAAGGCGTTTCCGGCGTGGAATTGTCCCATCACGCGGTAGTTGCTGTTTTTGGATTCCAGAAACTGCTCGTTGGTTCTGCGGAACTTTTCCTGTTCCAGCGCCTCGTTGCCAAAGGATTTTACTACGCGGATGCCGGAAAGGCTGTCCTGTACACGGGCGTTGACCTTCGCGATCTTTTTTCGATTGTCCATAAAGGTCGACCGCATCTTTTCATTTTGGAACAGAGAAAAAACCACCATCACTGCCGTGACTGCGATCAGGATCAGCGTCATTCTGACGTTCACCAGCATCAGCAGAACAAAGGATCCGATAATTTTCAGCAGGGAGATAAAAATATTTTCCGGCCCGTGATGCGCCAGCTCTGAAATGTCAAACAGATCGGAGAGCAGCTTGCTCATCATTTCGCCGGTGTTGTTTTTGTCGTAATAGGAAAACGAAAGGCTCTGCAGATGATCGAACAGATCCTGCCGCATATTGCTTTCCATTCTGGCGCCCATGATATGGCCCCACGTGGTGATAAAATACTGGCAGCCGAACCGGATCAGATACAGAACCAGCATTCCGCCGCCGATCCAGAAAACCCACCGCAGGATCTCTTCTCCGGGCCGGGTAAAAAGCCCCTTGGTCAGTCCGTTCAAAATCTGCGGAAACACCAGGTCGATGGCTGAAAGAAGCAGAGCGCAGAACATATCGAACCAGAACAGAAATTTATATGGTTTATAGTAGCTGATAAACCGTTTTAAGATCCGCATAAAAGTTCCTCCTGCCGTATACTGAAAACTTGATGATTCATTTATTATAGCCGATTGTGCCGGCGCTTGCAAGTTATTGACCGCCTGTCCGCCGGGGAGACCTGTGAGCCCTTGAATTTTCCAGCACAAACTGGTATGATTATTTCAAGCGCTGTGTTTTGCGGATCAGCGGCTGCGCCGTGCAGACACACCGTTCCGGTGAACGCGAAAAAGTTTTGAAGATATCAACCGAAAGGATGCTGCTCCATGAAAGATTCACAGGAACAAAAAATAAACAGTATTTCCCGGGAAACACCCAGAGCGGACAAGCTTCACCTTTCTTATTTGCCGAAGGATGATATAAAAAGGTATCCGTTTCAGGCTCCGGCCCGCGGGCTTGCCGTATCCGGTTTTGTTTTTTCGCTGTCACATCTGTTTTTTGCCGGTCTCTTTCCGCCGTTGGCCTGTCTGGGCGTCGTTTGTTCGGTGATCGCCTTTCTGAAAGGCAACCGGCAGAGCGTTGCCTTTCTCGGCTTGTTTTTCGGTTTGATCGGTCTGGCTTTTTCGCTATGGATCATGCAGAGGCTCGGCGGTTATGTGGTGGATCCTTCTGCTTTTCTGCAGTTGTTTGAAGATGCCTCATCGGCAGCCTCGTCGGCGTCATCGGTGTCCTCTGCTGTATCTTCTGCCGTTTCGTCTGCAGCGGCGGCAGCTTCGTCCGTTGCCGGATAACCTGAAAATTTTCGGAGAAACCATTTATGAAAATCAGAAGAAAAAAGACGGAACAACCAGTCAGACCAAGCGCAGTGCGCTTTGCGCCGGATCCGCAGCAGGGTCTTTCGGCGGAACAGGCCGCACTTCACGCAAAACAGGGATATCGGAACACGCCGGTGGAACCGCCGGTGCAAACCACGGCACAGATCATTATCGCGAACGTCTGTACCTATTTCAACCTGATCTTTTTTATCATTGCATTCGCGCTTGCGCTGGTGGGTGCGTGGGTGCATATGACGTTTCTGATCGTCATCATCGCCAATACGGCGATCGGAATTATTCAGGAGATCCGATCCAAGAAGGTTCTGGATCAGCTCAATCTGCTGAATGCGCCCCGGGCGGTTGCGGTCAGGGACGGAGAACCGCTTTCTCTTCCGACGGAAGAACTGGTGCTGGACGATATCGTTGTGTTTTCCGCCGGGAACCAGATCTGTGCCGATGCGGTCGTTCGCAGCGGAGAAATTCAGGTGAACGAAGCGCTGATTACCGGCGAATCGGTGGAAATTACCAAACGAAGCGGCGATGAACTGCTTTCGGGCAGCTTTGTGGTTGCGGGAGAATGCCGCGCGCAGCTGGAGCGGGTCGGGGCGGATTCATTCGTTTCGCGCCTGACGCTGGAGTCAAAAAAATCGCGCAGGCGGGTGCAGGGCGCGATGATGAAATCGCTGACACGGCTGGTGCAGGTGATCGGCATTCTGATCCTTCCGATCGGGTTTTTCATGATCAACAATGAACATTTTGTTCTGCAGCATTCCTGGAAGGATACGGTCGTCGGAACGGCAGCCGCGCTGATCGGCATGATTCCGGAGGGGCTGTATCTTCTGACCAGCGTGGCGCTGGCGGTCAGCGTGATGCGTCTGGCAAAAAAACAGACACTGGTGCATGAGCTGAACTGTATCGAAACGCTGGCGCGTGTCGATGTGCTGTGTGTGGATAAGACAGGAACCATCACCGAAAATAAAATGGACGTGACAGCAGTCGCGGTACTGCATCCGGAATGGGACGAAGAGAGTCTCTCTTCGGTGCTGTCTGATTTTACGGCTGCTATGTCCGGAGACAATCAGACCATGAAGGCGGTTCGTGCCCGTTTTTCTGCGGAGCACTCCCGCACGGCGCTGAAGGTTCTTCCGTTTTCGTCCTCCGTCAAATACAGTGCCGCGGCGTTTTCCGCGGCAGAATGCTATGTGCTCGGTGCACCGGAATTTATTCTGAAAGAACGCTTTGCAGAGGTGGAGCCTGCTGTCCGTTCCTTTTCGGAAAAAGGCTGCCGGGTTCTGCTGCTTGCGCAGTGCGATGATTTTGCGGAGGACGGTTCTCTCTGCGGAACGCCTGTCCCGTTGGGGCTGGTGGCGTTGTCCAACCGGGTGCGCCCGCAGGCAAAAGAGACCTTTTCTTATTTCACGCAGCAGGGAGTGACCATCAAGGTCATTTCGGGCGACAGCCCGATCACCGCATCGCAGGCCGCTCTGGAAGCGGGGATCCCGAACGCGGAACGGTATATCGATGCATCTCTGCTCGATACGCCGGAAAAACTGCGCGACGGGGCGGAGCGATATACGGTTTTCGGCCGCGTTACGCCGGAGCAAAAGCGAAAACTGGTGGATGCGCTGAAGGCCGCAGGTAAAACGGTTGCGATGACGGGGGACGGCGTCAACGATGTTCTGGCGCTCAAAGCGGCGGACTGCAGCGTGGCGATGGCTTCCGGGAGCGAGGTGGCGTGTCAGGTATCCCAGATCGTTCTGCTGGATTCCGATTTTTCGGCAATGCCGTCCGTCGTGGCAGAGGGCCGCAGAGTCATCAATAATATCGAGCGGAGCGCCTCACTCTTTCTGGTGAAAAATATTTTTTCATTTCTGCTTGCGCTGGTCTCCGTTTTTGTGGCATTCCGTTATCCGATCCAGCCGGTGCAGATGTCTCTTATCAGTGCGCTCACCATCGGAGCCCCGTCGTTTTTTCTTGCGCTGGAGCCAAACAGCAGTCTGGTGCGCGGAAAATTTCTGCGCAACGTGCTTTACCGTGCGGTGCCTGCCGGTCTGACAGATGTTTTTGTCGTTTTGGGAGCGGAAGCGTTTGCCTTTGCGTTCGCCATTCCGGCGGCAGAGCTTTCAACGATCTGTATGTATCTGATGGCTCTTGTCGGTTTTCTGATGCTGTTCCGGGTTTCGCGTCCGTTCAATCTGAACCGCGGTCTGCTGTACGGTGGTCTGGTTACCGTCTTTGTGTTTTCGGTGGCGCTGCTGGGCGATCTGCTGCAGCTGGCGGAGCTTTCTCTGGGCGGATGGCTTGTTTTTCTGGTGTTTGCGCTGCTGGCGGTTCCGGTGATCAGCTATTTTACCAAAGCGCTGGACTGGGTCACGGGGCGCTGCCGCAATGCGCAGGAGCGGCTGAAAAACATGTGGCTGCGCCATGTGCACAACGGAGAACACAAAAACCCGTAAAAACAGCGGAATGTGTAGGTTTGTCAATGATGTGTTACACATTAGGGAAAGAAAATAAGACAGTCTTAGGCGAGATCCAGTTGAGAGGAC
>JAQXJH010000061.1 GCA_029008595.1 Bacillota bacterium
GATAGAACGACTGTTTTTTCTTTTCCAGCATACGGAATCTGCGCTCGGCACATTCCTTCATCATGTGGTGGAAGCGGAAAGTCACGCCGTCCGACAGACATTTGACAAATGCGTTTTGCTCAGTCAATACGGAAAGCAGCTTTTCTGCATTGGAGTCCTCTGTGACGAAGCGCGCCATTTCCACGGTAAACTCATCGGCAAGCCCCATGACCGCCAGAAACTCCTGCTGCTTCTCAGGAAGCGGGTCGATCATGGCAGCGGTGAACGTGGAATAGATGTCGGAGTTGTGGTCGGGCAACGCACCGTGCTCGGAGAGCGTCCGTAGGTTCAGATATACGGCGGAAAACCAACCCTCGCTGGAATAGAGCAGGGCTTCAACCTGCGCATCGGAAAGCTCGGTACCGCATCGGTGAGCATAAATGGCAAGCTCCGTGTAGTTTAGCCGCAGGTGTTCCGTGCCAATCTGGTAAACCTTGCCCCCCAGCCGGACGGTTTCCGCGGCGGGCAGAAACCGGTCCCGACTGGCAACGATCAGGTGTACGTTACCCGGCATACGATTTGCAAGGGTGCAGAGAAAATCGGAAACGCGGCTGTCCGTCAACAGGTGAAAATCGTCAATAAAGATATAGCAGGCCGTTTCGCCTGCCAGTTCATGGCAGAGATCATCTGCCAGCAGTCCCCCTCCGGCGGCATCCGTGGGGCAAGTATAGTCCCGTAGGAAGTCAAAACCTGCCCGAACAAAGGCATTCTGTATGCTTTTCCAGAAAATCTCAAGGTTATCGGAATATACGCTGATGCGGATGACATTTAACGCTTCTGCTTTGGCGCGCTGCTCCAGATACCAGTTCACTGCCGTTGTTTTGCCATAACCCATAGGTGCCACCACCGTGGTCATAGCGCAGCGGGAGATGGGCCGCAGACTCTCCTGCAGCCGTTCGGATATGTAAATCGTATTCAGATTCCATTTTGATTTTGGCATGGTGCGCACCTCCGGATTGTTTTGCCGATCCCCCGTTCAGATACAATTGTATCGTTTCTATTATATATGAATATCCGAAGAGATACAAGAAATACAAGGCACGCAGAATCGAAGACATATTTAAGAAACGGCATCGCGGATTCATTCCGCAGAGATCAGGTTGCTTCGATACTCTGTTTTTCCGGACAACACGTCATCGTAAAATCCCTGCTTCCAATCAATATATGCGATACTCTCCCGGATTCGTTCTATTTCTTCTTCCAGGCTTCTCCGCTTTTCGGCCAGAATCTGTTTTCTCTCCGGAATCGTACTCTTTCCTTTCAGGCACAGATCAATGTAATCCCGCATTTCATGGATACTCATATTACAATTGCGCAGACAGTTCAGACTGTCGATCCAGGCAATATCACGTTCATCAAACACTCTGTGGTTTTTGTTGTCTCTCTTTACGTTCGGAACCAGCCCCTGATTGCAATAAAATTTCAATGTCTCATAAGCAAGCCCTGTTTTCTTGCAGGCATCTTTCATGGTATACATATTTTTCGCCCCGTTTTCGAAATTTGCTCTTGACCGGTAGCGACTACCGGATGTTATGCTATATTATAGCGAAAAGCTATGATTCATACAAGAGCAGGAGGTATCTCACAATGAGAAAAAATTTTGGTTCAAAAACATGGCTCTATCCGCAGCCTGTTTTGATTGTTGCCACTTACGGAGAAGACGGAACGCCGGATGCGATGAATGCTGCATGGGGAGGTATCAGTGAATCAGATGAGCTTTCCATGTGTCTCAGCGCCGAACATAAGACCGTAAAAAATATTCTGAAACGAGGCGCCTTTACGGTCAGCATGGCAACGGCGAAGTATGTGACAGAATGCGATTATGTCGGCATTGTTTCCGGAAATGACGTTCCTGACAAGTTAGTGAAAGCAGGATTTCATACCACGAAATCGGAATATGTGGATGCGCCCGTGATTGACGAGCTTCCTCTGGCGATCGAGTGCCGGATGATTTCCTACGATGAGGAAAGCTGTCGGATGGTAGGAAAAATCATCAACGTCAGTGCGGATGAAAGCATTCTCGATGCGAGCGGTACGATTGATGTGGAGAAGCTGGAACCGATTACCTACGACCCGGTGCGGCATACCTACAGAAAGCTGGGTGAAAAAGTTGGCTGCGCATTTCAGGATGGTACAAAATTGAAATCGGAGGCAAAATGATGATCCACCATGAATTTCAGGGACAAAAGCTGTCTGCACTCGGATTTGGCTCCATGCGTCTGCCCGTAAAACCGGACGGAATCATTGACAAAGCCCGGGTCAGCGAAATGACAGCCTATGCGATTTCGCACGGGGTGAATTATTTTGATACTGCCTTCCCGTATCATGGCGGTGAATCAGAGCGGGTCATTGGCCGGGTACTTTAGGCATATCCCCATGAGAGCTTTTATCTGTTCAGATTCAGCAAAATAACGTTTCTGGCGAAGAACGGTCAGCTGTAAAGACGATTAGCTTTACAGCTGGTTACCGATCTTTTTTTGCGGTGTGTACAGGCTGCGGCCGCAAAATCTATTGTGAAACGGTGAACAGCGCGTGGAAATAGCCGCGTTTTTCCATCAACTCGTCAAAGCTTCCGCTCTCTTCGATGCGTCCGTTCTTCAGGACGATGATCCCATCGTAGCGGCGCAGCAGGGCTTCGTTCAGCGTATGCGTCACCACAATGCGCGTTACGCCGTTCAGATCCAGAATATCGCTGGATACCTACCATGCCGCCGGATGGTCGCCGCTCTGCACCTGAGCATGCGCAAGGCAGACGTACAGCACACTGCAGATCTTCCAGAGGAAGTTAACACGTCCTCCGTCCGTCAATCCGGAGAAGACGCTGATGCCCCATTGCAGAAGTCCCTGTGCAGACGCAAAGCCGCGCTGCTCAAAATACAGATTAAGATAACCTGTAATGATCCGGATCAGACTGGCTGCGGTTTTCAGCAACGCTTCGTCCAGATACGGCTGCGCGTCAACCGGGCGCTTACAGTCGGATGCCAGCGTCAGGCCGATCAGATCATTATAAATCCCGTCCGCATTATGCTTTTTTAAAATCCCGACTGCCTGCTCCGAATCACCAAGAGAGATCAGGATCTCCGCCGTTTCGCCGAACAGCACGCTCTCATTGACCGTCGGGTCGGTATTCTGCTGCAGCAGAAGGCGGGCCTGTTCCAAAAGCTCCAGCGCACGCCGGAGCAGGGTTTCGTTCTGTTCCTCCACACCGAACACACGGTAGATACGCGCGCTGCCGTAAACGATTTCAAAGGAATTCGGATACTTTTTCAGCGCTTTTTCCGCTTCTGCAAGTCCTGCCCGATCTTTCCTGCTGCGGCACTCCTGCAGCCGGTCTGCCGCTGCGCGCAGATGATTATCCTGCAGCTTGTAGCCCAGTAAAACATCCACCGATGTATCGAAAAAATCTGCCATCTCCACGATCAAGCCCAGCTCCGGCAGCGACAGCTTTGCTTCCCATTTGTAAACCGCCCCTACCGTCACGCCCAGCGCTTCGGCCAGCTGTTTCTGTGTCAGAGAACGTTCCTTCCTGAATGTACGGATATTCTCTGCCAGTCTGATCTCCATATGTCCGCCTCCTCCGTTATCTGTGTCTTTATTGTAGCAAAAAACGGCGCGGAAAGGAACACACAGGTCATATCATTCGAATAAAAAATACCCATACCAACAGTATGGGTACATAAATATCTGTATCGGTATTTTTTAATTTTTTACGATCGCAGCGCTTTTTTCTGCAGCGCTCAAAATCCGATGCCGCTGCTGCAGATTTTTCCTTATTCTCCGCCGGTTCCGTTTTTCTGCAAAAGAGACCATTCTTCGCGTGTCAGCCTTGTAAAGTGCTCCGTTCGGATCTCGTTCATCAGAACACATTGCTTTGCTTCCTCTGTATGATGAAAGCGAAATCCGCACTTTTCCTGACAGCGTGCGGATTTTTTGTTTCCGTCATAAAATGCGCACCACATGGCGGTACATCCCAGTTCTTCAAAGGCATACTTCTGCAGTACCTTCACCGCCTCGGGAACATAGCCATGTCCCCAGAACGGCACGCCGATCCAGAAGCCGATCTCCAGGTCGGCAGCATCGGTCTGCGCCTGCAGTACCGTTGGCGCAAACAGACCGATGCTGCCAATTGCACGGTTGTCCTCCCTCAAACAAATCGCGTAGGTCTCCGGCTCTGAAAGCACCGTTCTGATGATTTCCCTGCTGTTTTCTACGCTGGTATGAACCGGCCAACCGGCCATCGGGCCGACCGCCGGATCTTTTGCATATTCATACAGACTCCCGGCGTCTGATTCTTCCCATGGGCGCAGGATCAGACGTTCGGTTAAAAATCTCATTTCTATCCTTCCCTTCTGACCAATATCAAAAAACCAATCTCTCATTTTTTCGGCTGACATCAATCTGCTCCGTTCCGAAAACACAGAACCCTGAGATTCCGGAGCACGCAGACCGCTGCACGCGCAGGATAAGCGCCGGACTGCCTGAACCGGTTTATTGGATCAGCATTGCCAATGTACCCGCAACGATCAAAAATAAACCGGCGGCTGCTTTTCGGGAAAGGCGCTCCTTGAACACAAAAAATGAAAATGCGATCGTCACAAGAATGCTCAGCTTGTCTATCGGCACTACGACGCTGGCGGGACCATCCTGCAGAGCTTTGTAATAGCAGAGCCAGGAAGCACCGGTTGCCAGGCCGGACGTCAGGATAAAGAAAAGCTCCCGTTTAGAAATCTTACGGATCGTGTGCTGCTTGCCCGAAAGAAAGACGACCATCCACGCCATACATAAAACGACACCGGTGCGTATTGCGGTTCCCAGATTGGATTCCACGCCCTGAATGCCGATCTTGCCGAGGATCGCGGTCAGGCTGGCAAACACGGCCGAAAGCACCGCATACAGCAGCCACGACTTGTTTTTCGGAACAGGCGCATCCGTTTTCTTTTTCTGGATCATCAAATAAGTCCCGGCAGCAATTGCCGTTACGGCAATCGCCTTGATCCATGTGATCCCTTCGCGGAGAAAAATCAGCGCCAGCAGGATCGTCAGCACGGTGCTGGACTTATCGACCGGCACAACCTTGTTGATATCTCCCAACTGCAGCGCATGAAAATAACAAAGCCAGGAAGCGCCGGTGGCCAGACCGGATAAAATCAGGAAGATCCATGTTTCTGCGCTGAGCCCGGTGATCGTACCGGCCGAACCGGAAACCAGCACCATCAGCCAGGAAAACAGCAGCACAACGATGGTGCGTATGGCGGTTGCCACACCGGAATCGGTCTTTCGTATCCCGCACTTTGCCAGAATGGAAGTGATCCCGGCAAAAAAAGCAGAACCGCATGCATAGAATAACCACATCTTTATTTTCCCCCAAACCGGCCGCATTGCGGTGATTTTCTGTCTGTTATTACGGATATCATATCCCTTTCGGAAACGTCCGTCAATCCCTTTGCGGATCCCTCTGAATCATTTTTGCAGGCTGCTCCTGTACGGATACCACAAAAGGCTTCGTCCGGTTCGAACGAAGCCTTTTGAAAAACAGCCGTTTATTTGCAGCAGCCGCAGCCTTCTTCACAATCCAGTCTGGGCGGGAAAAACTCTCCGGTCGGGAAATCGATTTTACGGAAAAGCTCGCAGGGATTATCGCTTGTCGTGACGCATTCTTTATCCGGGATGCAGAAATCGTAAGCGGGGATCAGGATCTGTACCTCACGGACGATCTGCACAATGGAAAAGACGCCGATGGTGGCCAGAACGACTTTTTCCGAAGAGCATCCGCCAAACGGCCCTTCGAACAGACTGCAGATGTTTTCCGGAAGGCTGCAGTGGCAGCATTCGCAGCAGCTGCGTGCGTCGCACAAACGCGCCGAGAGCGCGATCGGATCCGCGACCTGAATGATCGCTTTGGGGCTGGTTTTGTTCGGGATCATTCCGCCGTCGGCCGTGCTGAACACCTTCACGCTGCCGTCGCTGCCGTACAAAATGGCCTTTTTATTGAATACTGCAGCTCCGCAGAACGTTTCCGGCGGGCAAACCGGCGAAATGATCGCTTCCACAGTCACCTTAAAGAAATACGTCATATCCACCGAATAAAATCCGCGGTTAAAGGTGACAGGCTCCATGTCGAGAAAAACGGTAATGACCTCTGCTTTTTTGATCCGCACATTGGCTGCATGGTTGAGTTTATCCTGCTGCGCATCGGGGAAAAAAACTCTTAAATCCTCCAGACAATCCTTGGAGCTGCATGAATCGTAGATCCGCTCCGCATTGATGCATACCGCTTCTTTAAAACATCCGCTGTTTGTATTCTCAGGAACAGGATGTCTTGTATCCATTATGAATCCTCCTCAGACAAAATCAAACTGAATTTCAATATCATCTTATGGCGGTATGCAGAAGTTGTGACTGGATTTTTTGCACGCGGATCGCTATGTGAAGGAATTGACCGATCGGCTCTGCATTGCTTTTTTATTGGGCAGTACCGCTTTCGTCTTCCGGCTTGCAGCGTTTTTCAAATACAGCTTCACAGTCCCCTTCATGATTTGTGATTTATCGATCTTTTTGTATTTTTTATTACACAGCGGATGCGAACGGGGCGGTTTCTGTTTATTACATTCCTGTAACCCTCCTTGACAATTACACGCAAATGTTGTTTAATTAGTATGTCACAATTCTGCGGGAAAGCCGCCGGAATACAGTGGGTTATCTGGAGGATATATGAATATAAAAAAGCGTGCTTCAACAATCTTCAACATTGCGATCATGCTGCTGACTTTGGTTCTGATCGTTTATTTTATGTTCAGAGAATCCAGTATCGATGATCTTGCCCGCAGCCTTTCTTTGCTGAATTTCTGGTGGATTTCCGCCGCTTGTCTGGCCATGGTGGTCAACTGGGGAATGGACGGGTATCTGATTTATGCATTTACGCGCAACTCCTGCCCCGCCTATCGTTTTCACCACGGCCTGCGTACCGCGATGGTCGGGCAGTATTTTAATTCGATTACGCCGTTTGCTTCCGGCGGGCAGCCGATGCAGATTTACTGCATGTCGCGTCAGGGAGTCAATGCAGGGGTCGCCGGTGCGACAATGATCCAGAAATTTATTGTCTGGCAAAGCACGTTGACGATTTCGTCGTTTGTTTTTCTTGTCTGCCGTTATCGCTTTTTTCATGCGCATGTCAGCGGCTTTATGGTTCTGGCGCTGTTTGGTTTTCTGGTTCAGGCGGTCGTGATCGCGTTTCTGTTTTTGTTTGCTCTGAACCCCAAGCTGACCACAACGATTTTAAGAGGGATCATCTGGCTTGGTACCAAGCTGCATATCGTCAGAAATCCAGAGCAGACCTCGTCCTTTATTCAAAGTCAGCTCGAACTGTTTCACCGGGAATCCAAGGCAATTCTGCGGCAAAAAAAGCTGATGACCTCTACGATCTGTGCAACGGTTGTGCAATATTTTTCAACTTTAGTGGTACCGTTCTGCATTTACCGCGCATTCGGGCTGCAGGGAGCTTCGCTGTTCGACATGCTGGCCGCAAATTCCTTCGTCAGCATGATCGTCTGCTTTTTTCCGCTGCCCGGTGCGGCAGGCGCTTCGGAAGGCAGCTTCGTCATGCTGTTTAAAATGTTCTTTCAGGACGCCTCCTGCCTGATGCCTGCTGTTTTGCTCTGGAGGATCATCACTTATTATTCTGCGATTGCTTTCGGTGCGCCGTTTGCACGGATCAGCAAGAAAAGCCAGCTGGAGGAACCTCAACATTCCGACGACGCTGCATAAATTTAAGGAGGATTATCATGAACAGACCCGCTGTGACGGTCGTTGTTCCGGTATATAACGTTGAAGCCTATTTGCGTCCCTGTTTGGATTCTATTGAACAGCAGACCTTTCGGGATTTTGAAGCGATCCTGGTCAACGATGGCTCAACCGACGGCTGCCTGCCTATTCTGCAGGAATACGTCGAACGGAACGAGAATTTTCTGCTGATCGATCAGGAGAACAAAGGGCTGGGCGAAGTGCGCAATGTCGGAATCCGGCAGGCACACGGCGAATACATCGCGTTTGTAGACAGCGACGATATTCTCCGCAAGGATTATCTGGAACGGATGTACGCGGAAATCAAAAAGCAAGATGCGGATATCGTATGCTGCGAATACAAATTCCAGATGCCGAACGGTTTTCGTTTTCGCATTTATCCCGGCATGTATTCCGTTTCGGACGAAAAAAAGGCGATCTCCCGTCTGATGCGGGATATTACGCTGCATCATTTCAGTTGGAATAAGCTTTATAAACGCTCCCTTTTCACACAAAACGGGATTCGTTTCCCCTCTATGTGCTTTGAAGATATCGCTACGACCGCCCGTGTTTTCTATTATGCGAGAAAGATCGCCTTCATTCCGCAGCCGCTTTATTATTATGTTCAGCGCAGCAGCAGTATCATGCATAATATCTCCTACAAACGGCTGCAGGAGCATATCAATTCCGCAGCGATCCTCCGGGCGTTTTTTGAGCAGACCGGCGAATATGAAAAATACCAGCATGCCGTGAACCAGTGCGTTGCTGTAGTGCGCTCGCACGTTGTGTTCGATCTGATCACAATGCACCTGCAAAACCGTATGCCGGGCACCGGCCGCGATCTGGAGTACATCAAAGAACAATTCAGGTTGTTCCGGCTGCCGCGTCTGCCGGTCATCGGTCAGCCGTGGGAAGAAATCGTGACCCGGATCGTTTTTGACGGGAAGGACGTACCGCTGGTTCCCTCCCCCGGTCCGAAAAAGAAACCGGCATTTCTATCGGGCAAAAAGCAGAAAAAAGCAGCAGAAAAGAATGCCGTCTGACGCTTTTCTGCATCACTTCCGGACATATAACCTGGCCCCCTGCCGCAGTTTTTATGCTGCAGCAGGGGGCCTTTTCTTTCCATGTCTGTTTTTCGGGATATCGTCCGATCCGAAAAGCGACGTCAACCGCTCTTTTGCATCGGCTGCGGTTCTGCTTATTCCTTCAGCAACGCCCGGTAGAGCTTGATATAATCATTTGCCGAGCGCTCCCAGCTGTTATCGCACTGCATCGCCCGGGCAACAAGGATCTGCCAGTCATCGCGCTGCGCAAAACCGTCCAGCGCGCGGCGAATGGCATGATACATATCTCCGGCGTCATAGCTCTGAAACACAAAGCCGTTTCCTTCCCCATTGCCGGAATCCTGAATGGAATCCTTTAATCCTCCGGTGGCCCGGACGATCGGAATCGAACCATAGCGCAGGGCGATCATCTGTGAAAGACCGCACGGCTCGCTTTTGGACGGCATTAGG
>JAQXJH010000062.1 GCA_029008595.1 Bacillota bacterium
AAGATCGTAAAATTCGCGCAGCGCGCGCGGAAAATAGAGCGACATCCCTTCGTGATCCGGCACAATCTGCCGTTGGGCTGCCTCCAGCCTGTCGCGCACCGCGTTCCATGCCGCTCCCAGATCCCCCTGACGGAACCGGTAGCCCAGGTAGGCAAAGCGGAGCTTTTCCGACCGATCGGAACGGATGAAATGAGTCTGACCCGTTTTGTTCAGCACAACATCCCCGGGACGGACCTGGAACGGAGTATCGTCGATATAAAACACGCCTTTTCCGGAAAGGATGAAGCTGATCTCATCGCACGGCTGCATATGCAGCGGAATTTCATATTCCCGCTCGTAACAGATCTCTCCCACCTGATACAGGTCAAACAGGCGAAAGCGGATAGGATCCTGCTCGAACACCTTATCCAGATGAAAGCTGACACCGAAATCTTTGTTGACCGCCATGGCTGTCCCCTCTTCACAATTCCCTGAACCGGAGCGGCTGCCCCGCTTCCGCATCGTCTGGTTCTATTATACCGTTTTGCTGCGCCGTTCTCAACCGGTAAGAAAAAACTGCGGGGCCGCTGTTTCCCTGTTTGTTTTTTCCGGTTTTTATGGTATACTGAAAAAAATCGATCGGAGAAACGTCCCGGTTTCTCCGGGAAAGGGAGATTGCGCATGAAAGATTTTTCCGCCCTGATCGGGCAGATGACCGTTCCGGAAAAGCTGGCACAGATGACCCAGCTGATGGGCGATTGCTTTGTGACCGAAGGCTTCGGCAAGCTGATGGGGATCAGCTATGGATTTGACATTCCGGAGGAGCTGGCCTGGAACGTCGGTTCTGTGCTGGCTATGAGCGGCGCACAGAAGCTGCGCGAGGTTCAGAAAAGCTATCTGGAGCACAACCGCAACAAGATCCCGCTCCTGTTTATGCACGACGTGATCCACGGATTCCGCACCATTTTCCCCGCTCCGCTGGCCATGGCCTGCTCTTTTGACCCGGATCTGGTCGAGCAGGCCGCATCGATCGCCGCGAAGGAAGCCGCCGTCAGCGGTCTGCACGTCACCTTTTCCCCGATGGCAGACCTTGTCCGCGACTGCCGCTGGGGGCGCGTGATCGAAAGCAGCGGTGAAGACCCGCTGCTCGACTGCATGATGACCCGGGCTGCCGTGCGCGGCTATCAGGGAGACGATATCGGCCAGCCGTATCGCCTTGCCGCCTGCCTGAAGCACTTTGCCGGTTACGGAGCAGCAGAAGGCGGCCGCGACTACAACACGACCGAAATCAGCCAATACCAGCTGGAAAACTTTTATCTTCCGGCCTACCGCGCCGCTGTGGACGCGGGCTGCAAGCTGGTCATGAGCGCCTTCAATGCGCTCAACGGCGTTCCCTGCACCGCAAACCGCGCGCTGTTCCGTGACCTGCTGCGCGAAAAGTGGGGATTCAAGGGTACCGTGATCACCGACTGCACCGCGCTTTACGAGCTTGTTCCGCACGGTTATGCCGCCGACGAAGCCGACGCGGCTCAGCGCGCGCTGGAAGCCGGTATGGATATCGAAATGGCATCCACCGCATTTTACAAGGAGCTGCCGGAGCTGATCGCCGAAGGAAAAGTTCCGGAATCGCTGCTGGACGAAGCGGTTCAGCGCATTCTGGAGCTGAAGGACGAACTCGGCCTGTTTGAAAATCCGTATAAGGATGCCGACGAAGAGGCGGAAAAAGAGATCCTGCTCTGCAGCGAACACCGCGCGGCCGCACGGGAGATCGCCGCCAGATCCATGGTTCTGCTCAAGAACGAAAACGGCGTTCTGCCGCTGCAGAAGGGCAAAAAAATTGCGCTTTGCGGCCCTTACGCCGACAGCCGCATGCTGCTGGATATCTGGAAATGCGAAGGACGCGAGGAAGAGTGCGTTTCTCTTGCCGACGGGCTGCGCGGACGCGCTGACATCTGCGTTGCCGGCGGCTGCGAATGGAGCGAAGAAAAAGAGCATCCCACGCCGGCGGACGAGGTCGCCGCGGCGGCTGCGGACTGCGATGTGATCGTTCTTGCCCTGGGCGAGCATCCCTCCATGAGCGCCGAAGCCGGAAGCCGCGCCTATATCACGCTGCCCGCCGATCAGCTTGCGCTGGCCGACCGGCTGCTTGCGCTGGGCAAACCGACCGTGCTCGTGCTTTATTCCGGCCGGCCGCTGGAGCTTGGTTCCCTTGCCGACCGTGCGGACGCGATCTGGGAGGTCTGGTTCCCCGGAACGGAAGGCGGAAATGCGCTGGCCGACCTGCTTCTTGGGGAAAAGGAACCCACCGCCCGGCTTGCGATGAGCTTTCCTCATACGGTCGGTCAGCTCCCGCTCTATTACAACGCGCTGCCCACCGGACGGCCGGACGTCGGCCAGGAACGCTATGCTTCCAAATATATCGACTCCCCGCACGACGCAAAATATCCGTTCGGCTTCGGCCTGAGCTATACCACGTTTGAATATTCGCCGGTCACGCTTTCCGCCGGAAGCATGACGGAAGGCGAAACGATCCTCGCGAGCGTATCGGTCCGGAACACCGGCGCACGCTGCGGGGAAGAGCTTGTTCAGCTTTATCTGCGCGACCTTGCGGGAAGCTATGCCCGTCCGGTCAAAATGCTGAAGGCGTTCCGCCGCATTTCCCTGCAGCCCGGCGAAGCACAGACGGTATCCTTTACGATCGACGCCGAAATGCTGAAATATTACACCAAGGATCACGGCTATGCCGCCGAAGCAGGCGATTTTCTGGTCTTTATCGGCCCGGATTCCTCCGTCCGCGACGGCGCGCGTTTCACCCTGAAATAACTGCCGAAACAAGAAACTGCCCGGAACAGCAGACGCTTTTACTCTGCTGCTCCGGGCAGTTTTTCTTCAGGAACCGGAATCGCTTTCTTCGTCTTCCATGCGGTACCCGACGCCGACCTCGGTAAAAATATAGCGGGGATCGGCGGGATTTTTTTCGATCTTGCGGCGGATGTTCGCCATGTTCACCCGCAGGATCTGGTTATTTCCGCCGGTATTCGGCCCCCAGATATTTTTGCGCAGGAAATCATAAGTCAGAACCTTTCCGGCGTGTTTGCCCAGCAGGGCAACGATTTTATATTCATTCTGCGTCAGATGGACGTCCTTTCCGTCCAGATAAACACAGCGGCGGTTATAGTCAATGACCAGGCTGCCCATCTGCAGCCGGCCTTCCTGCAGGATCGCTTCATCCTCCGTTCCCGCGTTGCGCGAATGGCGGATCGCCGTCCGGATGCGCGCAAGCAGCTCCTGCGTTCCGAACGGTTTGGTAATATAGTCGTCTGCCCCGAGATCCAGCGCTTTTACCTTGTCTCCCTGCTGCATCCGCGCCGACACCACCAGAATCGGCACCTGAGACCATTTTCTCACCAGACGGATCAGGTTCAGGCCATCGCCGTCCGGCAGACCAAGATCCAGCAGGATCACATCCGGGCAATGGGAAGAGATCAGCGCCTCTGCTTCCGCTGCCGTTTTTGCCGTCAGAACATGATAGTGGTTCGCTTCCAGAACCGTCTTCAGAAGGTCGGCCACTGCTCTTTCATCCTCTACGATCACAATGGTTATTTTATTTTCCATGCAGATACCGTCCTTTCCTTTGCAGAAGACTCCGCAATTTCGCTTTTTCCTTCGTCCGGCAGGGCAAAAACCTCTGCGCGCCGGAGGAGAATGCCGGGCGAAGGCTCTTCCGCCGTCCTTTGATTGCCGTTCAGCGGCAGAGCGGCAGCAGCAGCTCAAACACCGCACCCGTCTCTTTTTCCGCGCCGCAAAGCAATTTTCCGCGGTGCAGACGAACCGACTGCTGCGCCGCTGTCAGCCCCATTTGCAGGC
>JAQXJH010000063.1 GCA_029008595.1 Bacillota bacterium
TCTGCACGGCGCGCCAGGGTCGGCGCGCCCTACGGCGAACTGCTGTCAACGTATCATCCAAAAAAACGCTCCACCAAAAACTTCTGATTCTGGTGGAGCGTTGCCCTTTTCCCGTCAGCTTGCCGCAAATTCTCCCGAGAGGGCACCTACCGTTTCAGTTTTTTTGATATTAAGCCGCGATCACAGCTTTCAAATTCCTGTATCATGAACTTGATTTTCCTTTTTCTGACCCTTCAACCTCAAATTTGTTACATACTTACACACAAATTGCTTTTTCTTTTGACAAAACGTATTGCATTATTTCAAAAACGGCGTATAATACTATAATAAGGGTGTAAAAGCATGGTTCTTTCATTACGCCCGGCTTCTCAGCGCAGTCTGCTCGAAATCCACTCAAGAGGTCAGAATATGCCAGTAACAATCAAGGAGATCGCCGAATACACCGGTACATCCCGGGGAACCGTCGACAAGGTGTTACATAATCGGTCGGGTGTGAAGCCGGCGACCCGCGAGAGGATCCTCAAAGCGATCGAGGAGCTGGAGTACAGCCCGAATATCATCGGAAAGGCGCTCGTCTTAAAAAACAGCCCTCTGAAAATCGGCATCATCGTCACGCCCGACTACAACTACTATATTCAGCAGGTCATGCTGGGCATTGAGGCCGCGCAGCAGGAGTATTCGCCCTTTGGCCTCAACGTGGATGTCCGCATCCTGAAATCCCTTACCGCCGAGGAAGAACTGCAGGTTTTGGATGACCTGGCACGGGATGGCTGTGCCGGTATTTGCGTGTTTCCCTTTGACGACGACCGCGTGAAGCAAAAGATCAACCAGCTCAATGACAGCGGCATCGCCATGGTGACCTTCAACTCCTATATTGACGGTATTGACGGCATCTGCTTCATCGGCCAGGACAATTACCGGGCCGGCAAGACCGCAGGCAGCCTGATCCGGCGGATCATCCGCTCTCCCGGCCAGGTCGCCGTGCTGATCAGCTCCAAGAACATCTCCTGCCATGAGCAGCGCCTCGGCGGCTTCACGGACAAGCTGCATGAATGTGCTCCGGAGATCCAGATCGTTGACGTCTCGGAGGAATACGATGACGACCGCCTCTCTTACGAATGTACACTCCGGCTTTGCAGCCGGTACCCTGACCTGGACGCGATCTATATCACCAGCGGCGGCTCCGTCGGTGTCTGTCAGGCGATTATCGAGCTGCATCGGGAGAACGCCATCCGGGTGATCAGCCATGATATGTCCCCGCAGGCGCTGCCGTACCTCAAATCCGGCCTGATCGCTTTTTCCATTGAGCAGGATGGCTATGGCCAGGGACATCAGCTCGTAAAGGCGCTGTTTGAGTATTTGATCAAATGCCAGAAGCCCGAACAGTACAATATTCAGGCGCCTCTGAAGATCATTACGGAAGAATTGATATAAAAAGCAGGTCAAGCATCGAAGAAATGCCTGACCTGCTTTTTCTTGTACCCGTTGGCGGTACACCCCGCCGGGATAAATGCCTTATGCTTTTTGTGCGCTTCCGCACAGCAGGATCCGTGACTCCACGCACGCACAGACCTTTTCCATGCCCGCCGCGCCGTGCTTTTTGGGATCAAAGGCCCCGGGATTCTGCTGCAAATACTCCCGTATGCCGTCGGTATACGCGATCCTGAGATCGGTGGCATAATTTACCTTGCAGATGCCGCGCTGGATACATTCGCGGACCGTTTCGGCAGGGACGCCGGAAGTCCCGTGCAGCACCAGCGGGATCTGTACGACCTTGCGGATCTCTGACAGACGTTCCAGATCCAGATGGGGCGTACCTTTATAAATACCGTGGGCGGTCCCGATGGCAACGGCCAACGCGTCGATGCCGGTCTGCTCCACAAACCTTGCCGCATCCGCCGGTTCGGTATAGACCGGGCCGTCGCAGTGCAGGCTGTCTTCTTTCCCGCCTACCGTTCCCAGCTCCGCCTCAACGGGGATGCCGGCGGCACCGCAATGCGCCACCACACGTTTTGCCAGGCAAACGTTCTCGTCGAAAGGGAGCTTGGAGCCGTCGATCATGACAGAGCTGTATCCGGCGTCAGCGCAGCGCAGTGCAAGCTCATAAGAATTTCCGTGGTCCAAATGCAGCGCCACCGGCGTCTTGCATTCCCGCACCATGGCCTTTACCATGGCGGCAAAGATCTCCGGTCCTGCATAGCCCAGTGTAGACGGCGTCGTTTGAATGATGACCGGGGCCGAAAGCCTTTCGGCCGTTTTGATGATCGCCATGCACATTTCCATATTTTCCGCATTGAATGCGCATACGGCGTACCCGTTTTTCTGCGCGTCCAGCAGCAGTTCCTTCGTTGATCTGAGTGCCAAGTTGATCTTCCTTTCATTATATATTAATAGTATCATGCTGGCAGGCATTCTGCGGTACCTGCAGGGAAGCGATCCTGTTGAAAAAAGCACGCCGCAGCGTACTTTACTTTCAGGTTTGCGCTCATACCAAATCGAAGCCCAGCGCGGCGGGTTCGGTTTGGAAAGGAGGAGCAGCGTCATGAGCGCGCTCTGACTTTTGAAAAAAGTCGGAGCAAGCGATATAGAGCTTGCTCCGATGTGGTGACCCGCTGGAGATTCGAACTCCAGACCCATTGCTTAAAAGGCAATTGCTCTGCCTGCTGAGCTAGCGGGTCATTTTTACATTTTCCATGCCGGGCCTGCAGCATGGGGCTGTCTCGCTCCGGCAGGGGAGCGGTCGATACCGACGTACAGGCCGGATACTGATATCCTGACCGCCGCGCATGACGGCCGCCGATACGGTCCTGTCTGCCGCAACAAAAACTCCCAGCCTCGGAAAAAATCGGAGCAAAGCACGCCTTGCTCCGACATGGCTGGGATGGCAGGACTCGAACCTACGAATGCCAGAGTCAAAGTCTGGTGCCTTACCGCTTGG
>JAQXJH010000064.1 GCA_029008595.1 Bacillota bacterium
CTTTTTCGTTCTGATACTATGATATCACAGCCCCCGTCCCAAAAAAGGGACATCCTGCGGGCGCCTCTTCGCAAAAAATGAAATTTTAATTGCAAGATTTTGCGTGCAACTACTATTGCAAACCGGCAATTACGATTGCAAAAGGTTATATTTAAAACAGCCTTTGTTTGATCGGGAAGGAGGCCGCTATGTCCAAACAGTTATCCTGAATTATTATGGATGATTGATATTGTCGGCCGTATAAAAGTATGGAGGGTGTCCCTGAAGCCACGCGGCATGAAGGGCACCCTCCCGTGGTTTTATCCCACCACCAGTTTATTCGTTTTCTTCAGGAACTTCGCCGGGATCGGGCGGCTCAGGCGCCAGGTGATGTTCATCGGTCGGGAGCCTTCATGCTGTACGTAAGCGGCCGTTCCCAGACAGGTGTAGGCCTCGGCGCCGCCGGTTACCCGGTCGGACTTGAATTCGCGGACAAAGAGCAGTACCTTGCTGCCGCGCTCTTTGTGGTGAATGTAACGCTGCCCGGTGGGAGAGTTTTCCGCCGTCGTGCTCTGGCTCTGCCAGTGGAACAGGGTTTCATTGATGGAGTAGTCGTTGTACATCGTTGTGGGCGAATAATCCTTGTCGGCCTTGTTGAGGGTTACGAAAAATACATCGAGCTGCTTGTCCGGCAGCCACTTCACGCCTTCGCGCACCGTTGCCGGCTTCATAAAGTCTAGGGCCACCAGGAGCTGATCACGGGTATAGGTACAGTGCAGATCCAGCGGGCAGTCAAAGCCCAAATCCACGGGTTCGTCGATAAAGTCGATCCGATCAAAGCGATATCGGAGCAGACTCATCAGCTCATCTTTCAATACCGTGCTGTCGGACAGGGCGTAAAGATGATCCAGCACTTCTTCACTGTTCCAATCCTCCGCGGCCTTACCCCAGACGGTGATGTAGAACATCTGCAGCATCCGCTTTTCCATGTCGGTCAGCGCATCAAAGTCCACATTGTCCAGACGGGGCAGAAGATCCAGCAGAAAGGAGATCCAGCGTCTGGAATCCATGACGGCCAATCGGGCGAAGGCTTTTGTCAATGCCTCTTCCAGCGGTTCCGTAAAGTCTTCGATCACATCCGCGCGGGCGCAGATGCGGGAGAAGGACGTAAATTTATAGATCGATCGGGGATCCAGATGATAGTAGTCCAAAAAGTTTGCCAGCGTCAGCTCCATGCCGCTGTCTTCGGTAAAGGAAGCCGCGCGGGCGACCAGTCCGGCCGTATTGCCGTAGGAAGCGCGGATATTGTTCAAAATATATTTGGCCGCTTTCTTTTCAAGCTGGATGTAACAGCCCTTGGGTACGGAAACCAAGCCCTCCCTGATCTCCCGGGTCACGCTTCGGGATGTGTTTGTGAGCAGCGCTGCGAATTTATCTTCAAAGTTGTATTTTTTGTTGGCCTGGCCGATGAAATCCAGCACGGTCAGGCATTCTTTGTTTTCCGACAGCCGCAGGCCGCGGCCCAGCTGCTGCAGGAAGACGGTCAGCGACTCGGTGGGACGCAGGAAGAGAACGGTGTTGACCTCGGGGATATCGACGCCCTCGTTGTAAATATCCACAACGAAGATGAAGCGTATCTCGCCGTCGGTCAGGCGATTTTTGGCGGACTTTCGTTCCTCTTCGGGCGATTTCCCCGTCAGGAACATGGATGGGATCTGATGCTCATTGAAGTAACGGCACATGAACTCGGCGTGTTCGACGGTGACGCAGAAGCCGAGTCCCTTTACATCGTCAATATCGGTCACATATTTCAGCAGAGACGAGATTACATGATCGGCGCGTTGGTTTGCAATGGCTCCGCTGAAAGTATAGATATTTTCCAGCTCGCTCTTTTGGTAGCCGCCGGCCGCCCACTTTACCGTATTCAGATCCACCGTATCGGTGACGCCGAAATACTGGAACGGACACAGGAGCTTGCGGTCAATGGCTTCGGGCAGACGGATCTCTGCCGCAACGCGGTTGTTGAAGTAGGGCAGCACGCTCTTTCCGTCCATGCGTTCCGGCGTGGCGGTGAGGCCCAACAGGATGCGAGGCTCGTAGTAGGCCAGCAGTTTTTGATAGGTCGGAGCTGCCGCGTGGTGAAATTCATCCACGATGATGTAATCATAGAATTCCGGCAATGTCTTTGCCGTAAAATCCTGAGAGTTGAAGGTCTGAATGGAAATGAATAAATTGTCGATGCTTTCCGGCTTGCTGCTGCCCACAAACAGTTCGCCAAAGTTGGCGTCTTTGAGCACCGCGCGGAAAGTAAATAGGCTTTGCCGGAGAATTTCTTCCCGATGCGCCACAAAAAGAAGACGGCAGGGTTTATCCGGATGCTCTTTGCGGAAGCGTTTGTAGTCCAACGCCGAAATGACCGTTTTACCGGTACCGGTGGCAGCAACGACCAGATTGCGGGTATATCCCCGGATCTTGCGCTCAGCTTCCAGCTTATCCAGGATCTCCTGCTGGTAGGAGTAGGGCGCAATGTCCATGGTGTACATTGCGGCATTGTTGGTGTCGAAGTATTTTTCGGACTTCAGTGCTCGGGCCAGCCGTTCTTTCTGGTTTTCTTCGTAATACTCAAACTCGCGGTCGTTCCAGTAGTATTCAAAGGTCGCCGCGATCTTGCGGATGGTCTCCGGCAGATCGCGTCGGGTCACCTTGGTATTCCATTCCAGACCGCTGGTCAGCGCCGCGTTGGAGAGATTGGAAGAACCGACATAAGCCGTGGTAAAACCGGTGTTGCGGTAGAAGATGTAGGCTTTTGCGTGAAGGCGGGTCGTCTTTGTGTCATAGCTGACCTTGATTTTGGCGTGGGGCAGCTTCCGCAGCTCTTCGATGGCTTTCACATCGGTGGCTCCCATGTAGGAGGTGGTGATAATGCGAAGCTCGCCGCCGTTTTCGGTGAATTCGCGAAGGTCATCGATGAGAAGGCGCAGGCCGCTCCACTTGATAAAGGATACCAGCATAT
>JAQXJH010000065.1 GCA_029008595.1 Bacillota bacterium
TTCGGGGTCGCCCGCGATCCAGCGGAGCAGGTCGACCGCGTGGCAGCCGCCGCCCACAACGCCGTTGCGGACCGGGTCGCTGCGCCACGAGCCTGCGGCGTAGATATGGCTGTAGTCATGCGCATATTCGGATTCCACGAATGTCAGCTCGCCGATCGCGCCGGAATCGATGATCTCCTTTGCCTGGCGGAAGCCGGGCGTATAACGGCAGATCTGGCCGACCATGAATTTTCTGTCGCTCT
This sequence comes from Bacillota bacterium, assembly GCA_029008595.1. Classification (GTDB taxonomy): domain Bacteria; phylum Bacillota; class Clostridia; order Oscillospirales; family Acutalibacteraceae; genus CAKXIK01. The sequence continues at coordinate 243 of JAQXJH010000065.1, forward strand.
TTTTTACAGCGTCCACGATCGCTTCGCAGTCCTCGCGGGTGAGCGCGAGCGGCTTTTCGCAAAGGATGTGCTTGCCGGCGTTCAGCGAATCGAGGATCATCTGTCGGTGATCCTGATCCGGGCTGGCGATAATGACCGCATCAATGGTCGGGTCGGCGATCATGTCACGGTAATCGGTGAAAACATGCGCGACGGAAAGCTCCTTTGCCACTTCGTCTGCGCGGGCTTTGTTGATATCGCAGACCGCGTAAAGGCATGCGCCCTCCGTTTTCGTTACACCCTCGGCATGCGCCTTTCCCATACCGAGACCGATCACGCCGACATTCAAAACTTTCTTTTCCATAAATGTCCCTCCCATTGGTTTGACAGATTCAGAATTTGTTTTATAAAATTAAATTACCTCTTTGACTGCCGAGCGGAGTTTACCCTTTCACGGCGCCGATCATAATTCCTTTGACAATATAACGCTGGAAAATGGGGTAAACAACCAGTACGGGCAGAACGGTAATCATGGTTACGGTCATGCGGACAGAATTCGGGGTAAGAGCATTTTGCTTGTTGATCTGACTTTGCATATTTGGGTTGTTTTTCAGTTCATTTGCAAGACGCTGTGCTTCGTTAAGGTAATTGTAGAGCATGTACTGCATGGTCGTCAGATTCTTGTTGTTGAAGGTATAAATGTGGTTGTCGAACCATGAGTTCCATTGACCGACAGCTGCAAAAATTGCGATGGTGGCCACGATCGGCATGGAGAGAGGAAGAATAATTTTTGTGAAAATAATGATTGGCCCGGCACCATCAATCAAGGCCGATTCCTCCAGCGAGGGAGGCAGCTGCTCCACATAGGTCTTGATCAGGATGACGTAATAGGCGGAAACCATAGCCGGCAGAATATAAACGGCAAACGTATTCAGCAGCCCGTAGGAGCGAAAAACGAGGTAGGTGGGGATCATGCCGCCGCCGATATACATGGTGATGATCATGAAGCGGTAGAAAAACTTGCGCGCCGGCATCTTTTCCTTGGTAAAGACGTAACCCAGCCACATGCAGGTGACGACCGTGCAGAAGGTACCGATGACAGTACGCATAACGGAAATAAACATGGAATGAAAAAGCCCGTCGAGTGCAAAAACCTGTTGAAAATTTGTCAGGGTGAACCCAACCGGCCAAAAGGAAACGCCTTCCTTGGCGGCAAGTTCGGGGACGCTGAGCGAATAGCAAAACACATACCACAGTGGATACAAGCAAAGGAATGTAAACAGGGCAAAAAAGCCATAATTCAGAATGTTGAATACCACTCTGGAGGGAGTTCTTTTTTGTACAACCATATGACACTGCCTCCTCTTATACGATTGACGTGCCGCGAATCTTTTTGGCGAGCGCGTTTGCACCAAAGAGCATGGTAATGCTGATCAGCGATTTGACGATACCAACAGCCGTAGCGTAGGAGTAATCGGCCAGTTGGAGACCCATGCGGTAAACGTAAAGGTCCAGCACTTCGATCTTCGGCGCGGTGATGGCATTTTTGAACAGGAAATACTGCTCGTAGCCGGTGTTGAGAATGTTGGAGATATCCAACAGCATCAGTACAACAAAGGTGGGAAGAATACTGGGAAACGTGATATGGATCGCGCAACGCAGGCGTCCGGCACCGTCGATCATAGCGGCTTCGTACTGTTCCTGATCGATGCCGGAAATTGCGGCAATGTAGATAATGGAAGCCCAGCCAAGGCCTTTCCATTGAGCAATTGCGGTTTGAACAACATAGACGGAGTCGGAGTCCGCCAGAATGTTGGTGGCAAACTGAGGACCGCCCAGTTTGTAGATCAGCATGTTAAGCGCGCCTTCGCTGGAGAAAATGGAGAAAGCAAGTGAATATATGATAACCCAGCTGATGAAATTTGGGAGAGTGGTCATGGTTTGAGTAAACTTGCGGAATTTAGAACACTGGATCTCGTTCAGCAGAACGGCAAACATCATAGGCAGCCAGGAAATGCAGAACCAGATCGCAGAGAAAATAACGGTATTTTTCAGAACAGAAGGAATATTTCGATCGGTAAAGATCATTTTGAAATACTTCAGGCCGACAAATTCGCAGTCAAACAGACTTTTACCGGCACGGTAATCAAAAATAGAAAGAATCCATCCGCCAAGCGGAACATAATTGAACAGGAGGATCAAAATCATAAAGGGAAGGGTCAGCCAAAGCAGACTCCACTGCTTTTTTCCTTTCTTTCTGCGCAACGCAGACGACGCCTGCAGCGCTTGTTCGCGAGCTTTCATATTGAAGAATCACACCTTTCCGCCGGAATCTGTAAAACGGAGAGCCAAAAGAGCCTCCGGTTCTTTTCCGCGCTGTTTCAAAAACAAAGGGAGGCGACGGCAGCCGCCTCCCACTGATTGGACATTATGTTTCCCGGAACGGAAACGAAGCTTACCACTTCAGAGTTTCAAGAATCGGTTTTGTGAATTCCTGAGCCTTGGTGTTGGCGGCCAGGCACCACTCCCAAGCGGTCTCTTCGTTGGCAGCCTTCAGGTCGGCAAGAACCTGAGCCTGAATCGCCTTGAACTCTTCAGCCGTCTTGGCCTGCACAAGGTTCGGAACGGCAGCGAACAGAATGTCGTTGCACTGGGTCAGAATGCGCTGAATGTCGGTCGGCATTGTCTCTGTGCAGGACTGGTTCAGCTCGGAATAGCAGTTCTTCATGCTGGGAATTTTGCCTTCGTCTGCAAGCTTCACGCAGGCCTGAGCCGGGTAATCGACTTTGTAATATTCGCAGTAGTCCTTCTGCAGCGGATTCAACGCGCTGGCACGCATTTCGTCGGTATCGAACAGGTTGACGGGGTAACCGTCTGCAGCAAGGAAGCTGCCCTGCAGGAAGCCGAAGTTGCAGGTGTTCTCGATACCGGTCTTTTTCCATTCATCGCTGTTGGCCAAACGCATGGCAAGCGTTTCCTCGGTCGGGGTCGGGACACCGTCAACAACGGTATAGTGCTTGCCCTCAAAGCCGGAGTACAGCAAACGCTGGTTTTCAACTTTGCGGCAGACGTTCAGGAACGAAAGCGCGCCGTCAATAGCCTTGGAGTTGGCGGAAACAAACTGGAAGTTGGAGGGGAAGTAACCGTTCACCTGATGATAATCGGCAAAAACAAAGCTGGCTTCGGACGGAATGGCGATAACACCGGCCAGGGTGTTCGGGTCTTTGGCAGATTCAGCAGCATAGAGATCGCCCTGCGGCCAATTCATTTCAACGGCGTACTGGCCGGCGGCGGATTTTGCCGCACGCTGCTCAGCGGTCATCGTGAAGCTGTCCGGATCAAGCAGGCCCTTGTTCCACAGCTTGTTGTAGAATTCCATGTCGGACCAGAAAGCGGAGCGCTCCAGGTTGGTGTAAGCGTTGTAGAGCTTGCCGTCGTCCAGGCCTTCCATGTAGAGGTAACCGCCGAAGGTCCAGAGGTTCATATAAGCGGGCTTGGAGAAGCAACCATTGGTATACCAATATTCAAAGTTTGTACCTTCTAAGCCGGTGCCGTAAACCTTTTTGCCGTCCGCGGTGGTTGGGTGCTTGGCGACCATCGCTTCGATCGCTGCGATATAATCGTCGCTGGTTTTGATTTCCGGTGCGCCGATCTCTTTGTACCAGTCCCAGCGGGCGTTGTAACCACGGTAGTTGATGACACCACCGTCGCGCAGCTCCAGGCCAATGTATGTGGCAAGGAAGTACAGCGCCTTTTCGTCGCCGCCGTAGAAGCCGCTGGTGATTTCGTTGGACTGCTTGTAAGCCTCGCCGTCAAGATCGGTGTAGGTGCTCAGATAGGGTTTCAGGTCGAGCGCCAGTTTGGAATCGATGATATCCGGCAGCTTCTGCGGGCTGTAGGAGAAGATGATGTCCGGCAGGTCGTTGCCCGCGAGGAGCATGTTGAACTTATCGGCATCATAATAGTAGAAGGAATCGATGACTACGTTGGCCTGCTTCTGCAGTTCCTGGAAAACGTCGGTCTCGTACCACTGGCACGGAACAGTCTGATATTCTGACTGGCTGCCGATCGAGATCTTGACCGGATCGCCGCTCGGAACAGCGCCCTGGGATCCCGTGCTGGTGCCGGAATTAGCAGTGGAAGCCGTTCCTCCGGATTTCTGGCAGCCGATCGTCAGGGAAAGGAGCATCAGCAGTGCCAGCGCCATGGAGATGATTTTTTTTGCTTTCAAGTTGTCTTCCTCCTTTTTAATTGCTGAATTTCCGCCGGCCGCGCCGCACAGAAAAGTAACCGCCCGGCACATTCCGGCTGCGAAAATCAGTTTTGTGATAAAGTATAAATTTAAATAAAAATTATACTGACAATAGTATATATTAACTGATGAAACTTTACAATGAAAAATAGAACACAATTTATTTTTCAAAAAAGCATAGAATTATACATTTTTTTAATTCGGAAATGGGCGATATATTCAAAAAAACGCAATCGATTCGTTGAATCGTGCAGTTTTGCTGTTGAATTCTTCAGTTTTAGAGCAATCAAATAGATTAAATCTTCTTTCTGTTATGTTTTCGGTGCATTTGACAGAAAAAAGATTTCTGTTTATAATGAAAATATTCAAGTTCATTTTGACTGCAGGGGAGGAAAACTGGGTTGTATACGGTGATGATCGCAGAGGATGAACTGCTGGTCCGGATGGGGCTGAGCACATCGATCCCGTGGAGCACGCTGGATATGCAGGTGGTCGCGGCGGAAAGCAACGGCACGAGCGCATGGGAGGCTTTCTGCGCCCACCGGCCGGACATCGTTCTGACGGATCTCCGTATGCCCGGGATCGACGGAACGGAGCTGATCCGCAGGATCCGGAAAAACGATCCCGGCTGCGAGATCATTGTGATCACCTGTCTGGAGGAGTTTGCGGTTCTGTACCAGCTGATGCAGATGCACATCACCGGCTATCTGCTCAAGGCGACCATGTCGCAGACGGATATTATGAATCTGCTGCAGCAGGCAAAGGCAAACCTTGAGGGGAAAAAGCATTCTTCCGTTGACGGCGGCGCATCCGACGAAAGCGATGAACTTCTGCGGAGCTTCGTCTTCGGTCATCACGATGCGGCGCGCTACTGTCGGGAATGCGAACAGAAGGGGAAAACGCCGGAACCGTTCGGCGGAATGCTGATGGTGCAGCTGAAAAGCGACGACGCCAAGTCGCTGCTGCTGCCGACTGTGCAGACCATGTTTCTGGATAAGCTTTCTGCCTTCGGGATTCAGAGCAGCATTTTAAAGGAAGAGCTGCTGGTGTTTCTTCTGCCGGGCGGAGCGGATGCGGCGGCTGATCTGAGCGCTGCTTTGCTGGAGCTGGCCCGGTACAGTTCTGATATTCTGAACGCAAAACTGCGCATGGCGATGTTTTTTTCCGGCCCGGACGGGACCGGATGCGGCCCGCTCTGGGAAAAAGGGCTGAAAACCCTGCAGGACGAATTCTTTTACCCGGAGCCGCTGACCGTTCTGCGCAGCACTGCGCCTTCCGCGCAGAAAAAGCTGCTGAAGCGGATCGGCGCATTTCAGGAGCAGATCGAGCTGGTTCCGTGGAAGTCGCCCGAAAAGAAGGAGACGTTCCTGACCCGGCTGCAGGATCTGCGCAGTTCGTTTGAAAATAAACCGGCGTTTCTGCAGGTGGCGGCAGAACTGGCGGAGCTTTACCGGTTTTCGTTTTTCGGAGAGCAGCTTCCCGGTCAGGAGGAGATCCGGGGCGGGCTGGAAGGATCGCAGTCGGCGCAGTCGGCGCTGGAGTATCTTTCGGCGCTGCTGTTTCCGGCGCAGCCGGGAGGACACTGCTCCTACAGCGAAAAGATTTTTGAAACGATGCGGTACATCCGGGAGCATGCGGAAGACTCGATCAGCCTGAGCAGTCTGGCCAACATGGTCGCGCTCAGCCCGAATTATTATGCGTCGCTCTTCAAGCAGACGGCCGGGTGCAGTTTTTCCGAATATATCGGCAATGTGCGCATGGAAAAGGCCTGCACGCTTCTTTCCACAACGGAGCTTTCCGTTATGGAGATCGCGGAGCGCTGCGGTTATTCGGATATGACGTATTTTATCCGCTTTTTTAAACAGAAGATGGGGAAACCGCCCCGCCGCTGGAGAAAAGAAGAATGAGCCGCTGCGGGAAAACGCGGCTTTCGGGAAAGGCAAAGCGATAACGATGAAACGGGAAAAAATCAAAATGTTCAAAACGCTGAAATCCCGGCTGCTGGTGGTCTCCGTGCTGTTTTTGATTGTCGGGATCCTGCTGCCGGTCGTGATCACGTCCAATATTTTTGTCAAGCAGATCCAGACGGAGAACGAGAAGTCGACGGTGCTGAATTTTTCGCGCACGGCTTCCCGCATCAACGAAATGCTTGAATCGGCCGTGGTTTCCGCCCTGCGCGTGCAGAGTGAGGAAGATGTCAATCAGTATTTGCTGAGCGGCTACCTTGAGACCGATCCGCTGAAGAAAACGCTGAACAGGATCGCGTTCTACCGGACCGTCGAAAACGCACTGGCTGTGAACGACGATCTGAATGCGGTCCTTTTTTTTCGCAATGACGATACCATGTGCGGAGTTTCCAGCACATGGCACTTTTTTGAGGACGGAAACAGTGCGGCTGCCGCCCGCATCAATGAGCTGTGCCGCGCGGCGCAGAGCAGCGACGGCAACAGAACGAAATGGCTGGGCGCCTTTCCGAAAACGGATTTTACCGGGGTCACGGTTTCCGGAACGATCTCTTCCGGCGACCTGCTGATCTGCGGCGTGCGCAGACTGACCAATTCCACGCAGACCGGCGGCAGCGGCGTGATCAGCATGCTGGTCTCGGTAAAGGAAAGCGCGCTGCGGCAATGCTTTGAGCTTCTTTCCGGAACAGAAAGCTCGGTGTGCCTGCTGGATGAAACAGGAGTGCAGATCTCCGGAACGGATTTCTCTCAGTTCGGCAAGGTGCCGGATTATTATGAGATGATCGACGGGGATTCGCAGTACGGCAGCAGGATTTTTACCTCGGACGCCAAGGTGGAGTATCAGGTCATTTATTACCGCCTGGGCAATCCAGACTGGATGCTGGTCAAAATGCTGCCGACCAGCGTGCAGCACCGCAGCACAAATATGTTGGTCGGCGTTTCCGTCGCGATCGGGTTTGCGCTGCTGGCGATCATGACGGTGCTGTATACGATCTGGGTCGGACGCTTTACCGAACCGGTCAGTCAGGTCACAAAGGCGCTGCTGCAGGTAAAAGAAGGCGATCTTCAGGTCAGGATCAAGGAATCCGCGCACACGCAGGAGGTTCTGACCATGCAGCAGCAGTTCAATGAGATGATCCGGTCGATCAACGAGCTTCTGATCCAGAAGGAGAAGAACGAGCAGGAAACGCTCCTGCTTGAAATGAGGAACCTGCAGTCGCAGATCGATCCGCATTTTATCTACAATTCCATCGCGTCGATCCGCTGGATGGCAATTTTTGCGGGCGCGGACAAGGTTTCCGATATGCTGATCGTTCTGAGCAATCTGCTGCGCCCGATCTTCAACGACTGGACGCTCGTCTGGAGCCTTGGTGAGGAACTGAATTTTACGGATAATTATATCAAGCTGATCCACATGCGGTACGGGGATTCGATCAGCATCAAAATCCGGAAGGAGCTTTTGCCCGACGAGCTGGACGCGTTTCAGATCCCGCGCTTTACGCTGCAGCCGCTGCTGGAAAACAGCTGCGAACACGGGATGCAGCCGGAACAGCAGCTGGAGATCACCGTTTCGATGACCTGTGAAGAGAACCTGCTGACGATCCGGGTCGCGGACAACGGAGCCGGAATGAGCGCAGAAACGATGGAATGGCTGAACGCCCGTTTTGCTGATCCCGTTTCGGAGCCGCTTCCGCAGGTAAAAAAAAGCGTCGTTCATTCCAACGGGATCGGCATGATCAACATTAACCGGCGGCTGAAGCTGCAGTACGGAGAGGCATATGGCTTGCGGCTTTCCGTTCCCGAGAACGGAGGAACCTGCGTTGAGGTGCGGCTTCACGTATGAAAAAGCCGCAGGATGGTTGCCGCAGCAGCAATGCACGGCGACTGAGCCAAAATATAAAAACAGGAAAGAGGAAACGCGGAATGAATCAATTGTTCATTCAGAAGGCAGAGGACAGCACGCCGCCCCTTTATGAAACGGAGATCAGAGCCGGGCGCGCGGTCTGCGTGACGGCGGATGACGGCGCACCGTTTGGCGCCGGTGTCAGGGAGGTACAGGATCTTCCGAAGGATTTCGGCGCGGGAGATCGTTTTGTTCTGGATTTCGGACAGCACTGCGTAGGCAGGCTTTCGTTCCGGATGGAGCGCTCCGACCGGTATCTTGACGCTCCGGTGCGGCTGAAGCTGCGCTTTGGGGAAATTCCGATGGAGCTTCTGCGCGATTTTTCGGAATATCACGGCAGTCTGTGCGCTTCGTGGCTGCAGGAGGAGATCGTCACGGTCGATCACGGCGGTACGGTCGCACTGCCGCGAAGATACTGCTTCCGCTATGTGGAGGTGACCGTCTTGAATACGCCGCGGCGGGTGCGCCTGTTCGACTTTACCGTCAGGCATACCAGCTCAGCGAAGCTTTCCAACGACGTCGCCGCGCGGAACATCCAGGATCCCGTTCTGGCTGCGATCGATCGGATCGGAACAAAAACGCTTGCCGACTGTATGCAGAACGTTTACGAGGACGGCCCGAAGCGCGACCGGCGGCTGTGGTCCGGGGATCTGCGGCTGCAGGCGCTGACCGACTATTCTGTTTATCAGAATCACAGCCTGGTGCGCAGGTGCCTGTATCTGTTTGCAGCCTGCGAAGAGGAAGGAAAATATCTTCCCGGATGCCTTTACAGTAAGCCAGAGCTGTTTTATGACGACGGGATGGGGATCATGGATTACGCCCTGCTCTACACGGTCATTTTGTGTGAATATTACGAGCATACACAGGATCTTGAAACTGCGCGGGAGCTGTTCCCCGTTGCCAAAAGGCAGATCGATCTTACGATCACGGCGCTGGACAGAGAGCATATTGTCACCCTGCCTTCCGGCTGGGCAGGATTTATCGATTGGGTGCCCGGCCTTCAGCTGGTGACTGCCGAAGAAGGCGTTTTTCTGTTTGCGCTCGAAAAAAACATTGTTCTGGCAAGGGCCGTCGGCGATCCCGAGACGGCGGAGCGATGGGAGCGGGAACTGGAACGCAGCAGAAAAATTGCGTACCGTCAATTGTTTGATGCGGAAAGAAATGCTTTTCTCAATTCGTATGACGGGTTTCAGTATTCCGTCCACGCGCAGGTCTGGATGATTTTAGGAGGGGTGATCGGCGGCGAGCAGGCAAGATCCGTTTTGCGGCAGGCGCTTTGTGCAGAAGATTGCCTGCAGCCTGTAACGCCGTATATGCATCATTACATCGTGGAAGCGATGATCCGGCTCGATATGAAAAGCGAAGCGCTGGAATACATCAGGAATTATTGGGGGAGTATGGTGCAGCTTGGCGCAGATACGTTCTGGGAAGTCTATGTGAAAGACGATCTGAACGTTTCTCCTTACGGCGATATTCTGATCAATTCGTATTGCCATGCGTGGAGCTGTACGCCTTCTTATTTTATCCGGAAATATTTTTCCGGCAGCAGACCGGCACAGAACTGAACAATGCTTTTGACGGCGGCTCCGCTTTGCCGTTGTATGATCTATCCGCAGAAACATTCCCTGCCGGACGGTGAAAACCGTTCGGCATTTTTGCTGCCGTTGATTCATATCCATGAAAAGAAGGGGATCGGGCGGCACAACAACGGATCCGCTGTTTTTTTGCCGAAGGAGTGTGCGGTCATGCTGTGGGAAATGGCAGGAGAATTGCTCAGCAGAGTTTTGTATCTGATTCTGAATGTTTCGGGAGGGTCGTTCCCGCGTCCGCTTTCTGCTGAGGAGGAAGCGGAGTGCCTGCGCCGGCTGGCCCGCGGCGACCGGGAGGCGCGCAATACGCTGATCGAGCACAATCTGCGGCTGGTGGCTCATATCATCAAAAAATATTATGCCTCCTGGAGCGATCAGGAGGATCTGGTCTCCATTGGAACCATCGGACTGATCAAGGCGGTCAACACCTTTGATGCATCCAAGGGAGCCAGACTTTCCAGCTATGCGGCCAGATGTATTGAAAATGCTATACTAACCTAACGGAAGAAATAGCCTTGCAGGTGGCGGAACGGACGCCTTTTGAGGCAAAATGGCGTCTGCTGGCGCAAGTGGGAGTCCGCTGCTATATTCTGATTTCCAATGTATCGGGTGCAGTAAAAGTAGCCCCGCTGCAAATTCTTCAGTTTCCGGTGGTGCTGCCACACAAGTTTCAGGACGCAGAAAAGTTCAATTTGCAGTTCCCGGACTTCTCAGAAATCACCGAAACAGCGGACAAACTGCGCTGGCTTCGATACCAGAAAGGCCTGCGCCAGAGAGATGTTGCAGACTACGCCGGGATAGACCGGAGCACCTATGTCCACTACGAAGAATACGGCAAGGACCTCTATCCGCCGGAGCACATGGAGAAAATCGCGCAGCTTTTTGAAGTGCCGCTCGATACGCTTCTGGATGACTACAATCTATTTCTGAGGAATGGTCAGGGCAACCAGATCAAGGCAATCCGAATGAAACTGGGGCTGACGCAAAAACAATATGCGGACAAGCTGGGCATCAGCCTTGGAAATCTCAAGCATTGGGAGCAAAACCGCAAGCAGATTTTCAAATCCACATGGGAGAAGTATTTCAAGCAGGGTCTTGA
>JAQXJH010000066.1 GCA_029008595.1 Bacillota bacterium
GGTTCCTGCGAAGTACATTATTCCGCCAGCAAAGCGGCCCTGATCGGGCTGACCAAAGCGCTTGCCAAGGAATTGGGCCCATCCAATATTCAGGTCAATTGCGTTGCGCCCGGCGTGATCGATACCGAAATGAACGGCGCGTTGACAGCGGAGATCCGCGAAGAGCTTTGTGAAGAAACGCCGCTGGGGCGATTCGGAACTCCGAAGGAAGCGGCAGAGGCGATTTTCTTTCTGGCCTCTCCCGCTGCGGATTTTATTACCGGTCAGGTGCTCAGCCCGAACGGCGGGATCGTGATCTGAAACATTGCGGCTGTCAGCCCGGCAGCACAATCCCGCGGGAAGTCAGACGGATCTCCGGGATCACCGGCAGGCTGACGAAGGCGAGCGTCATAAACGGGTCGATTCCGGAAAAATCGCCGAGCGTTTCTGCGGCGCGGCGAAGCTCTTCCAGTCGTTCGCAAAGCGCTTCGGCAGGAAGCAGGCTCATCAGCCCGCCGACCGGCAGCTCCAGCAGAGAAAGCACGGCGCCGTCCAGCACGGCGGCAAGTCCCCCGCCGGCGTTCCGCACGGCTTCGGCGGCTGCTGCCATATCCCGCGCGTTTGTCCCGGCAACGATCAGGTTGTGGCTGTCGTGCGCAATGCTCGAAGCGACTGCGCCGCGCCGAAGTCCATATCCGCACAGATACGCTCTGCCGATATGTCCGGTGTCTTTATGGCGCTCAGCAACGGCAAGGCGAACGCAGTTTTCCGGCCGGGCAATGCATTTTCTGGTCAGGATCTCGCCCGGAACCAGACCGATCCCTTCGCAGGGGAAAGCGGGGTAATCGGAAAAATCGGCCTCTGTAAACGGACGGCAATGAAAAGTGTCCGTCACGCGGCGGAGCGAATCCGGTGCAGCGGGTGCAGTGGGCGGAGCATCGGGAAAGACCTGCTTTCCGTTGTGCCAGACAGATTCGATCGGAAGCCGCTGCAGATCATCCGTAATAAAAAAGTCGGCAAAATATCCGGGAGCGATCGCGCCGTACCGATGCAGTCCGTAGCATTCGGCGGCGTTCCGGGTGGCGGTGCGGATCGCCCGCAGGGGGTCGATCCCGGCCGCAATCGCCCGGCGGACGCTCAGGTCAATATGGCCGTGCAGAAAAAGCTCATCGGGGTGCTTGTCGTCCGTGGCAAACAGGCAGCGCCCGGCGCCCGGCTCCGTCAGCAAAGGCAAAAGGGCCTCCAGATTGTGTGCGGCGGTCCCCTCCCGCAGCTGGATCCACATGCCGCGGCGCAGCTTTTCGCGCGCTTCCGCCGCGGAGGAGCATTCGTGATCGGTCGAGATCCCCGCAGCCAGATAGGCGTCCAGCTCTGCGCCGGAAAGCCCGGGCGCGTGGCCGTCGATGTGTTTTCCGGCGTTTTTCGCGTCCTGCAGCTTCCGCATCAGCTCCCCGTCCCCGTTGAGCACGCCGGGCAGATCCATCACTTCGCCGAGGCCGAGCACGCGCGGATTTGCATAATAGGGGCGCAGCGCTTCTGCGGAAAGAACCGCGCCGTTTTCCTCGCCGGCTGCGGCGGGAACACAGCTTGGCAGCATAAAGAAGCAATCGACCGGCAGGTTTTCCGAGCTTTCCAACAGATAATCGATCCCCGCCGTTCCGCAGACATTGGCCAGCTCGTGCGGGTCACAGATGACTGCGGCGGTTCCGTGTGCCGCTGCCATGCGGGCAAATTCCGCGGGGGCAGTCATGGAGGATTCCAGGTGAATATGTCCGTCGATCAGCGCAGGGACCACGATTTTTCCGGTGCAGTCGATCTCCCGCTGCCCGCGGTAGGAACCGATTCCGCAAAAGAGGCCGCCGTCGACCGCAAGATCTCCCTGTTCCAGCGTCTCGGTGAAAACATTGCAGATTTGTGCGTTTTTCAGTACCAGCTCCGGGAGTGCACCGTTTTTCATCAGACAATCCGTCCTTTCGCTTCCTGCTCCAGTTTTTGCTCCTGTTTCCGCGGCGGATGAACCGTCGGAAAACAAGAATCATTTGTTATGACGATTATAATTTTTAATTATATCATAAAATTTCGAAAAATCCAGACATCATTATAAAAAAAGAACCGATACCCGGTAAGCTGAACCGGATATCGGTTTCAGTCTGTCGAAAAAGTCCCTTTGGCGCCCCTTGTCAGGTGAGCTGTCTGCGCAGCAGACTGAGGGGTAGTCAGACACGGCGCTGTTACAGCATTTTCTCGTCCTCCGTCACGGCTGCCGTCACGGTCGGTGCTGTTGCTTCGCAATGGTGTCCGCCGGACACCCGCACCCTCGTCAGAGGGAGGTAAAATACGGTTTATCGACACTCTCGAACCGATACCCGGTAAGCTGAACCGGATATCGGTTTTTTCTGCAGGATAACGCTTGAAAGGCAGAAATCGAACCCCGGCTGCTTTTGCCGGAAGACGACGTTTTCAGCTCGTGCAACGGCTGAGCAAAAAAGTTCCATACAAATATACCAATATATGACAATCTTTATCGCGCCTGATCTGTATACTGAAAGAACCGGCCGCCCATACTGAAGAAAAGGAAAATCTTTCTGATGAAAATAAGGCGATTTCCCGTCGGGAAAGGATGGTTCAAATGAAAAGCAGAGCGGAAAAAGTGTTGCGCAGGGCAGAACAGGTGCTGCCTCCTGCCGAGGTGACAAAAAAGCTGCTGCGGCAGCTGGGGTGGTTCGGCGCAGGAGCGCTGCTTTCCCGTGCAGAGATCTTCGGAGCCTGCACGCCGTTTTCTGCCGCATTGGCGGCCGTTTCGCCAAAAGGCTCGCTGCTGCCGGTTTTGCTCGGTTCGCTGTTGGGGCTGATGCTCTTTCCGGTTTCTTCCGGACGGCTGCAGAGCCTGGCGGCGCTGGCGATCGTGGCGGCTGTACGCTGGACGCTGAGCGAATGGAAAAAGCTGAGCGCACACCCGCTGTTCGGAGCGGTGCTGGCGTTTGGGGCCGTTGCAGGAACAGGCTTTTTTGTGAACCGCGGGCGGATCCTCGCTTCGGTTCCGCCGCTGATGATTCTGGCGGAGGGGCTGCTGGCGGGCGGAGCTTCGTGGTTTCTGGGGCGGACGCTGAAGATCCGTCAGGAGCGCCGCAGCCTTTACGGGCTGGATCTGCAGTCTATGGCCGGGCTGGCCGTATCCGGCGGAATTTTTCTGCTTGCGTTTGCATCTGTTACCGTTGCGGGAATTTCGCTCGGAAATATTCTTGCCATGCTGGTCGTGTTGTTCTGCGCGGCATACGGTTCGGTGGGAGGCGGCTGCATCAGCGGCACGGCATGCGGCATGATGATGAGCCTTGCCGGCGGAGCAGCCGGATATTTTCCGATCTCCTATGCGTTTTCGGGTCTGGTTGCCGGTTGTTTTTCGCCGCTCGGGCGGTTTGGCAGCACGGCGATTTTTGTTCTGGCAAACGGCGTGGCGGTGCTCGCCGTTACAACCGCTCCCATCACCGCGCTTTACGAAACGCTGCTGGCCACGGCCCTGTTTCTGCTGATCCCGCAGCAATGGCTGGAAAATGCGGCCAGGCCTTTTTTTGCCGCGCCCCCGGCCGATCCGTCTGCCGATGCGCTGCGCCGCAGCGTGGTCATGAGGCTGGAATTCGCTTCCCGTGCGATCGCACAGGTGTCGCAGTCAGTGGAAGAGCTTTCCCGCAAGCTGCTGAAAAAAGGGAAATCGACGGTCACCGGCGTTTACGACTGTGCGGTGGAAGAAACCTGCCGCACCTGCGGGTTCCGGCTGATGTGCTGGGAAAAGAATTATTCCGATACCATGGCGGTGCTCAACGGGCTGACTGCACCGCTGCAGGCGCGCGGATATGTCTGCCGGAACGATTTCCCCGAGCCGTTTCGTTCGAACTGTGCGCGGATCAATCAGCTGGCGGCGACGATCACGGCGGCGTATGAAGATTTTCACGCGGGCGAGGCGGCCGAACGAAGGATCAGTGAGATCCGGGCGGTGGTCGGCTCACAGTTTCTCGGCGTCAGCGAAATGCTGCGGGATCTGGCTGCGGATTATCGCGATAAATCGCTGTTTGACCGTGAAACGGCGCAGCAGATCGAACAGTTTCTCTGCAGGCACGGATTTGATACGGCCGATGTTTCCTGCCGTCAGGAGCAGAGCGGACGCATGACCGTCGAGATCGTGACCGGGGCAGAAAAAGGCCTGCCCGACAAGGCCGCTCTGCAGCGTGAATTGAGCCGGCTCTGCGGGCGGCGCTTTGGACCGGCCGTTTTCTCCTCCGCGGGGAATACGCTGCGTATCGTGCTGAATGAGCGGCCGTCTCTTTCCGTTATCACGGGCTGTGCGCAGCATGTGTGTGCAGGCGCGTCGCTTTGCGGCGATCACTACGAATTCTTTTCCGACGGAGCAGGCGGAGCGGTTGCAGCGCTCAGCGACGGGATGGGCAGCGGCGGCCGTGCGGCGGTGGATTCCACCATGGCCTGCGGAATCCTTTCCCGGCTGGTTTCTGCGGGGATCGGCTATGATGCGGCGCTTCGGATCGTCAACTCCTCGCTCTATATCAAATCGGGCGACGAAAGCCTTGCCACGCTGGATGTCTTCCGGCTCGATCTGTATTCCGGCCGCGCGGAATTCATGAAGGCGGGAGCACCGGCGGCGTTTCTCCGCCGGGGCAGCAGGGTGACGCGCGTCGATCTGGCGTCGCTGCCGGCAGGGATCCTGCAGGAGGTAAAATTTGCGCGCGGCGCGGCGCAGCTTTCTCCGGGAGATCTGGTGCTGATGGTCTCCGACGGTGCCGTTTCCGACGGGGACGGCTGGCTGGAGGAACTGGTGCGCAGCTGGAAGGGAACTCCGCAGGAGCTTTGTGACCGCGTCGTGGCGGAAGCAGAGTCCAGACGGAGGGACGGCCACGATGACGATATTACCGCCGCGGCGATCTGCGTTGCGGCGGCATAAAAGGACGGCGCCCTTCCGCCCGGTTTCCGGCAGACAGGATGCTTTTTTCAAAAAACATGGACATTCCCCTTTTGAGCGTGTAAAATAATACTATTACACGCATCAGGGGGAAACGGCAATGCATTCACAGAAAGAAAAGCGCCTGTCGGGCAGGCACAGTCTGTTCAAGCTGGCCGGCAGAATGGCGCCTTTCAAATGGGGCTTCGCGCTGTGTATGGTGCTGACGGTGGCGGCAAATGGCGCAGAACTGCTGAAGCCGTATGTCATGGCGGTGATTATCGACGATTTTCTGCGCGGCGGTGCGCAGCAGCACGGCTGGTATTCCGTGGCCGGCATGGGGATCACATATTTTCTGCTGATCGCGGCCGGTGCAGTCTGCACCCTGCTGCATACGCGGCTGATCAACCGCTTCGGACAAAAAATCCTGAACCGGCTGCGCATCGAGGTCTTTTCGGCAATCGAAAAAATGTCGCTGCCTGCGTTCGACCGCTACACCAGCGGCAGGCTGATCACGCGCGCGACCAATGATATTGAAACGCTCGACGAATTCTACACCGATATTATCGTCAATCTGTTCCGGGATATCGTGCTTCTGGTAGGCATCGTCGCAGTGATGCTGGCAATGAACTGGAGGCTGGCGCTGGTGGGGTTTGCGGCAGTCCCGGTGATCGCGCTGATCACGTTTTCCATGCGCAGGGCCTTAAGAAGGAATTTCAAGCGGATGAAAAAGCTGATCGGGCGGATCAATGGCTTTTTTTCCGAAAATATTGACGGAATGAAAACGGTGCAGACCTTTGGCCGAGAAAAGGAAAAATACGCGGAATTCGCCGCACTGGACAAGGAATATTATTCCACAACGCTGCTGCAGATCCGCTTCAACAGCCTGCTGCGCCCGCTGATGGAGGTGGTCAACGCGCTGGCAGTTGCGGCGCTGATCGTTTACGGCTGGCGGGGGATCACCGGCGGCGTGCTGGAGCTTGGCGTCGTGTATGCCTTTACGACGTACATCAAAAAATTCTTTGAACCGATCAACGACCTTGCCGAAAAATACAATACCATTCAGTCGGCAGCCGTTTCGGCCGACCGTGTGTTCGAGATTCTGGACGATACCGCGTCGCAGGAGCAAGGTGGAAGCTTTTTGGGGCCTGTTTTGGGAACGGTGGAGTTCCGGGACGTCTGGTTTGCTTATGAAGGAGAAAACTGGGTGCTGCGCGGCGTCAGCTTTCGGGTGGAAAAAGGGGAAAAGGCGGCGTTCGTCGGCCCGACCGGAGCCGGAAAGACCACGATCATCAGTCTGATCTCGGGATTATACCATGCGCAGAAGGGTCAGGTTCTTGTGGACGGCGTTCCGGTGGAGGAATGGGAGCTTGGAGCGCTGCGCCGCGGCGTCTGCACGGTTTTGCAGGAGGTCTTTCTTTTTTCCGGCACGATCGCCGAAAACATTTCGCTTTCCGACCCGATGACGGAGGAAGAGATCGGCCGGGCGGTACATCTTGCCGCGGCAGATGCATTCGTTGCAAAACAGCCGGACGGTCTGCAGACCAGAGTAGCGGAGCGCGGCAGCACGTTTTCGGCAGGGGAGCGGCAGCTGATCTCCTTTGCACGCGCCATCGCGCACGATCCGGCGGTGCTGGTGCTGGACGAAGCGACCGCAAATATCGATTCGAATACCGAACAGGTGATCCAGCAGTCGATCGCGTCCATTTCCAACGGGCGAACGGCGCTGTTCATTGCGCACCGGCTCTCCACCGTGCGTGATTGTGACCGCATCTATGTGCTCAGCGGCGGCACGATCGCCGAGCAGGGAACTCACCGGGAGCTGCTTGCCCGCGGAGGAATCTACAGCGAATGGTGCAGAAATCTGCCGAATGTTAACGGTATTAATTAATAAGTTTGCGTTTTGCTCATAATTTATTCATTTTTTGCCTTCGCGGTCATGATATAATAAACAGTATAAATTATCAATCAGAGAAAAGGAGTCGTTCGAGATGGCAAACGCAAACAACAGCTATTCAGAGATCACACCGGAGATCGAAAAGCTTGCGCAGCAGGCGGTTCAGAACAGTGCCATCCCGTCGGAGCTGTTTTCGGAACTCAAGGTCAACCGCGGCCTGAGAGATCTGAATGGAAACGGCGTATTGACCGGCCTGACCGAAATTTCTGAGATCCAGTCGAGCAAAACGGTCAACGGGGAAAAGGTTCCCTGCGAAGGAAGGCTCTTTTACCGCGGCATCGACGTGGAGCGGCTCGTGGCGGGTTTTGTGTCGGAAAACCGCTTTGGCTTTGAAGAAACCGTTTATCTGCTGCTGTTCGGCCGGCTGCCGGATGCGCAGGAGCTCAGCGCGTTTCAGAAGCTGCTTTCCGGCTACCGGACACTGCCGACCAATTTTGTGAGGGATGTTGTCATGAAGGCGCCGAGCGCCGATATGATGAATACCCTGGCCCGCAGCGTGCTGACTCTGTATTCTTATGACAGCAATGCACTGGATACCGGTGTGGAAAACGTTCTGCGCCAGTGTCTGCAGCTGATCGCGCTGTTTCCGCAGCTGGCGGTTTACGGCTATCAGGCATACAGCCACTATGCCTGCGGCAACAGTCTGTTCATTCACAGCCCGCAGCCGGAGCTTTCCACCGCGGAAAATATTCTGCATATGCTTCGTGCAGACTGCAGCTTTACCGAGACGGAAGCCCGCGTTCTGGATCTTGCGCTGGTGCTGCATGCAGAGCACGGCGGCGGAACCAATTCCACCTTTTCCCTGCATGTGGTCACCTCTTCGGGAACGGATACTTACTCTGCGGTAGCGGCGGCGCTCGCATCCTTAAAAGGGCCGCGCCACGGCGGCGCAAACATCAAAGTGGTGCGCATGTTTGAGGATATGAAGCAGTCGCTTTCCGACTGGACGGACGAAGAGGCTGTGGCGGATTATCTGCGCCGTCTGCTGCACAAGGAAGCCTTTGACCGTTCCGGATTGATCTACGGCATGGGGCACGCGGTGTATTCGCTTTCCGATCCGCGCGCCAAGATCTTCAAAGGCTCCGTGGAACAGCTTTCCCGGGAAAAGGGACGTACCGAGGAATACCGGCTCTATTCGCTGGTGGAGCGCCTTGCTCCGCAGGTGATCGCAGACGAGCGGAAAATTTACAAGGGCGTTTCGGCCAATATTGATTTTTACAGCGGCTTTGTTTACAGTATGCTGGATCTGCCGCAGGAGCTTTATACACCAATCTTTGCCGTTTCGCGCATTGCAGGCTGGAGCGCGCACCGCATGGAGGAGATCATCAATGCGGGCAAGATCATCCGTCCGGCATATAAAAGCGTAGCCGAACGCCGCGAATACCGCCGGCTGTCGGACCGCTGAACAGCGCTTTCCGGCGGGAAGGCCGCCATTTTCCGCAAAAACGTTTCCGGTACAGGGCAATATCCGTAAAACAGTAAATCCTCCGTACGATCTGAGTCATACGGAGGATTTGTTGTTTTATGAACATCCGGACGGCATGGCGGCTTTTCCGCCGTCAGAATCCCAACGGATGCTTTTTTTATTCGTACCGGCCAAGCTCCAGACCTTTTTGGATAAAGTACCGGCAGGTATCGTAGCTCACGGTTTTCGGAATGGAATGGTCGCTGTGCAGAACAAAGCCGAAGCCGTTTTTCACCACAGGGATCTTTGCTTCCAGTTCCCGGTCAATGGCCGCCCGATCGTTGCCGCACAGAGTTCTTACGTCGAGACCGCCCATAAACGCAATCTGATCGCCATACAGCCTGTGCAGCTTCAGCAGATCCATCCCCGCTTTGATCTCGATGACCTGCAGGCAGTCGATACCGGCTTCGATCATCCCCGGCAGCAGAGGCTCAACAAAGCCGGCTTGACGTCGCGCTCCCAGGCTTCCCGCTCCTTTACGTTGAAATCGATATGTTCCGGGGTGGTGATGTTGAATTTATGGCGGCGGAGAACGGCGCCGTTGCCGTCCAGATAGGTAATGGTATCCTCTGTTTCCGCCACGACCTTTCTCTGAAAATCCAGATCAGCGACCAGATTGAAGGCCCAGCACTCCTGCATGTCAAACCCGAAATGATCCTCCATGCTCTCGTTTTCGGCAAGATAACCGTCTGCATGCCATTGCTGATAGGTATCTCCCCAAAAATGTTCGTACAGGCCGATGCGGTCAACGGGCTGATGCCTGAGGATCCTGCTGATTCTCTCTTTTCCGTTCATAGCTTCTGTCCTTTCCTGTCTCTTTCCTGGCGGCAGGATGTACTGCCGCAGGCTTATTATAGTACAGTCCGGAAGAAAGCGTTATAAGGTTTGTATTGCCGGCATAAGAAAAGTATACTACTATAAGAAACTGCAAGAAAACATTTGCCGGGCAGTTGTATGGGCGTCCGGTCTGGAGAGAGTAAAAAATGCTGCTGAATCCGGTATTTCGCCGACGCAGTACCGGGCATTGCGCACCCCTCGCGGCTCGCCCGGTTTGCATTGACGTGCTGCAAGTATGGTTTTATAATGTTTAATAGCAGATGCAAGAATGCATCGGACGAAAGGGAGCGATTATTTCATGATACGACTGGGCTGCTGTCTGCCGGGAGAGGCACTGAACGGAGATGTGAACGCCGACGGCGCGGATGTGATTTACATCAATACGCGCATGACGGTTGATGCGGGATATGATTGCGCAGAAACCAACGTTGCAAGACTCATGGCGCTCTCGGATACCGGGCTGAATAAGCTGGCGGAAGCACATGCAGCAGGAGAACTGCCGTTGGAGAGCTGCAACGGCTTTATTCCCGGCACGATGCCGATTCTCTGCGACCCCACAAGACCGGAGCTGATGGATTATGTGCAGGAGGCTTGCCGTCGGATGGCGCTGATTGGCGCGAAGATCGTGGTGTTTGGCAGCGGTACGGCGCGCATGATTCCGGACGGAATGAGCAAAGCGGATGCGCAGGTGCGGCTCGATGCATTTTTGACCGGGGCGGAACAACGGGCGCGTCAGGCAGGCGTGACGATTGTGATTGAACCGCTGCGCAGTGAGGAAACCAATTTGATTCACACCGTGCGCGAAGGTGCGGCATATGTGCGGCGGCTGAATCTGCCAAATCTGCGGCTGCTTGCGGATTCGTATCACATGTATTGCGAACAGGAACCGCTTGCTTCGTTGGTGGAAAACGCGGACATTCTGTACCATGTGCATGTGGCCGAAGCGCCAAGCCGTGGCTGGCCGGGAAGCCTGGGCGGCGAATATCTGCGCAGGTTCGGGGCGGTGCTGCGCGGTACGCCTTATTGTGGCCGTGTAAACATGGAGGGCCGTGAGGATGATTATCTGGTCAATGCGCCGCGCGCGGCGGAATTCATGCGTGCAGCGATCGGAAGCTGATGAATGATAAATATTGCGGAAAAGGGGATTGTCATGAACACGAACGAGCTGTCTGGGCTGCTGCCCGCGGAGCATGAGCATGCATTGATGGATGCGATCACCCCTGCCATGCGCTGGGACGGCCAAACCGACCCGGATGAATGGCAGCGCACTGCACGGACACGCTTGGCCGGGTTATTGGGACTTGCACAGATTGAGCATTATCGCACCGACCTGCGCCCCACGGTGGAATACGATCGCTACGACGAAAAGCTTCATGCACGCGAGATCCGGTTCCGTTTTTTTTCGGAGGAAAACGTGTCCGTACCGTGTCATTTGCTGATTCCCGCAGATGCGTCGGGGCCGCTGCCGGTGGTGATTTGTCTTCAGGGGCATTCCACCGGGATGCATATTTCCCTGGGGCGTCCGAAATACTCTGGTGACGAAGAAACCATTTGCGGCGGCGACCGCGATTTTGCGGTGCGCGCTTTGAACGAGGGTTTGTGTGCGCTCACATTGGAGCAGCGCTGTATGGGAGAGCAAGGAGGCACACCGGATGGCCCGGCTTGTCAGGAGCCTGCGCTGCGGGCGCTGCTGCTTGGGCGCACGGTGATTGGAGAACGCGTGTGGGACATCATGCGCGCCATCGATGTGTTGGAATCGGGGTTTCCGGTCAGGGTGGATGCCGCTCACATTACCTGCTTGGGAAATTCGGGCGGCGGAACCGCGACGATTTATGCCTCCGCGCTTGAACCGCGCATCAATATTGCGGTTCCGTCCTGCTCGGTGTGCCGCTATGCCGATTCCATTGCGGCCATGGCGCATTGTGCATGCAATTATGTGCCGGGTATTGCGCTGGAGTTTGATATGGGCGAGTTGTGTTCCATGGTCGCGCCGCGGCCGCTGCTGGTCGTGAACGGCCGTTTTGACCCGATTTTCCCGTTGAGTGGGGCAGAGGCATGCGTGGCGGAAGCGCGGCGTATGTACGGGGCGATGGGTGCAGGAGACCGGCTGCACCATATTATCGGTGACGGAGCGCATCGCTTCTATGCCGACGACACCTGGCCGGTGCTGCGCAAAGAAACAGATCGAATCCTCTCTGTCGATCGCGGACAGTGAACGGCTCCTGATTCAAAAACATGTACCCGGAAAAGCGGACATTGCGCACCCCTCGCGGCTCGCCCGGGGAAAATAAGCTTTGAAAATTCGGCATCAGCGATCACGGAATTGTATGTTCTCAGACCGTGCTCTTTCGGAGAAATCCTCCGGAGGAGCATTTTTTGCAGGCAGAACACGTCCGGCGGAGCCTGACTTCGCCCGGATTCGCCCGGTGCAGTAGGTTTCAAAAATCAGCTGTTTTTGACTAATTTCGCCGCTTGAGGTTCACGTGAACTTCTGCTAAAATATAGACAAATCAAACCGCTTCTCAGCATTCAGAAAAGGGGGAGCAGGATGGAAAAACAGGTTCTTCCGGGTACGATGCTGCCGTATGCTGAAGAGGGGGGCAGCGCCTTTCGCCCCATACGAAAAATGCTTCTGCAGGCGGGGGGCTTTTCGCTTTCGCAGCTTTGCTCGCTTACAGGGCTGGAAGGCACCACCATTCAGAACTGGGTCAAACGCGGCTGGGTGCCGAAGCTGCGCATCGGCAAACGGTATGATGAGCGGCAGACGGCGCGCATCCTGCTGATCGCTTCGCTGCGCGGCGGTCTTCAGATCGAACAGATCGCCGCGCTGGCGGATAGCGTCAATCTTCCGCAGGGCGGCGGCAGCCCGGAACAGGAAAATGAACCGCTGCTGTATGATTGCTTTGTGCGGACGGTCTTCCGGCTTTCGATGGAAGAGGGGCTGACCGGTCAGAAAATTGCGCAGGCGGTGCAGACGGCGCTTCGCGGATGCGGCGAGCCTGTACCGGGATTTGAAGGGAGAGCGGCGCAGGTTCTTGCCGTAATGGCCGAGGCGTATTTTGCCGCGCAGCTGCAGCGCAGGGCAGAGGCGGATTGCAGAGCACTGGTTTCCGGCTTTTTCTGATCCGGGCGATATCAAAAGGAGGTCTTGCTATGGCGTGGTTTACAACATGGTGGCAGTCGATGACGGCACTGCAGCAGGTGTTTGCCTGTGCGGCGATTCCGGCGACGCTTCTGATGATCCTTCAGCTGATCCTGATGCTGGTCGGACTGGGAGGCAGCGGCGACGCTGTTGCCAGCGATTTTGACGGCGACGGGATTCCGGATTCGCTGGAGACGGATTTTCCGGGGGATTTTTCGGCAGATCTCGACGGGGACGGCATCTCGGATCTGCCGCAGGATGCCGCGCAGACGGAACCTCACGGCGGCGCGGCGCATGCAGCAGGACTTCGGCTCTTCACGCTGCAGGGGCTGGCGGCATTTTTTGCGGTAGGCGGCTGGCTCGGTGTTGTGCTGCAGGACGCGGGGCTTGCTGGCTGGGGCAGCGTTCTGATCGCGCTGGCAGGCGGTTCGGCGGCGCTGTTTCTGGTGGCGTTCGTGATCCGCTGGTTCTCTTCCATGCAGGAGAGCGGGACGCTTGCCCTGCGTAATGCGATCGCACAGACCGGCACCGTTTATCTGAAGATTCCGCCGTGCCGTTCCGGTACGGGAAAGGTGAATCTGCTGGTGCAGGAGCAGCTGCGGGAGCTGGAGGCCG
>JAQXJH010000067.1 GCA_029008595.1 Bacillota bacterium
GCCTGCATCCGTACGCTGATCGACCCCGGCGACGAGGTGCTGATCCCGCAGCCGAGCTTTGTCTGTTACGAACCCCTTGCCGAAATGGCCGGCGGAGTTCCGGTAGCGCTGGAAACACGCGCCTCCGACGGATTCCGGCTGACCGCCGAGGCTCTGCGCGCCGGGATCACGCCGAAAACAAAGCTGCTGATCCTTCCGTATCCGAACAATCCGACCGGAGCCGTCATGCGCCGCGAGCATCTGGAGGAAATTGCCGGCGTCCTGCGCGAAACCGGCGTTCTGGTGCTTTCGGATGAAATTTACGGCGAGCTGACCTACGGGCGCACACGCCACGTTTCGTTTGCCTCCATCGACGGGATGCGCGAACGAACCATTGTTGTCAGCGGCTTTTCAAAATCCTATGCAATGACCGGCTGGCGGCTCGGGTATGCGCTGGGGCCTGCCCCGCTGATCGGCGCAATGACAAAGCTGCACCAGTACGGGATCATGAGCGCGCCGACCCTCGCGCAGTACGCAGCGATCGAAGCGCTGAAAAACGGCGACATTGATATTGAGAACATGCGCTGCGAATACAATCTGCGCCGCCGCCTGATCGTGGACGGCCTGCGCGGAATGGGACTGGAATGCTTTGAACCGGAGGGCGCGTTCTATGTGTTTCCCTCGATCCAGAAAAGCGGTCTTTCCTCCGAGGATTTCTGCCGCAGGCTGCTGACCGAGGAACATGTTGCCGTGGTGCCGGGCAGCGCGTTCGGCGAATGCGGCGAGGGCTTTGTACGCATCTCCTACTCCTATTCGCTCAAGCATATCACCGAAGCGCTTTCGCGCATGGAACGTTTTCTGAAAAAATAAGTTACGCCGCGCAGGAGGCGCCGCTCGTCTCCTGCTGTCCGCCCGCCTCTGCGGGCACGGAGAATTTCAATGAATCAGATCGACCAGCTGAAAATACGCGCAAACGCCAAAATCAACCTGACGCTCGACATCACCGGCAAACGCCCCGACGGCTATCATACGCTTTCCACGGTCATGCAGTCGGTTTCGCTGCACGACCACGTGACTGTTTCACGCAGCCGGCCCGCCGGCGGCATTCGGATCACCTGCGACGACCCCTCCGTTCCGTGCGGCGAACGCAATCTTGCGTACCGGGCCGCTTCCGCGTTTTTTGAAGCCTCCGGTGCCGAAAACCCCGGGATCCTCATTGCGATCGAAAAACGGATCCCCTCGCAGGCAGGGCTTGCCGGAGGGAGCGCCGACGCCGCCGCAGTGCTGTATGCGCTCAACCGCATGTTCGGCAGCCCGCTTGCGGAAGAGTCCCTCCTGCAGGCGGGGGCATCCGTCGGCGCAGACGTTCCGTTCTGCCTGACCGGCGGAACGCAGCTGGCAGAAGGCATCGGAACGATATTTTCGCCGCTTCCCGCAATGATGCCGTGCCCCATCGTGATCGTCAAGCCGCCGTTTTCCTCCTCCACTGCCGAAGCCTACCATGCAGCGGACACCGCAGCTCTCTGCCACCCCTCCGCCCGGCCGGCCGCCGAAGCCCTGCGCAGCGGCAGCCTTTCCGCTCTGGCCGCGTCCCTTGGAAATTCGTTTGAATCGGTCGTCGCTCCCGCCGAAATTTCGGCGCTGAAACGGCAGTTCTGTGCAAACGGGGCGATCGGCAGCGGGATGAGCGGCAGCGGAACCGCAGTTTTCGGGTTATTCGATTCTCCTGCTGCGGCCGAAATGTGCCGCTGCGCTCTGGCGGAACAATACCGGTCCGTTTTTCTCGTCTTCCCCTCCCACCGCGGCGTGGAAGAAGAAAACATCGCTCCGGCGCTGTAAACTGTATAAAAATGGAAAATCCGTCCATACTCCGAATAACAGATTCGGAGAGGACGGATTTTTTATGAAACAAAAAAATCAATGGACCAAAGCGCTCGCCGCCGCCCTGATCCTGTGCGGAATTCTGACGATGGCGGGATTTACGCAGCAGTGTGAGGATATTTCCACCCGGGTGGTGCGGCTGCATGTGCTAGCCAATTCCGATTCGGAGGAGGATCAGGCTCTGAAGCTGCAGGTGCGCGACCGCATTCTGCAGGAGGCACAGGGACTGATCGGCGAAACCGGGGACAAGGAGGCTGCGCTCCGTCAGCTTTCGGCAGCGCTGCCCGCGCTGCAGGCGGCCGCCGAAGACGAGGTTCTCCGTCAGGGGTACCGTTACCCGGTCTCACTTTCCATCACCGGCATGTACTTCAACACGCGGGAATATAAGACCATCACGCTGCCCGCCGGAAATTATGACGCGCTGCGGGTGACGATCGGCAGCGGAAAGGGGAAAAACTGGTGGTGTATCGTATTCCCGCCGATGTGTCTTGCCGCCGCATCCGGGGAAACGGATGCCGCCGCACAGCTGGAGGCCGTGCTTTCACCGGATGAACTGGAGATTGTGGAAAACGCCGACCGGTACGAGGTTCGCTTCAAACTGGTGGAATGGTTTCAGGAGGCTCGGGAGTGGCTTCGTTCGAGCGCGCCCGGCGCATAAATTCCGTCGGCGTCATACCTTTCAGCTTATGGAACACCTTGGAAAAATAAAGTCCGCTTTCGTATCCTACCGACTGCGCGATGGACGCCACCGTCAGCTCCGGCCTGCCGAGCAGCGCGCACGCCTGCCGGATCCTGTATTTGGAAAGATACGTTTTCGGCGATTGACCCAGAACCGCCCGGAACGCGCGGTAAAGATGGCTGCGGCTGATGCCGACATAGGCCGCAATATCGTCCACGGTGATGGGGTATGAATAGCGGTATCCGATATACTCCGTCGCCTGCCGCACATACACCGAAAGGGCATCGGTATGCGCTTCTTCCTGCGACGCATGGGAAAGAAACAGCGAAAGCGCCAGGTACAGGCGGCCGGTCATCTGAGCCATCTGGGCAAGGCTGTTCCCCCTCGCCTCATAAATTGCAAAAAGCTGCCTGCGCAGCTGATCTCCCCATTCCCCGGCATGTACCACCGGATGCTCCGGCGAAAAATCGGTTGCGCTGAGCAGGTGCGCGGCGTCGCTCCCGTTAAAGCCGACCCAGTAATATTCCCACGGTTCCGTTTTGTCGGACGCATAGGTCACGGTAGTGCCCGGATACACCAGAAAAACATCGCCCGCAGCGAGCTGCCGGTTCTTTCCGCCAACGGTATAAACACCGCGGCCGGACACGATATAATGGATCAGATAATGATCGCGCACGCCCGGCCCCCACTGATACAGCGGGTCGCATTGCTGAAAGCCGACGTTGTATACGGAAAGCGACACCATTTCCTTTTCGGCAACCTTATAAGAGTTCTTGAATGTATCCGCCATTCCGGCACCTCCCGCACAGAAACCTTCTTTTCTGTTATCGTATCGCAAAGGCCCGCGTCTGTCAACACGGCAGAGCAGCGGCGGCGGGTAAAAGTTCTCCGGCAAATCGGCTCTTTTGTCTTTTGTGCCGAAGAAAAACGTGCTATACTGAAAAAAGAATTCCGGCTGTATCGGAACAGCGGCCGGAACAGGAGGAACAGGATGGACAGTAAGCTTCTGCGCAACTTTGTCGAAATAGTGGAAAGCGGAAACATGACCGCGGCCTCCCATAAGCTTTTTATTGCACAGCCCGTGCTGAGCAACCAGCTCCGGGCGCTGGAACAGGAGCTGGGCGTCCGGCTGCTGGAGCGCACCTCCCGCAGCCAGAAGCTGACCGACGCCGGGCAGCTTTTTTACCAGCGCGCCAAAGATATTCTGGCGCTGGAAAACCTTGCTGTCAAGGAGGCGCGCGACTGTGAGCTTGGCGAGCGCGGCACGCTGCGGCTGGGAATGACGCCTTCCACGGCGATCACCCTGTTTGACGGGATCCTGACCCGTTTCTGCCGCATGTGGCCGCAGATCCGGTATCAGCTTTATGAGATGAATTCCGTCAAACTGCTGCAGCTGCTGGAAACCGGCGCGATCGATGTCGCGGTCGTGCGGACTCCCTGCCATTTTTCCGCCGGAATGGAACCGCGCTTTATCAGCGGCGAACAGCTGGTCGCGGCCTACCGTCCGGATCGTTTTTCCTTCGGGGAACACAAAAGGATCCCCCTGAGCGAGCTGACCGAAAAGCCTCTGATGATGATCCAGCGCTACGAAGATCTGGTGACTGCCGCCTGCGGCAAGGCGGGGCTGGTGCCAAACATCAAATGCATCAATATTCAGATCGCCGTCACGCTCAAGCTGGCGCAGGCCGGGCTTGGCGTTGCGATCGTGCCGCTTTCCACGCTGGCGGTCAGCGACGATCCGCTGGAATACCGCGTGATCGATGAGCCGACGTTCGCCATCAGCCGTGCGATCGTCACGATGCGCGGCAAAACGCCCTCCGCGGTCTGTTCTCATTTTCTGGAGCTTTGCCGCGAGGCCTTTCCCACCGAACCAAGCGATTTGTCCGGCCAAACGCTCAGGCGGTGACAAAACAGCCCGGGCGTTTTTCTTAATTTTTGCCGAATGCACATGAAAAAGCGGATAAAATTCATTTTAACGAAAAAAATCTGTCCGCCATGAAAAAGCACCTGTTTTTCGGGGTGTTTTTCGGATTCACCGGAAAAACGCGCCAGATTCCGTAATTTTCAATGTTTTGCAGAATAAAAAAGGTTGACTTTTCTTTCGTGGAAATGTATAATAACCAATAATTTCTCGTTTCTGCAAGCGGCACCCCGGATTCAGGGATCCGGGTACCGGCTGTCGGATGAAAAATTCCTTTTCCGGGAGAAAAGCGAAGACCACGGAAAATGAATCGATTTGGAAGGAAGGAAAAGTATGAAAAAGAAAATGCGCATCTTATCTCTCGTTCTGTCTGTCGTTATGACAGTTTCGCTGTTTGCGGGCTGCAGCGGCAACGGCGGTTCCGCAGGCGGCTCCGACACCATCAAGGTCGGCCTGCTTGCTCCGGCCACCGGCGAGGTCGCCGAATACGGCATCGCCGTTTCCAACGGCGCCAAGCTTTACATCAGCGAGCTCAACGAAAAGGGAGGCATCAACGGCAAAAAGATCGAACTCGTCTCCTATGACGAAGAGGGCGACGAGGCAAAGGCTCTGACCGGCTACAGCTCTCTGGTGGATCAGGGCGTCACCGCCATCATCGGCGACGTGACGACCGCTCCGACCGCTGCCGTCGTTGTGGAAAGCCAGCAGGACAACATGCCGATGATCACCGCTTCCGCCACTGCGGAAAAGATCACCTGCAAGCTCGATGACAACGGCAATGTGCTCTCCGTTTACAAGAACATGTTCCGCTCCT
The DNA here is from genome assembly GCA_029008595.1 of Bacillota bacterium. Taxonomy (GTDB): domain Bacteria; phylum Bacillota; class Clostridia; order Oscillospirales; family Acutalibacteraceae; genus CAKXIK01. The sequence goes on from JAQXJH010000067.1 coordinate 5,275, forward strand.
GCTTCATCGACCCGTTCCAGGGCGAAAAAATGGCAAGCTTTGCTTTCGAAAAGCTGAACGCAAAAACTGCCGCCGTTCTTTACAACAGCGGTTCGGACTACTCCGTCGGTCTGTATAAGGCATTCGTCGCCAAGGCCAAGGAGCTCGGCCTCGAGGTCGTTGCCGAAGAAAGCTACGGCACGGACGCGGTCGATTTCCAGGCTCAGCTGACCAACATCGCTTCCAAGAAACCGGACGTTCTGTTTGTTCCGGATTATTACAAGACGATCGCTCTGATCGCCCAGCAGGCCAAGAACGCCGGTCTCACCGCTTCCATGCTCGGCGGCGACGGCTGGGCTTCCATCATGGACGTCATTCAGGACGCCTCCCTGCTCAACGGCGCTTACTTCTGCTCCGGCTACTCCACGCAGGACACCTCCGAGGCGGTTCAGACGTTCCTGACCAACTACAAAGCCAAGTACGACAGTGAGCCGAACATGTTTGCGGCGCAGGCCTACGATGCCGCCGCGATCCTGTGCGCCGCTCTTGCCAAGGCCGAGGAACAGAAGCTGACCGCCGGTTCCGACGAATACAAGCAGGCTGTGATCGATGCGATGAAGGCCACCGATATGGACTGCGTTACCGGCCATATCACCTTTGACGATTACAACAATCCGCAGAAGACTGCCGTTATCATCAATATTGACGGCGGCGAAGCAAAGTTCTGGGGCAACTATTGATCCCCGGCTGAAAAATTCAGTTTTCCCGCATAGGGTCGGTACGGGGCTGCTGCAGGCCGCAGCAGCCCCGTACCCGTTTTTCATCAAACAGTTTGAATCCGGAGAAGAAAGGACGGATGCTTTTATGCTGTTCATTTCCCAGCTGATCAACGGCCTGCAGCTCGGCTCCATTTATGCGCTGGTTGCCCTCGGCTACAGTATGGTCTACGGCATCATCATGCTTTTGAATTTTGCTCACGGCGACATCATCATGGTCGGCGGTTATATCGCCATGCTGATCATCACGGCCGGTATCAATCCTGCGGTTGCCGTAGTCGCTGCAATTGTCGGCTGCGCCGTGCTGGCGATGGTCATTGAAAAAATCGCCTATAAACCGCTGCGCTCTGCTCCGCGTATTTCTCTGCTGATCACCGCGATCGGCGTCTCCATGCTGCTGCAGAACCTTGCGCAGCTGGTGTTTTCCGCCAACGCCAGGCCGTTCCCCAGCACCAACATCATCAACGCCGCCAATCTGCAGCTCGGCAGCGTACAGATCAGCGTGTCCGCCATCGTTACGATTGCCGTTTCCGTTATTTCAATGATCCTGCTCACGCTTCTGGTGCAGAAAACCAGAATGGGTAAGGCAATGCGCGCCGTTTCCGAGGATATGGGCGCTGCGCAGCTGATGGGCATCAATGTTGACCGCACCGTTTCGTTCACCTTTGCGGTCGGTTCCGTTCTTGCGGGCATCGGCTCCGTCCTTTACTGCTGCCGTTACCCCGTGCTGACGCCGACCATGGGCTCCCTGCTGGGGCTGAAAGCATTCGTCGCCGCGGTGCTCGGCGGCATCGGTTCCATTCCCGGCGCCATGATCGGCGGCTTTGCCATCGGTCTGGCCGAGGTGTTCGTCACCTCGATCGGTCTTTCCGAATGGACCGACGGCATCGTATTCGCTATTCTGATCGTTGTTCTGCTCTTTCGCCCGACCGGCTTTATGGGCAGGAGTATGTCTGAAAAAGTGTAAGCCCGGCCGCAATTTTACTTGGAAAGGCGTGATTCAAACCGATGGATAAGGTTAAAAAAATTCCTGTGCCGGCCCGTTACGCGATCAACACGCTTCTGCTGGCCGCATTCCTTCTGATCGGCAACACGGTCATTGCGTCCGGCTCGGTCAGCCGCGCGCAAAGCTCGATCGTTCTGCAGATCGGCATTTACATCATTCTGGCAGTCTCGCTGAACGTTGTGACCGGCTATCTCGGTCAACTGCCGCTGGGCCACGCGGGATTCATGGCCGTCGGCGCATATGCCGGCGCAATTTTCTGGAAAAGCTGCACTCTGCCCCGCCCGCTCGCCGTGATTCTGGGGTTGGTTCTGGCCGGTATCGTCGCCGCGATCTTCGGCGTGATCATCGGCGTTCCTGCGCTGCGGCTCAAGGGCGATTATCTGGCGATCATCACGCTCGGCTTCGGAGAGATCATCCGCGTGATCATCATCAATCTGCCGGATATCACCGGGGGCACGCCCGGCCTTTCGGATATTCCGAAATTCGCAAAAAGCACCAGCTTTCTTGTTGTATTTCTCTGTGTCATCATCACCTGCTTTGCCATTCATACGCTGATGCATTCCCGGCACGGCCGCGCGATCCTTTCCATCCGCGAAAATGAGATCGCCGCCGAATCCTGCGGGATCAATACGACCTACTACAAGGTGATGGCGTTTGCGTTTTCCGCATTTTTTGCCGGGATCGCCGGTGCGCTTTACGCCGGCAACCAGGGTCTGCTCGTCCCCGGTACATTCGATTTCATGCAGTCCATCAATATCCTTGTCATGGTCGTGCTCGGCGGCATGGGCTCCATGTCCGGCTCCATCATCGCCGCAACGGTGCTCACCGCTTTGCCGCTGATGCTGCAGAGCTTCAGCAAATACCGCATGATCATTTATTCCCTGCTGCTGATCGTTGTCATGATCTTCAAGCCGTCGGGACTGATGGGAATGTACGATTTCTCCCTGAGCCGCCTGCTGGAAAAACTGATCAACTGGAAGCCCGGCGCAAAGAAGAAAAAGCCCTGCGATCCGGAACAGCCGGAAGGAGGTGCCTCCCATGAGTAAAATGGTTCCGATCCCAAGCCCCGGAATGCTGCCGGAACGCGACGCCGACAAAGCACCGATTCTGGAGGTTCGCCGCCTGGGGATCGATTTCGGCGGTCTGACCGCTGTGGATGACTTTAACCTGACGATCGGCCGCACCGAGATCGACGGTCTGATCGGGCCAAACGGCGCCGGAAAAACGACGGTCTTCAATCTGCTGACCAAAGTGTATCAGCCGACGCGCGGCACGATCCTTCTGGACGGAAAAGACACCGCCGGTATGAACACGCAGCAGATCAACCGCGCCGGAATTGCCCGGACGTTTCAGAATATCCGCCTGTTCAGGAACCTGACGGTGGAAGAAAACGTTCTGATCGGCCTGCACCACGAAATGGACTACCGTTCCGTTTCTGCGCTGCTGCGGCTGCCGGATTACTGGCGCGCCGAGCGGATCGCCAAAAACCGCGCCGCCGAGCTGCTTTCCATTTTTGATATGCAGGATCTGCGCTACGCGCAGGCCGGCAGCCTGCCCTACGGCGCACAGCGCCGGCTGGAGATCGTCCGTGCGCTGGCCACCAACCCGAGCCTGCTGCTGCTCGACGAACCCGCTGCGGGCATGAACCCGAGCGAAACCGCCGAGCTGATGGAAAATATTCGCAAGATCCGCGACACCTTTGAGATCGCCATCATGCTGATCGAGCATGACATGAACCTTGTGATGGGCATCTGCGAAGGGATCGCGGTGCTGAACTACGGGCGGATCATCGCCCGCGGAACGCCGGACGAAATCTCTCATAACCCGGCCGTAATTGAAGCATATCTTGGCAAAAAGGACGGTGAACCGAATGCTTAAGGTCGACGGGATGAACGTGTATTACGGCAACATCCACGCAATCAAGGATATTTCCTTTGAGGTCAATCAGGGCGAGATCGTTACGCTGATCGGGGCAAACGGCGCCGGAAAATCCACGATTCTGAAAACGATTTCGGGGCTTCTGCGCCCCAAAACCGGAACGGTCTCTTTTCTGGAGGAACCGATCCAGTCCATTGCCCCGCACAAGATCGTTTTAAAAGGATTGGCGCAGGTTCCGGAAGGCCGCCGCGTCTTTACCCAGCTGACCGTGGAGGAAAACCTGGAAATGGGCGGTTACACCCGCAGAAAGAGCGAAGTTGCGCCGGATCTTGCCCACGTTTACGACCTGTTTCCCCGGCTGAAGGAACGCCGCCGCCAGACGGCCGGAACGCTTTCCGGCGGCGAACAGCAGATGCTCGCCATGGGCCGCGCGCTGATGAGCCATCCCAGTCTGCTGATGCTCGATGAACCCTCCATGGGATTGGCTCCGCTGCTGGTGGAACAGATCTTTGAGATCATTCAGCGCCTGCACGAGCAGGGCACGACGATCCTGCTCGTGGAACAGAACGCCCGGATGGCGCTTTCCATTGCAGACCGCGGCTATGTGCTGGAAACGGGGCGGATCGTCCTTTCCGCCCCCGCCGGGGAGCTGCTGGAAAACGACGAGGTGCGCAGAGCCTATCTCGGCGGCTGATCCTTCCGGCCGGCTGCAGACCGGAATTTCAAAAGGTGGAAGACGCTTCTCCGCAAAGCGCCTTCCACCTTTTCTGTTTCTCCCGGATCCCCGGGGCTTATTGAACGGCTTCGCGGAATTCCTCCAGTACTCTTTCCTGATCCTTTCTGCCGGTTTCGGCGACAACGAAGCTGTTGTATCGGCCATCTTCCTGCCGTGCAAGTTTCGCCTGCCCGGCGGCGCTCAATCCCGGAAAACTGCCGTAATAGCACTTTCCCACCCCGGCAAGGTTTTTCAGCACAAGCGCGGGGTCGTGCCGTTCCGGATTGCCGAAGTTGAGGCCGATGCTCCTCTGAAACGTCGGCATCATTTCCAGAAGATGCTGGTTGTTTCCGCAGTAATGGATATAACCGCCGCCAAAATGCTCCAGCAGCCGTTCCGTATAGGGTCTCATGAACGTTTCCAGATGCTCCGCCGAAAGAAGCGTGCTCGTATCCTCGCTGACCTTCAGCGGCTTGTCCGCCGGGAGCACAAGGCCGTTATAATGGCAGACATATTCCTCCGGCGCAATGATCTCCAGGCATTTTTCCATGCCGTAGATCTCCGCCGTCAAAGACATTTCCAGCGCCTTGAAGACCAGCTCCGGATCATCGTAAAGACTGTAAAAAAATTCATCTCCCATAAACCGGTGCGCCATGTCGATCGGCCCCTGCAGATCCATCGGAAAAACCTGAACGCCCGTTCCTTCCAGCATCTTTTTCATGAACCGCATCTGTTCCAGCCCGGTTTTGAACTCCTCGGATTCCTCAAGGCTGTCCAGCGTGATCTCCCGAACCTCTTCCGGAGACAGGTGCTTTAACAGCCAGGGCATTTTATCGTGAAAAAAGCTCTGCTTCAGCCCACCGTACAGGGTACACAGCGCGGCGCAGCCGACATTGGCGCGCACCGACGGAACCCCGTCGCCGTCTGCCAGCGCCGTGGAAAGCGCAGCTCTGAATTCATTGACAAACATCTTCTCCGGATCATAATGGATCTCATAATCATCGTACACCGGCAGCCTTTCCGCCTCCGGCAGATCCGTCACATGCAGCAGAAGGCTGCAGATTCCCTTTTCACCGTTCCACTGCCGCAGCTGCTTTTTTGCATTTTCCTCAAACGCGGGAGCGCGTTCCCTTAACATCGGCAGCAGTTCATTTTCAATATAGCGCATTTCCTGTAGCATAGACGATCATCCTCCGACTCTTTTCTTGTGTTTTGGAATGAGAAACGGTATAATCATTATGGATATTATATCAAAGCGGCACGGGATATTTTTTCTTTTCGGAACATTTTTTTGCTGAAAGAGGTTTTTCTATGCAGACAGAGGATTACCGGCAGAAGTTTGACCGTTTGTTCGATATCCAACTGAAAAAAACGCCGCCCGCTCCGCTGCCGCACATTCACGATGTTTATGAAATCATGCTGGTGCTGTCCCAGGGGGTCTTCTGCAATGTCAACAACCGGCGGTATACAGTCCCCTGCGGTTCCGTTCTGATTTTTAACAATATGGATCTGCACGGGATCAGCGTGGAAAAAGACGCATCCTATATCCGGTATGTCACTTACTTTCAGCCGGGGCTTGTTGCGCATTTATCCACGATACAGACACAACTGTTCGAATGTTTTCTGTACCGCCCGTTTGACACCCCGTGGCTCCTGCCCCTGAACAAAGAGCAATGCTCGCAGTTCCGGATGCTTCTCGATCAGACGATCTCGGTACAGCAGGGGGCTTCCGACGCCTATGGGTACGATCTGCTGCTGCAGATGCGTCTGGCGGAGCTTCTGATCTGTGTGAACCGGTTCTACCGGGAATATCACGGGCTGACCGAAGAACAGATCTCCGTCAAGCCCTTTTACGAAATGCTGCATTACATTCACCGGCACCTGGAGGAAGAGATCACGCTGGAGTCCCTGTCGAAACAGTTTTATCTTCCGAAACGGGAGACCTCCCGGCTGTTTCGCAAGGCTGCCGGGATGTCATTGGGAGAATATGTGGTCAAATGCAGGCTCGATCGGGCCGCGAATGCCCTGATCCAGGGAATGCGGGTAGATGAGGTGTGCGCAAAGGTCGGGTTCCGGAATCTGTCCCATTTCAGCAGAACCTTCAAGAAATATATGGAGCTCAGCCCAAAGCAGTACGCCCGGGCGCACAAACAGTAACTGACCCGCTGTCGGGCGAAAAATTTCCATCCTTTCTGCAACAAATGCAGAAAGGATGTTTTTTTGCTGATAAAGTACGGTTTTTGGGATAATTATTCTGCGATAATAGGATCAGAACAAAGATCCGGTCAGAATTTCCTTCTTCACAGCAGGAAATACCGGAACGAAACGAAAGGATGATCCAAATGACTGCTGTCAGAACCGCAGGTGCATACCCGAAAACCGCCGAATCTCTCACAAAAAAGGCTGCTGCGCTCTGGCGCTGGCTCAACTGCACCGAAGAAGCCCCCGACGGCGGCTTTGACGATACCTACTGCATGTGCCGTTTTCTGCAGGTGCCGCTCGACCGCGTACTGGATTCCGCGCTGCAGCACATCATTTCTTCCCGTACTGTTCAGCCCGCTGCGGCTGCGAAACCCCGCCGCAGAAGAGAATGCCCGATGCGCCCCGCAGCGGTGCGTCCTGCGCTCGAAG
>JAQXJH010000068.1 GCA_029008595.1 Bacillota bacterium
GTTTGCCTCGTTCGCAATGTCCGCCGCCGTTCTGATCGCCGCAGGCGTGTACAGCAAACGCAGGAGAAGCTCCCGGGCAAAATAAACGGAAGAAAACTTAAAACAAAATAGCAAACACCCTGTAAGGCATCAAAAATCTTACAGGGTGTTTCTCTGTCTGCAGCGGATCAGTCATCCTTCGATTCAAATTCCCGGAACAGGCGCATAACTTCGCCGAGATCCAGCGAAGCAAATGCGGGCAGACCGGGCAGACCGGCGGCATAAGCAGCGCCGATGCCGGCCGCCTCTCCCATGGAACGGCAGACCAGCTGCACCCGGGTGGCCGACTGCGCCTGAAAATCAAATCCGGCGCAGCGGCCTGTTACCAGCAGGTTGCCGGCGCCTTTGGCGATCATTACGCGGAACGGCACCTGCCAGAAGCGCTCGTTTTCCGGGGTGTTCGGGTCATAGGTCAGCCCGAGCGTCACGTCATCCTCGCCGTGAACATCGACGGAATAGCAGCTGGAAGCTACCGCGTCGTCAAATTTGCGGTAAGAAAGAACGTCTCCGATCGTCATCACATACTCAGCGTCGATGCGTCTGGATTCCCGGAATCCCACAAAGGGCGCGACCGAAGTGATGTAAGCGTGTTCAAAGCCGCGGATGTAGCGCTGAACAAAATTCCGCACGCGGAGGATCGCCTGTTTGCCTTCGATCTGCTTCCGGGAGATAAATTCTGCCGAGGCAACGCCGGCCTGTGTCGAAAGCTCCGGGCAGTTGAAGTTCATGGCGTCCGGTCTGCCCGGAATGCCGAAGGCCTGAAAATACACGGCGTCCTGATGCTCCAGCACGCCGTCCCGTTCTGCCTGAAGCAGCAGCTCGCCCACGGCGGCGGGGCGGTTCATGGCGAAATATTTCGTGCCGTAATAGCCAAGCTCCCGCATCTGCGCGTGGAAAGCGTCAAAATCGATCCCGGCCATTTCAAACCGCAGCGTGACCGGCTGGTTGATGCCCTTGCGGTTACCGGCGCTGCAGAGGACTCCGGCGGCCTGCGCCAGATCGGCGTCGCCGGTGGCGTCGATAAAATATTTCGCCGAATATGCCGAAAGACCGTCCTTGTTGCTGACGATCACATGCGAGATCCGGCCGTTTTCCACCGAGCAGCCGACGATCATGGAATGATACAGAATGCTGCAGCCTGCGGTCATGTCCTCCAGCACGAACGGAAGCAGAACGGGATCAAACTGGTAATCGTCGTTTTCAATGCCGCCGAGCGCGCGCATCCGCCGGGTGATCTCATTGCTGAGCCGGCAATGGCCGCGGTCATTCGGAATGTGCGAAGACATCAGCGGCGTAACAAGGCCGAGCGCTGCCGAACCGCCGAGGCTGCCGAACTGTTCAATGATCAGCGTTCTGGCGCCGCTGCACTGTGCGGCTGCTGCTGCCAGAGCGCCGGCCGTTCCGCCGCCGGCAACAATGACGTCATATTCGCCGCAGAGAGGAATCTCCTGCTGAAAAGCTATTTTTTTCATGATGTTACCCCTTCCGATCGATTCGGTCCGAGGCGGAAGACAAACCGTTTCCCGCCCGGACAACAGCAACATCATACCACGGCGGCGGGGGCCTGTCAAACGTATTTTCCCCGCCCCGGCAAGCGGCCCTGCCGGAAAAAAGTGCAGAAAAAACGCCGGGCTTAGCGGCAGCCCGACGTTTTTTCCAAGCTTGAGGGGTTATATTGAGGAGGGGTTATCGTACCGGATCGGTGCGGTTCCGATCTCTTTGGTACGCTTTTATTATAGCCTGTGCAGCCCGAAAATATGTAACGGCGCTGTAAACAAATTTTAAACTTCACCAAAACAAAGTGTGAATGGAAAAGCCCTTTGGCAGGATCATTCCGCCGTACAGACAAAGCTCAGCCAGCCGCCGCTTTCCCTGCGGCTGCGGACATGCAGGCCGTTTGCGGCGAAAGCGTTCAGCACATCCTGCTCGCGCGTGTCGATGATCCCGGAGGTTACAAACACCGCGCCGGGCTTCATATAGCTTTTTACCTGCGGGCAGAACAGAATGATGACGTCGGCCACAATGTTTGCCGCGACCACGTCGAACCGGCCGTGAACCCGGTCGGTCAGATTGCCTTCCAGAACCGTGTAGCGCGGCGGGGCAAAGCCGTTCAGCGCGCCGTTTTCCAGCGCTGTTTTAACGGCCAGCGGGTCAATATCGACCCCGACGGTGCGTTTTGCGCCGAGCAGCAGCGATGCGATGGAAAGGATCCCGCTGCCGCAGCCAAGATCGAGCAGCTCGGTTTCGGGCGTGATCACTTCCTCCAGCGTTTCCAGACACAGCCGCGTGGTCGCATGGCCGCCGGTGCCGAAAGCCATTCCGGGGTCAATTTTCAGTACGGTGCGGTGTTCGGGATTCTCGTAATGCTCCCAGGTGGGGCAGACGGCAAGCTTTTTCCCGGTTTCCAGCGGCTTGAAATACTGCTTCCACTCGTTTGCCCAGTCCTCTTCGCTGATCGGTGAGCGGGAGATCTCTGCCGCGATCCCTTCGGCGCGGCAGCGTTCCTCCAGAAAGACGAGCGCCTCGGCGGGAGCGGCTTCCGGGCTGATATACACATGAACGATGCCGGTGGTACGGTCCTTCTGCAGCAGATCTTCGTCGATCAGGTCGATATGGGCGATCTCCATCGCTTCCTGCTCCAGATTGGAATAATCCTCAATATAGATCCCGTACGGTACGACCATCTGTGCAATCGCTTCTGTTTTTTCAAGGTCCTTTGTGGGGACTCTGACGGTGATTTCAGTCCATTCCATGATATCAGGATTCCTTTCTTCCGCGGATAAAGTAGCCCAGCATGCAGCCGAGCAGCAGGCAGACGATCATTCCGCCGATGTATGCCGTATGGATCACCCATCCCGAAAGATCAGGCTCCGGCAGCGGCGTATCCTGCGCAGATTCCTCCGGGGAGGAGGAAGCATCCTCCGAAGCAGCGGAGGAAAGCTCCGGTTCGCCGGACGATCCGCTCTCTGCGGAGGATTCCTCCGGGTTTTCGGATCCGGCAGAAGCGGCGCTGCTGCTTTCCGTTCCGGAAACATCCGGAGCGGAAGAGGCCGCCTGTGACGAAGCGGCTGCCTGCGAGCTTGCGGCCTGGGAGGAAACCGAGGGTTGCGAACTTGCGGCCGCCTGGCGGGTGACGGTAATGTTGTATTGTTTCGTTGCTCCGCTAGGCGCGGTAACCTTTACGATCACATAATTGGTGCCGACCTTCAGATTTTCGTTCCCGCTGACGGTCACCTTTGCGCCGCCGTCGGCCGCTTTTGCGCTGACCGTCAGCGACGTGACCGCGTTTGCCACGGTGGCGCTGTATTCCGTAACAGAGGACGAAAACGTTCTGTTCAGGCTTGTCTCGGCAAAGGAAAGCGACGCGAGGGCCGCGTTGCCGGAAAGAGCGGCGCTGCTGCTCGCCGGCTTGCTGCTTGCGGGAGCGGCCGCTGTTACGGTGACGGAATTACCGGAAAAAGCACCCGTTTGTCCATTGCTGTCTGATCCGAATGCTTCTGTAACTTTTATAGCCCCAGTACTTCCACTGGATACATTGCTTTTTACCTTCAATATGATATCGCCAAGTTTTTGGGAGGTAACACCGGTCATATCATCACATTTATATGTAAATGTGACGGTATCCGCACTTGGATGCCCTGCAGAGGTGTTGTCTACCTTAACCTGCTCGAATTCAAAAAAAGCGGAAGAGAACTGAACAGTAGCGGATACACCCAAAAAAGCAGTAGATGAGTTGGCAGAAACAGTGACAGTAATTGTGTCTCCGGGTTTAGCGGATGTGATCTTTGTCGACAGGCTTACCGATCCGGTAGAAGCCAACACAGTTTTTGGAGATACAGAAGGAATCAGCAGAGAGCACAAAAGGAATAAGCAGGCTAAAAGCGAGCAAACAAATTTTTTATTCCGAAACATCGATAACCTCCGATTTACTGTTCTAAGGTACGCAACTTCAATACGCATTGATTAATTATTACCAAATCGCCGATATCAACAGTTGTATCAGACGAATTGTTATTTACTTTTTTTGCAGCATTTCCGGCTTCAAAATATGCACCTTCCAAAGTACGCAGCTTTAATACATGCTGATTGACAAGTACTAAATCCCCAATATCGATACTGCCGTTTCCGTTGATATCCCCATACACTACGACCGTCAGCTCGTCGAGCAGGGTTCCGACCGAGTTGATCAGCTGAACCTTCATCCCGGTGCCGAAATTACCGGAAGCGGCAGTGCCGGAAGCATCCAGAACGCGGAGCGTGCAGCCGCTTCCGTCCAGCAGGGTCTGCACGGAGGTGACGGGCGTGTTCTGCGCGATTCCGGAAAGGAAATTGGCCGTTCGGTCAATTTTAGCGGATGAGCCGGGCCTGACGGTGATTTTTGCGTCGGTCACGACCGGGTCGGAGCTGACGGGCGGAGCAGAAGAGGAGCTGTCCCCGGGATCGGGAACGGATTTCTGAACGCCGGTCACAACATAGCAGCCGCGGAACGAAAGAGTATCCACACTGCCGGCAGCGGGGCTTCCCGCCGAAAGATCCAGCCGGTTGTCCTCACAGAACAGAAACTGCAGCTTCTGCAGCGTTTCCAGCGGAACGAGGCTGCTTACCTCGTTGCCGGTCAGGTGCAGAACACGCAGCGAACTCATGGAAGTCAGCGAAGTGACGGAAGAGATCCGGTTGCCGGCAAGATCGAGCACCGTCAGCTGCGTCAGCCCTGCTAGCGGAGTAATATCCGTCACGGAATTGCCGCGCAGAGAAAGCTGCGTCAGATTCACCGCGGCCTCCAGCCCGGTCAGGTCGGAGATGTTTTTTCCGGAAAGGTCGAGCGTTGTCAGCGATTTCATATTGTCGTCGGTGATGCTGTCGGTGCCGAGCGCCGCTGCCAGCGCGGACCGCAGGTTGGCGTCGTTGACGGTTACGGTACCGGCCGCGGCAGAGGGCAGGATCAGGCTGCCCGCAAACAGCAGCATGGCCAGCAATACCCCAAGCAGGCGGCGTGTGTGTTTGCGCTTCATTGCGGCTCCTCCCTTCGGCAAAACTTACAGTGTGCAGAATCCGACAGTATATCAGTCAGTATACCACACATCGGACATAAATTCAATGAAACGGGAAAGGAAAAAGCAGGATC
>JAQXJH010000069.1 GCA_029008595.1 Bacillota bacterium
AGGTACATATCGTAACCGACCGCCTCCATATGGCCGTGCTGCTGCGCGCCGAGCACATTGCCCGCTCCGCGGATCTCAAGGTCACGCATTGCAATGCGGAAGCCGGAACCGAACTCCGTGAATTCGCGGATCGCCTCCAGCAGTGTGGTGGAGATCTCGGACAAAACCTTGCCGCGCGTGAACGTCAGGTAGGCATCCGCCCTCCGTGAGGAGCGCCCCACCCTGCCGCGCAGCTGATGCAGCTGGGAAAGCCCCATCCGGTCGGCGTTTTCGATCACTAGCGTGTTTACGTTCGGCACGTCGATTCCCGTTTCGATGATCGTTGTGCAGACGAGGATGTCGATCTCCTGCTCCAGCAGCTTCCGCCACACTTCGGAAAGCGTTTCCTCATCCATTTTCCCGTGCGCCACGGCGATCCGTGCATCCGGCAGGTCTCTCTGCAGCCGGGCAGCCACCCCTTCGATCGATTCCACACGGTTATGCAGGTAGTAGACCTGTCCGCCCCGCCGCAGCTCACGGCGGATCGCGTCGTTGATGATCCCCTGGTCGTGCTCGAGCACATAGGTCTGCACCGGATGACGGTCCTGCGGGGCCTCTTCGATGACCGACATGTCGCGGATCCCGCTCAGAGCCATGTTCAGCGTGCGCGGGATCGGCGTTGCCGAAAGCGTCAGCACATCCACATTGCTGCACAGCGATTTCAGCTTTTCCTTCTGCGCCACACCGAACCGCTGCTCCTCGTCAATGATCACAAGGCCAAGATCGCGGAACTGCACGTCCTTCTGCACCAGCCGGTGTGTCCCGACGACCATATCGATCTCGCCGCGGCGCAGCTGCTCAATGGTTTTTTCCTGCTGCTTCGGCGTGCGGAAGCGGGAAAGCAGGCCGATGCGCACCGGGAAGCCTTCCATCCGCCGCAGCACGGTCTGGTAATGCTGCCAGGCCAGGATCGTGGTCGGCACCAGCAGCGCGCACTGCTTGGAATCGGAAATGCATTTGAAGGCAGCCCGCAGCGCGACCTCGGTTTTTCCGAAGCCGACGTCGCCGCAAAGCAGCCGGTCCATCGGCGCCGTCCTCATCATATCCGCCTTGATCTCGTCGATGCAGCGCATCTGATCCTCCGTTTCGGTGTATTCAAAATGCGCTTCAAAATCCTTCTGCCAGTCGGTATCCGCCGGGAACGCGTGACCGGGCGCCTGCATCCGCTTTGCGTACAGGGCGATCAGTTCCTTTGCAATGTCCTTGACCGCCGCCCGGACTCTTGATTTTGCCTTCTGCCAGTCGGTTCCTCCCAGCCGGTTGAGCTTCAGCTGCGCTTCTTCGCTGGAACCGATATATTTTGCCACCAGATCCAGCTGCGTAACGGGGACATAGAGCGTGTCCTGCTTTGCATAGCGGATCTTGATATAGTCCTTTGTGATGCCCTGCATTTCGATTTTATGGATCCCTTCGAAAATGCCGATCCCGTGCACGGAATGAACGACGTAATCGCCGGGGGAAAGCTCCGAAAGGCTTTGAATATCCTGCCCCTGCCGGATCTTTCGCCGTCTGGAACGGTGCTGCGACACCACGCCGTGCGTGATCACCAGAACGCCCGCCGCAGGATATTCCATTCCGCCCGAAAGACCGCCTTCCAGCACGAGCACCGTTCCCGGCAGCGGCTGCGGCGGATCCCTGTCAAACTGCGCAGGAAGCTCTTCCCTTTTCAGATCGTCCGCAAGGCTCTGCGCCGCTTTTTCGGTGCCCGCCAGCACAATGGCGCACCAGTTTTTTTCAATCGCCGGAGCAATGTCCTCACAAAGCTGCTTTACTCCGCCGCCCCAGACGGAAACGGAACGGGCCGTCATATTCACCAGAGTGCGCACGCCGGTTTCAAAGCCGCCGTGCGGAAATGCTTCCAGATACACCGCGCCGCGGTCTTCAAAAAAGCGCAGCGCATCCGTCCAGTCGCGCGCATAGGTATCCAGCCCGCGGCACAGAACGCCTTCCTCCAGCAGACCCTTGACATCTTCGCCGAACTGCCACGCCGCCGAACGGGCGCGTTCCCGTACACGCGCTTCCTCCGAAAGAAAGACCGAAAATCCGCCGTCGATATAATCAAGCAGGCTCGCCGTTGCGCCGCCGTACAGCAGCGGCAGAAATTTGTCCGCCGAGCCGGGCGTTCTGCCGTCGCGCAGTTTTTTTGCCTCCTCCCGCAGAACGGCACGTGCCGCTTCGGCAGATTTTCCGCGCAGGGAAGCCGCAAGCTTTTCGATCTGTGCCGCCAGCTCCTCCGGCCGGTCGATCACCGCCTCGCAGGAGGGCGTCAGCGTAACGGTTTCGACAGGATCCGTCCGGCGCTGCGTGTCCGGATCAAAATAATTGATGGTATCGATCTCGTCGCCCCAGAATTCCGTCCGGACCGGTGCAGGCGCACCCGGTGCAAAAAAGTCCAGAATTCCGCCGCGGCGGGCAAACTGCCCATCGCTTTCCACCTGCTCCGCCCGCTCATAGCCTGCGGCAAGCAGCGCGCGCTCCAGCGCCTGCATGGAGATCTCTTCCCCGACGCGGACGGACAGGGTCCGCGCTTTCAGCTCCTCGGGCGGGATGGTCAGCTCCAGCGCCGCATCGATGCAGCAGATGACCGCGTCGGCTGTCTGATTCAGGATCTGCGACAGTGCACCGAGCCTCTGGTGTTCGTATTCGCGGCTGCTGCTTTCCACATCGCGCAGCGAAAGCTCGCGGTAAGGATATACGACACAGCGCATTCCCATCATCGTCAGGTCGTCATGGATCCGCTGGCCTTCCGCTTCGTCTCCCACCACGACAAACGCTTTCCGGCCGTACTCCTCACACAGCGACGAGATCAGATGCGCCTTGTGCACGGCTGCAAGACCGGTCACGCAGGCCGGCAGCTTTCCGGCGGCAAAAGCCTCGGAAACCGCCTTGTATTCAGGATTCCGCCGCATGGCATTGGTCAGCAGCTTCAACGGAGACGCTCCTCTCTCTCCTGCAGATAGTTCCGCAGCATGGCACACCAGTCTGTCTGGATCATATCAAACCCGCGGTCGGCCAGCACTCCCCAGCCTCCCTCCGGATCTCCCGCAAGGGCGCGGTCGTCTGTATGACCCGCTGAAATGACGTCCCGCTCGTTATATACGATCGCATTGACCCAGACGAGCATCCCGGCCTGATGCATTGCCTCCAGATATTCCGGGCAGGCAACCGGATCGCTGTCATGTTCAAACAGAACCTCCGCTCCGATACAGTGCAGCGCGCGCTGCCGCAGCAGCTCCGTGCAGCTGTCGCGATAACGGATCACCGGCATAAACGCCATTTCGGGAGCAAAGCGCTCCACCGCATCAAAATATTCCGGCTTTTCCGGCGTTTTGATGATGACCTGATCCGCCATGCCGTGGCGGCGGATCGTGTCTGCGATCGCCTGCGGGGCATGCCAGAATTTATCCACGTTCACGACGCAGCGGCCCTTGAGCAGCTCCAGCACATCGTCCAGGCGGGCAACGCCGTAATGGGTCGGCACATCGTCCTGATTGAGATACCGCAAACCGGAGACCTCGGCCGCGCTCATCTGTGCGATCGGTTTTGCGCAGCCCAGATGCGGCTTTTCCATCCCCGGGTGAAACACAAACAAAGCGCCGTCCGCGCTCGGCGCAACGTCCAGCTCGACAATGTCCGCCCCCTGCATCAGGGCGATCTGATAGGCCTGCGGCGTGTTGCAGGGAATATTGGCGCCGGAAACGCCTCGGTGCGCCGCAATCTGAATCTTCTTCATGCTGTTTCCTCCTGTCCGTTTGGGCATCCGCAAATCTGTTTGTTTTATGAATTGAACCGGTTCATCGCTTCGGCAGATTTTCCTTCCACCAGCAGCGCGCAGACCTCCGGTACTTTTTTCAGAGCCGCTTCCAGCGCCGCCGCATCGTCCCCCTTGCAGGAAGAAAGCACCCAGTCCGCCAGATCCCAGCGCGGATCCGGCTTTGCGCCGACGCCGATCTTGATGCGGGGAAACGTGTCTTTTCCCGTCAGATATATGATGCTTTTGATTCCGTTATGCCCGCCGTCGCTGCCCTTTAAACGGATGCGCAGCCTGCCGGGCTGCAGCGAGATATCGTCATAAAGCACAAGCATCCGTTCCGGCGGGATCTTGTAAAACGCGGCGGCGTCACGAAGCGCTTCGCCGCTGTTGTTCATAAACGTCTGCGGCTTGAGCAGCAGCACGCGTTTGCCGCCAAGCTGCGCTTCGCCGCAGAGCGATTTGAATTTGAGCCGGTCGACCCTTGCTCCGCAGGAATCCGCCAGAGCGTCCAGCGCGCGGAAGCCGGCGTTGTGGCGCGTTGTTTCATACTCCCTGCCCGGGTTGCCAAGCCCGGCGATCAGCCATTCCACCGGCCCCGAAGGGCTGGCGGACGTCTGACGCAGTTTTGAAAAAAATCCTGTCAATACGATCCACTCCTGTTTTCCGTAAACCGCAATGGGCGGGACAGCTCCGCTGCCCCGCCTTTTTGGTCTGATTTGATTGATTCCGCGCGGTTTCGCGCTGATTGTCCTGTTCAGATAAACATCGGAGAAACCGGCTTATCCTCATAAATGCGCTCGATCGCTTCCGCAAAGACCGGCGCAACGGAAAGCTGCGTGATCTTTTCCAGCTTCTTTTCTGCCGGCAGAGCGATCGTATCGAGCAGCACCAGCTCCTTGATCGGGCTGGCGGAAATGCGCTCGATGGCCGGGCCGGAAAGGACTCCGTGAGTTGCGCAGGCGTAAACCTCGGTCGCGCCGCCCTTTTCGATGATGGCGGCGGCGCCGTTGCAGAGCGTTCCGGCCGTATCGATCATATCGTCGACAATAATGACCTTTTTGCCCTCCACATTTCCGATAATATTCATGACCTCGGAAACGTTTGCACGCTGGCGGCGTTTGTCCACAATGGCAAGCGGGCAGTCGATGCGGGTCGCAAAGTTGCGCGCGCGGGTCACCGAGCCGAGATCCGGGGAAACAACGACGTAATCCTCGTTTTGGTCGCCGATCTTCTTTTTGAAGTAGCTGGCAAGCAGCGGCGCGCCCACAAGGTTATCCACCGGGATATTGAAAAAGCCCTGAATCTGCGGCGCATGCAGGTCCATTGTCAGAACGCGGTCCGCGCCGGCGGTGGTGAGCAGGTCGGCAACAAGCTTGGCAGAGATCGGATCGCGCGGCTTCGCTTTGCGGTCCTGGCGCGCATAGCCGAAGTACGGCATGACGGCTGTGATGCGGGCGGCCGAAGCGCGCTTCATCGCATCGATCATAATCAGCAGCTCCATCAGGTTGTCATTGACCGGCGCGCAGGTCGACTGGACAATAAAGCAGTCATGGCCGCGGACGGACTCCTTCAGCGAAACGCTGATCTCTCCGTCGCTGAACTGCCCAACCTCGGAACAGCCCATTTTGAGCCCCAGGCAGCTGCTGATCCCTTCTGCAACGTCCTTGCTGCCGTTTGCCGCAAAAATCTTGATGTCCTTGCCGTGAAAATTCATTTGTTCTTCCTCCCGTTCATTTGCATGAAAAAAAGCTGCACCCCCGCATCAGATCCCACCCTGGCCCGGTTCATACAGCTTTTCGTTCCAATGTTGCCCTCCGGAATGCAGACAGGTACAGCTTGCCCCCTGATGAGCGCGCACGATTCCTTCTGCCGACCGTCTTCACTGCGATGTCATTCCTTTCTCCCGCTCGCCGCAAAGCAAACGCCCTTTGCGCAACAATCTGCAATTTCCGCTTCTATTATCGCAAGATTGCGCTCCTTTTTCAAGTGCTTCTTCGGAATTTTACCTTCTTTGTGGAATCCATCTACCTCTTTCGCCGGAAGCGGGCTTATTTTTAGAGGTATTTTTTCTTGAGATTTTAAAAAAAACTATTGGCATTTTCCTGTTGTGTTTGGTATAATAACTTGGATAGAATATATCTGAAAAAACGGCTGCTTCAAAATCCTTCCGGAGCAGTGCCGCACAAAAACACAGGAGGTAAGCAAAAGAATGAGTCACAAGTATGTCTACCTGTTCTCCGAGGGCAACGCCAAAATGCGCGAGCTTCTCGGCGGCAAAGGCGCAAACCTGGCTGAAATGACCAACATTGGCCTGCCGGTACCGCAGGGCTTCACGATCTCGACCGAAGCCTGCACGCAGTACTATGAGGACGGCCGCAGGATCAACGATGAGATCCAGGCACAGATCATGGAATACATCGGCAAGATGGAGGAGATCACCGGCAAGAAGTTCGGCGATCAGGAAAATCCGCTGCTGGTGTCCGTCCGTTCCGGTGCCCGCGCATCCATGCCCGGCATGATGGATACCATCCTCAACCTCGGCCTGAACGAAGAGGTTGTCAACGTCATCGCCAAAAAGTCCGGCAATCCGCGCTGGGCCTGGGACTGCTACAGAAGATTTATCCAGATGTTCTCCGACGTCGTTATGGAAGTCGGCAAGAAGTATTTTGAAAAGCTCATCGACGCCATGAAGGAAAAGAAGGGCGTGACCTATGACGTTGAGCTGACTGCCGACGACCTGCACGAGCTGGCCGACCAGTTCAAGGCGGAATACAAGAATCAGCTGGGCAAGGATTTCCCCGACGATCCGAAGGAGCAGCTGTTCGAGGCGATCAAGGCCGTTTTCCGTTCCTGGGACAACCCACGCGCGAA
>JAQXJH010000070.1 GCA_029008595.1 Bacillota bacterium
AGGATCGGAGATCACATAGGTATACACGCCGTTGCAGCGCACCTGTACCGTCCGGCTGATCCCGATGCGCTTATTCACCACCTCAAACATAATGGGGTTGGGCGTACCGAACTTGTTGCCGATGATCTCCTTGGTGTTGAAATAATACACCCGCTGGTCTTTCCCGGTGTCACCGCCGTATGCAAAGCGCTTTCCGACGGTCCGGAATGTTTCCATAATGCTGTCTCCGAGATTGCCGGAGAAGATGGACGGTTCCGTGGAGGCGTCGTATGTAAATTCGCCCGGCTCGGCGCAGACCTCCACGATCTTGCCCTGCTCCACGATGATCATGCACTGTCCGTCTGCCACGGCGATGCCCGATCCGTTGGAAATGATGTTGTCATTCCCCTTGGTGTTGGAGGAGCGTCCGCTGACGCGCTTTTCCCCCTTACGCATCAGCACATCGTTTGGAAGCGCGTCGCAGTAGAAAAACTCCTTCCACTGGTCTGCCAGCGTGCCTCCCAACGCTCCGATCCCCGCTTTAATAAGTCCCATATGAATTACCCCTTTCACTTAGTATTATGATCCTGACCGTAATGACAGGTTACTGATTCCGAAAGCCCTTTCCCGCGGAACAGGGATTCTTGTTTTACTGCGCCGGATCCGCCGCGCCGCTCTCGTCATAAACCGAAAAATCGAAACAACCGGGCTGTGCCTCTACATGGCCGTTCTCCATGGAAAGTCTCGGATGAAACTGCAAAGTGCCGCCGCTCCCCTCTGCCATAACCAGCACATTGGCGCAGA
This sequence comes from Bacillota bacterium, assembly GCA_029008595.1. Taxonomy (GTDB): domain Bacteria; phylum Bacillota; class Clostridia; order Oscillospirales; family Acutalibacteraceae; genus CAKXIK01. The sequence goes on from JAQXJH010000070.1 coordinate 784, forward strand.
TCTCGCTGAGGTTGCAGCGGAGGATCACCGCTTCTCCCGGCCGGCCCTCATAAATCACTTCGTCCGTCCAGTCTATGTATGTACCCTCCCCGGTTATCCCGGCTTTGCACACGGTGATACGGCAATCGTTTCCGCCCGGCACCAGGGCAAAGACCTCCGCGCCCTCGTAAGCGACCACCCCGGTTTCCGAAAGAAAGGGATAGCTCCTGACGCAGGTGCTTTCTTTCACCAGGCTTTTCAGCGTTTCCTCCGTGCCTTCGCTGTCTGTATATCCCAGGAAGGCAATGCCAACGGTTTCGCCGCTTCCCCGTATGATTTTCTGCAGGGCGGCAAGTCCCGCGTCCTCCTCCGCTTTGTTTGTGCACCCGGCAGCCAGCAACAGGCACAGCAAAACGGCGCATAACACAGATAGCTTTTTCTTCATGTCGTATTCCTCCATTTTGAGCGCAATTTTTTTCTCCCCCTTTATACATCGCGCCGCTGATTTCCCTGCCGGATGCGCGTATGCGTTTTTCCCCGGGTTTCCGTCCCTTTTCCTGCGGTAAGCTTCACCCCGGCCGCGCATTTTTTTCGTATAATCCTGCAAAACGCAGTATAACATAAAAAAATTATTTCCGCAACGGGCTTGCAGGATATTTCGGAAAAACAGCATTTTCGGCTGCCGTTTCGGTCCTGCACGAGGCACGGCGGCAAGGGACTGCGCCCGCCTTTCCATCATTTTCGCCCGTAGCAGATACGGCCCCTGCCGAATTTCCACGCTCCCGCGTCCGTAATGAGCTGAATGGACCCGCCGCCGCTGTGGAAGGCGGGAATCACCGCCAGCGTGTGCTCGGGAGACTGGCACTTAAAATACCAGCCGCAGAACGCATTGCGCAAATAAAACCCCTTCTTTCGTTCATACTAATCCGGAGGTGATCGTATGGAATCCATTTGGCAGGAAACAGAGCTCCCGGCCTTTCCGCGGCTCAGGGGGGATGTGCGCACGGATGTGCTGATTATCGGCGGCGGTATGGCGGGGCTCCTTACCGCTCATTTTCTCCGGGAAAACAATGTCCCGTAAGGGCACTGTTTTCTTTTTATCGGCGAAAAGGCAGTCGTGCCCTTGTATGTATCCGGTTCTTGCGGAAAAATTGGCTTCCGCAGCACAAATATGGCACCATTTTTCCCAAAATGCAGGATTCTTGTATCCATCCCCATGCCTCCGTCCGAACCGCCGCAATTCCCGCCTCCTCCATGAGCCGAGGAGTTGCCGTCCGCGGCGCCGGAGCGACTCCCGGGGTTCATGCGATAAAAAGCTGTAGGTTCGTCAATGATGTGTTACACATTAGGGAAAGAAAATAAGACAGTCTTAGGCGAGATCCAGTTGAGAGGACGCATGGGAAAATTGTTGTACTGTCTTTGCCAGACAGCGAGCTGTCTGGCAAAATCCTCGAAGGAATAGAACTTATGTGAAGCGTAGAAGTATTCATTGTCTTTCCGATGACTGCGTTCCACCTTGCCGTTGTGCCTTGGTGTGAACGGTCTGATCTTCTTGTGACGGATACCGAGCCGTGCGAGCGTTTCCTCAAAGAGGGTAAGAGATTTCTTTTTGCTGTTACCCATCTCGTTTGTGAATTCAAAGCCGTTGTCCGTCTGCACGCACTCAATGGCAAAGGGAAATTTCTCTACTACATGTTTAAGAAACTGCGTAGAAGAATAGGTGCTTTGCTCTTTAAATGCCTCCAGATACCGAAACCGGCTGTATTCATCGATAAAAGTGTATTGATAGAATTTTTCTTCCGCTGCTTCTCCCACTAGGCAGGCGCTCGGCACATATTTCACATCGATCTGCACACGTTGTCCGGGATAGGTCATTTTCTCATATGACTTGGCGATGTATTTCGGATTAGGCAGCTTGATGGGCTGTCCGTCAATCCGGCACAGGAGACGATACAGCCCGGAGATGGATCGGGTATATCCCCGCTGGCGCAGTTTTACCCAAAATACTACCAAACCCGCATGCGGGTTTCGGCGGCGCATGTTTTTAACAAGGGAAATCTCTTCTTCGGTATGCTGCTTTGGATGACTGTGGGGTCGATGAGAGCCGTTTGCCAGAGAACGCACCGTTCCGTCATATTTCTTTCGCCAACGGTAGATATTCTGTCTGCTGGTTTTGTAGCGAATCGCTGCCCTCGTCACACCGTGTTTCAAAGAATATTCTATTACTGCTTGCTTATACCTCATATCCTGTGTTATCTTATTCATAGCGGATAGGGTGACACCTGCCTTTCGGTTTTGTCTTGTCAACTCAACCTTAGCACATGTCACCCCTATTCGCTACTTTTATTTTCTCCTGTTGTCACTCATCATTGTAACACCTACACGCTTTCGCAAACGACGTCGTTTTTTGCTCTTGTGCGTGTTTGTAAAACCCGTTATAATTAAATTTATATGATAGTAAATCAGACGACTGCGGACGCATCGTCTCAGATCAGGGTGATATATTATGAAGAAACGTTCTTCTTTACAGGATTCATCTTTTCCGATCCTGCAGCAGTTTTTAGGTTATCTCGGAACGATCAAAGGAAAATCTCAGCGTACCGTTGATGAATATTATCTTGATCTTCGCACTTTTTTTCGTTTTTTCAAGCTGGATCGCAATCTGACAGATCCTGCAGACATGGAGTTTGCCGATATTCCGATAGACGATATTACGCTGGAACAGATTGCTTCTGTCACGCTTTCGGATGTTTACCGTTATATGAATTTTTTGCAGTCTGAGCGAAAAAACGGCGCGGCAGCCCGGGCCAGAAAAGTGTCCAGTTTGAGAACCTTTTTTAAATATCTGACGCTTACCACCGGGCTGCTGAAGGAAAATCAGGTCCTGCAGCTGGAAACACCGAAAATCAAAAAATCCCTTCCGAAGTATCTGACGCTTGATCAAAGCAAACAATTATTGGAAGAACCGGAAGGCGCTTTCCGGGAACGGGATTTTTGTATGATCACCCTGTTTCTGAACTGCGGAATTCGCCTTTCCGAATTGGTCGGAATCAATATTTCGGATATTCACCGCACCGGAAACGACCGTTCCATGCGCGTGGTCGGAAAAGGCAATAAAGAACGTCTCGTTTATTTGAATGACGCTTGTCTGCAGGCGATCGAAGCCTATCTTCAGGTACGGCCGCGGAACCTGAAGCAGGATCGAGATGCCCTGTTTATCAGCAAACAAAACAAACGCATCAGCAATAAAACCGTGCAGTATATTATTAAAAAATATCTCCGCGAAGCCGGTCTAGAACAATATTCGACCCACAAGCTGCGCCACACCGCCGCTACCTTAATGTATCAGTATGGGCATGTGGATGTGCGCGTCCTGAAAGAGATTCTGGGGCACGAAAACCTTTCCACAACGGAAATATATACGCATCTTTCCAATGAACAGATGCAGGAAGCCATCGAATCCAATCCGTTGTCCGAAATTTCTCCGAAACATACGTTCAACCCGGAGGAAGAATCATCAAAATAAGCGAAAACAGGCGTGTATTATTGCCTTTCGCATGATAACGTGATAAAATAATCGTATTCTTTCAGGAGGGCGTGATTTTTTGATCTCTGTAATAGATTACGGCGCCGGCAATCTTCAAAGTGTTGTGAAGGCGCTTCAATTTATCGGATGTGAACCGCATATCACCTGTGACCGCGATGAAATTCTTGCATCGGATCATGTGATCCTTCCGGGCGTCGGTTCCTTTGGCGACTGCATGGCATCCCTGAAAAAGAACCATACCGACCGCGCAGTTATTGAAGCAATCGAACAAGGCAAGCCTTTTCTGGGGATCTGCCTTGGGATGCAGATGCTGTTTGAGGGCAGCGAAGAAAGCCCGGGCGTATCCGGATTGGGCATCCTGAAGGGCGTGATCCGCAAAATTCCCGTCGATCCGTCGCTGAAAATTCCGCATATGGGCTGGAACTCCCTCAATATTCTGCAAAGCGACGGAATTCTGGCCGGTCTTCCCCAATCTGCCTACGTTTATTTCGTGCATTCTTATTACCTGCATGCAGAAGATCCTGCCATTGTTTCGGCACAGACAACCTACGGAACAACGATTGACGCCGCCGTACAGCAGGGCAATATTCATGCCACACAATTTCATCCCGAAAAAAGCAGCCGCGCCGGGCTTCAGATTCTGAAAAACTTTGTGGCGTTATAAAAATTCCGGGAAAGAATCAATGGAAAGGGGCTCCCCTATGTTCGCAAAACGAATTATTCCCTGTCTGGATGTCAAAGATGAGCGTGTTGTAAAAGGAACCAGCTTTGTGAATCTGCGCGACGCCGGCGACCCGGTTCAGGCGGCTGTAGAATATGACCGTCAGGGTGCCGATGAACTGGTTTTATTGGATATTACCGCTTCCCATGAGGCGCGCGGTACGATGATCGATATTGTCCGCGCAGTGGCACAGCAGATTTTTATTCCGTTTACCGTAGGCGGCGGGATCCGCACCATTGACGATTTTACGGCGCTGCTTCGCGCGGGAGCCGATAAGGTATCGGTCAATTCGGCAGCGGTGCGCAGACCGGACGTGATCAACGAAGCTGCCTACAAATTCGGCAGCCAGTGTGTCGTTACTGCCATCGATGCCAAAAGACGCGGCAGCGACGGATGGGATGTCTATGTCAATGGCGGCCGCATCAATACGGGAATCGATGCGCTGAAATGGGCGGCAGAAGCCGAACGGCGAGGTGCCGGCGAAATTCTGCTAACCAGCATGGACTGCGACGGGGTCAAAAACGGTTATGATCTGGAACTGACCCGGGCAGTATCCGAATCTGTCGGAATACCGGTCATCGCGTCCGGAGGTGCAGGAAAAATGGAACACTTTCTGGATGCATTTACCACAGGAAAAGCAGATGCGGTTCTTGCGGCCTCTTTGTTTCACTTCGGTGAGATCACGATCCCGCAGCTGAAGAAGTATTTGGCGGCAGCCGGCGTATCGGTGCGGCAATAAAACAGAGAAAAAGGAGAATTTCTGTGGAAGAGCGCTTGGACTATACGACCCTGCTGAATCTGGCAACTGAAATCGGCTTTGATCTGCTGCAAAACGGCGCCGAAATTTACCGCGTGGAAGATTCCGTACGGCGGATATTTGCCGCTTACGGCATTCCGAACAGCGATGTTTTTACCATTCCTTCCTGCATTCTGGTCACCATTAATGACGAGGCAGGCCGGCCGCGGACGCGGGTTCGACGGCTCACCAGCAGCACGACCAATATTATGCGGATTGAGCGCTATAACAGCCTGTGCCGTGAAATCTGCCGCAGGGCTCCCGATTTTGAATGGATCCGCAGCGAAATTGACCGGATCGATTCCTCGCCGTGTTACTCGCTTTTTGTACAGATATTGGCCACTGCCTTTATCTCCTTCTCCTTTACCCTCTTTTACGGAGGAAACATTTGGGATGCCCTGGTCGCTTTTGCATGCGGATTTATTTTAAAACCCATCTTTTATGCAATGCAAAAATATAATTCCAACAGCTTTTTTAATAATATTATCTGCAGTGCTTTGATCACAGTCCTGGCGACGCTGGCGTTTCATCTTTCCATTGCATCACATTACGACAAGATTATCATCGGGACCCTGATGAATCTGGTTCCGGGGATTGCCATTACCAACGTGATGCGTGATATTATTGCCGGCGACCTGCTTTCCGGTACCATCAAGTTTATCGAAGCCCTTCTGGTCGCTCTTGGCATTGCATTGGGAGCTGGTCTGGCGATTACAGCAATGCGGCTGCTCGCCGTTTTGTAACGAGGTGCAACGAATGGATCTTGATTTTGCAAAAATTTTGCTGTATACCTTTATGGCATGCTTCGGATTTTGTATTGTTCTGCATATGAACTCACCGCTGCAGATGGTTGCGGCCTGCATGGGCGGCGTGATCGGCTGGGCAATTTATCTTCTGCTGTCCCCCGGCCTGCAGGAAACGGTTTGCTATCTGATCGCGTCGATCGCCGTGACGCTTTATTGCGAATGCATGGCACGAATATTCAAGGAACCGGTTACCGGTTTTCTGCTGATCGGTATTATTCCAATGGTTCCCGGCGGGCCGATCTATTACACGATGGAATACTGCATCAACGGAGAGACCGATCTGTTTCTGGAAAGCTTTCTCCGAACCTTTGGTATTGCCGGAGCATTGGCGGTCGGCGTTTTGTTTGTTTCTTCCTCCATGAATCTGTATCGTGCCGTTCGCTCCTCCATCAAAAGCAAACATTCATAAAAGAGAAAATCCTGAATCTGCTGTCATTCCGAACAGATTCAGGATTTTTTTATTCCATTCGCAGCGCATCCACCGGTTTCAGCGATGCCGCCCGGAACGCCGGATAAACTCCAAAGATCATTCCCGTTACCACAGTTACCAAAAGCGTGCCGCCCAGAATATCCAGACGGATCGGAACGGAAAGCGCAAAGATCGCCGATAGGATCAACACCAGAACTCCGGCTGCCACAGCGCCCAGCAGACTGCCCAGTACAGAGATCATGCCTGCTTCGCACAAAAATTCTGAAAGAATGTTCAGTTTGGTCGCGCCGAGTGATTTTTTGATCCCGATCTCTCTGGTCCGTTCACGCACCGATACCATCATGGTCGTCATGATACTCAGGCAGGCGACAACCAGCGAAATGGCTCCGATAGCAGTCAGTGCCAGTGTTACGGTATTCAGCAATCCATAAAGCCCCTCTTTTTGCTGCGATAAATTTTCGGCCACATATTTTCCGTGAATTCCGGTTGTGTGTTCCAACAGCCTTACAATGCTCTCACCCGCCGTATCGGGATCTATATCGCGACCGATCCGCACGGCGACCTGCTGAAACGTCGTCTGTCCGACGGCGCTCTGCAGAGAGGAATGCGGAAGATAGACAAATGAGGGAATATAACTGCCCAGCGAGCTTTGCAGCAGCCCGCTCCCCGTTTTTGTGATCCCGACCACACGATAGTCATGATAAATTCCGTTGATGCCTAACTGCACCTTCTGCCCTACGGCATTTTCCGTTCCGAAAGCCAGTATGGCAAAGCTCTGATCGATCAGGCAGATCCGTGCCTTGCTGTTGACATCGGAACGCAGGATCCCCTTTCCGTAAATCACATCGAGTGAAATGATTTTTCCTGCGCCTTCGTCCACGCCCAGCAGCAGCGCATTTGTTACCGTTTCATTTGCCTGCATGGTGGAATACAGTACCATCAGCGGCATCGCATATTGCACCTGTGACGATTTTCGGATCGTTTTGATTTCTTCCTCGCTGATGGAAGGATAGCGGCTGCTGTCCGAAGTGGAGATCATAATGCCGCCGAGCCCGAGGCTTTCCAGTTCATTAGTGACTGCCTGTGTTCCGTATTCGCCGATACTGCTGATCAGCAAAACAGACATGACACCGATCGCAATCCCGGCCATGGTGAGCAGCGAGCGCTTCCACTTACGTACAATGCTGCGCGAGGCATCCCGAAACGCTTCATGGAACATCGGGCTTCACCTCTTCCCCGCTTTCCGTTATGACGGGCTGAACTTCCATGCCATCCTCCGCAAGTTCCGGCGTAAGAATAATAACGTCCCCATCTGACAGTCCATCGGAAACCGTGTACCCGTTTTCTGATTCTTCGCTTAAGGCAACAAAGGTTTTGACCGCTTTGCCGTTGATGCACCGGAATACAAATTCTCTTCCGTCGTCATCGGTGCGGATCGATCGGTACGGCACCGTCAGAACATTTTCCCGGCATCCTGTAGTGATCGTTGCCGAAGCCGATAATCCCGGCTTCAGATCCTCGCCCGGCTGATCTACGTTCAGAAGAACTTCGACCACAGTTTCATAGCTTACCCCGTTCAGCCGCTGAATGGCACTGTCGGCAATTTTAATGACAGAACCGGTATAAACGGAATTTTTAAAACCTGTTCCGGTAATGACGGCAGATTGGCCGGGCTGAATGTCGCTGATCACATTTTCGCTGACCGAAAGCCGGACATGAAGCTGCTGATTGGCAGCCACCACAAACAACGGAGAGCCGCCGCCCGAAAGCCCCTGCGCTTCTACCTGAACCCGACGAATCACGCCGGAGGCCGGAGCCGTAATCGTTTCCGGCAGTGTCAACCCGGCGGAAACGGCCCAATCGGGATCGTTCAGATAATCCATCCATTCCGATGCATCCGTGATTCCGGCCATTGCCTGAACCAGCAGCGTTTCATTGCCGCTTCCCCAATATTTATTGATCAGAGCCTGCACAGTAGCCTCGCGGTCCACCGTCATCAGGATATCGCCTTTTCTGACAAAATCGCCTTCCTCTACAAAAACACTGCCGGCAACCACCGGCACCTGTGAATCCACCTGATAGCTTGTTGCATCCTCCACCTTTCCGCTGCAAAGAACCGTCGAACTGACCGTTTGTGCCCGAATGACCGCTGCTTCCACCGTCTGCGGTTTTCTATGAGTACTGCCGTACCAGAAGATCGCCCCCAGAATCCCCGCGGTTGCCGTAAATAACGCTACATATTTTTTCATACACCTTCCCGCGCCTTTCGCATCCGATTTCTACCTGGCTTATTCTTTGAAAAAAGAGCCGCATTATGATAGCTCCCGCCAAAGTTTCACATGAATATTTTGTAAACTCCTTTTTATACTATTTTCAAATCGGAGAAATTTTAAGGGAGTGGTGAAAAATGAATCTGATTCCGTGTTCCGAAGATTGCCTGTATCAGGCCGATGGCTGCTGCACCCTGGAGACTCCCGCACAGGTAACGGGGAATCTGGCGCATGGCTGCGTTCATTATGTCAGCAACAGCAGCAAAAAAGCCGCGGAACTCTCTCCCGCGGCTCACAGCAATGAAGCATCTATTTCTGCAGCGCCTCAAACGCTTCACGAATCGTCCTGACACCGATCAGTTCAATCGGATATTTTTGAGGTTCTGCCATGGATTTTAAATTGGACAGCGGCAAAACGCAGCGCGTAAAGCCCAGCCGTGCAGCTTCGCTGACGCGGGCCTCTGCATGGGAAACTCCGCGGATCTCGCCGGAAAGACCGATTTCGCCGAACGCAACGGCATCGTCGCTCAACGGAGCATCTTTCAGGCTGGAGGTCAACGCCATGGCGATCGCCAGATCGGCCGCCGGTTCATCCAGCCGCAGCCCTCCAACAATGTTGATATAGGTATCCATATTGGAAAAAAAGTAGCCTGCCCGCTTTTCCAGAACGGCCAGAAGCAGGCACATCCGGTTATAATCAAATCCTGTTGTCATGCGTCTGGGATTTCCGAACCCGGTGGCCGTTGCAAGCCCCTGCACTTCGGAAAGGATCGGGCGCGTGCCTTCCATCACGCAGGCTACGCAGTTACCCGACACATTCTGCGGCCGTCCGGACAGCAGCATCATCGAAGGATTTTCAACCTCACAAAGCCCTTTGTCCCGCATTTCAAAAACGCCGATCTCATTGGTAGAACCGAACCGGTTCTTTACCGCACGCAAAATGCGGTAAGACATCTGGCGGTCGCCTTCAAAATACAGAACTGCGTCCACAATGTGCTCCAGCACTTTGGGGCCTGCAATCGCTCCATCTTTGTTTACATGCCCAACGATAAAGGTGGGAATATCCATCGCTTTGGCAACGCGCATCAGACAATTGGTGCATTCCCTGACCTGAGGAACGCTGCCCGCCGAAGACGGAAGCTGCTGCAGACTCATGGTCTGAATGGAATCAATGATGACCATGCCGGGCGAGTGCTGCCGAATCTGTTCCGCAACGGCCTCGACATTGGTTTCAGTCAGTACGAACAGGTTTTCGGTCGTAACTCCCAGCCGGTCAGCCCGCAATTTGAGCTGACGGCGCGATTCTTCTCCGGAAACATAAAGGATCTTCAGCTGCCTGCCTAAAACATCGCAGATTTGAAGCAGCAGCGTGGATTTTCCGATCCCGGGATCGCCGCCGAGCAACACTACCGAGCCTTTCACCAGACCGCCACCAAGCACACGATCCAGCTCGCTGAGCCCGGTGGAATACCGCGGTTCATCTTCTGTGGAGATCTGATTCAGGGAAACGACCGGCGCAGCCGGATGTGCGGCTGCCGCAGAAATCACGCTGCTTTTTTGTTCCGGAAAAACAGCGCGTTCCTCCATGCAGTTCCACTCACCGCAGCCCGGGCACTTGCCGTATAAACGCGCCGCCTCATACCCGCATGAGGAACAAACATAAACCGTCTTTGTTTTGGATGCCATGGAAACGTCCTTCCTTTAAGCCGGGAATCGGTCGGGATCCCCGATGATTCAACCTGCCGCAAAATTAAAAATGCCGCAGAACAATGCAAAAGCAACTTTTTTTTGATAATCAGCGGAACCCAGCTGCGCGGCTTCCTCTGCATTGGACAGAAATCCGCATTCCGCCAGTACAGCAGTAGTGTCTGCGTGCTGCATCAGATAGATCTCCGATCCTGACGGTTTCAGTTCTCTGGTGTTTTCCGGCTGCAGCTGAGAACGGAACGCAAGCCGCAGCTGCTCCGCCAAAGCCTTACTGGAGTCTTTTGCGGTGGAATAAAAAAACTGCGCACCCCAATATTTGCTCTGTGTAAAGTGATTCTGATGAACGCTGATAAAAATGCATCCGGGGTGTTCCTGCATGATCTTGAGCCGGTTGTGAATGTCGGTCACCTTCATCTGGCGAACTGTAGCCGCTCCTGCATCGTGAATGGAACAGTCCGTTTCTCTGGTCATCACCACAGAAAAGCCCGAGATACGGAGCAGATCGCGCAGGGAAAGAGAAATTGCAAGATTGATATCCTTTTCCAGCAGGCCTGATTCACTGGACGCCCCGCCATCCATCCCGCCGTGTCCCGGATCGATGACGATCAGAGGTTTTTCTGCCGCGGCAGCCGCTGCTGCCGTGTCGGATTCGACCCGTACTGCAACGGTAAGAACGGAAATGATGCATGCTGCAATCAGCAGAAACGGAACTGCAGCAATTATTTTATGATGCTTCATCGTCGCCTGCCTCCTGTCAGATAAAAATATGATGGAGCGGGCGGGATTTATGCGTGTTCTTAACGATTATTATACCTGATTTCGGCGATTTTGCAAGAGCAGGAGCCATGCGTGCCGGAAAGGATCACCGGATCAAGAACCGACCGGATGATAAACGCTGCCATCAAACAGGATGCACAACAATTTCCCGGTGCGCTTTTGGTATTCTGGCCATTGAAGTTCCATCTTTCTCCATGTATAATAGAAACGTACCTGATATCGCGGGGAGGTTATGGCTCTTGAAAAACAAGTGGATCGTATTGTTGACTGCCGGAACGCTTTTGCTTTCGTCCTGCTCTTTTTTTCCGAAGGAAGAGGAATTGCCGGAAGCGCCGGTGCTGCATATCGCACAAAATGCCCAGTATGCGCAAATTGCAGTGTCCAGAGGCGATCTTGTAAAAATCGAAAAGATCCAATGCAAATACCAGTCTGCTGTGGAAGAAACGCTGCAGTTTTCGCAAAAAGGAGAAGTGATCGCCCATATTTATGTACAGCAGGGCGATTCTGTCCATACCGGCGATTTGCTCGCCGAATTGGATAATACAGAGATCAATCAGAGCATCTCTGCACAGCAGAAAGTTATTCAGGGACTGGAACTGCAGATTTCGCAGGCAAAAGAAAGCCGGGAACTTTTGCAGCGGCGCATTTCTTTGCTTACATCGGCCGCGGAAGAAGAACCGCAGGTCTATTCGGATTCTCTGCGTTCTGCCCGGCTGACACTGAGCGAAAGCGATGAGCAGCTTGAATATCTGAATTCTCTGCTCCGCATCGAAAAAGAACGACTGCAGGAACTGCAGCAAACGCTCCGCAGCCGTCAGCTGTATGCCGGAATTGACGGTACCGCACGTTATGTTCTGCAAAACGACAGCGCCAACGATCTGATTTCTGCCGGACAAACGATTTGTACCATCTCCGATCTGTCCAGCGCTTCGTTTACCTCTCTGACCGCACTCAGCTGTTTTTCTGCCGGTGATCCAGTCACAATCTGCTACGATGATCAGGAGCATGAAGCCGTTGTTCAGCAAGTCGTTTCTGAGAAAAACGGAAAGTTTACCGTTCAGTTTCAGCTGCTGGTTCCGGATCCTTCTTTAACTGCCGGCAAGCAGGGCACGATCACTATGGTAACGGATACCCGGGAAAATGTTCTCTATCTGCCGCAAAAGGCGGTCATCAGCCTGCAGAACGTCAAGCTGGTGTATTATGTAGATGAAAACGGAATTAAAAATTCAAAAATTGTTACAACCGGTCTGGAAGCGGACGGAAAAGTTGAAATTCTGGACGGTCTTGAAGAAGGCGAACTGGTGATTCAGTAAGCCATTATGAAAATACTTACACGAGGTGGTTTGTTTGAAGCGGATCTTTTCGGCCATGGCGGTCTGCATGCTTTTCTGCTGCGCCTGTTCCGTTCAAAACAGCAATGCTGTGCCTGAACTGCTGACGCCGGTGAAAGTAAAACCTGACACGGCAACGGTACAATATGAAGATATTTTCAATCTGACCGGAGTGACCGGCAGTGTACTCCCTTATTCCGAAGCAATGTCCTTTTCGGTTGACGGCACGCTCGGTTCTCTGGAGGTTCTGCCCGGACAAGCGGTAAAAAAGGGAGACATTCTCGCCGTTCTGGATACTTCTGCATTGCAGGAACAGCTGGATTCTTTGCAGGAACAGCTGAAGCATGCGCAGGAACAAGCAGCGTTGATCAACCGCAACCATGAACTGGCCATTCAGATCTGCCAGATCAGGATCACAGACGGTGACGACAGCTACGCAAACCGTTTGCTTCAGCTTGATCTGGAGGAAGCCCGGCTGAAACTGAAACAGGCAAAAGAACAACAGGCCTTTTCCCAGCAGCAGCTGACCGCTTCGATCGCAAAATTAACGGCGCAGATCGAATCGGCTGTGATCCGTGCACCGTTCGACGGGACTGTTTCATGGATCTCCGCCAGAGCAGCGGCCGGCAATTCGGTATCCGCCAAAGCTGCCATCTGCTATCTTTCCGACGAAACCAGGCTTTGTATACGCACAGAGCGCATTTTCCCTTCCGTTCTGCAGAACTGCGATCGCATCTATGCGAAGATCGGCGAAAAGGAATATGAACTTACCGCCAGAGAAAACTCCGTGAACGAGGACTTACTGAAGTCGCTGAACGGAATTGATTTGACGACAACCTTTGACTTTGCCGGTGCCTCCCTTCCCGACGGCGTGCAGAGCGGACAAAATGCGCTCGTCTGTTATCGTTCCGGATATTGCGAGCACGTTCTTTGCGTTCCGTCCAATGCGCTGTTTCGCGACGCCGGCAGCGTTTATGTTTACCGGATCGACAATCATGAAGAAAAACAGCGCGTTTCGGTGACGATCGGGACATCGACAACTCTGCGCACGGAAATCACGTCCGGCCTTGCGGAAGGAGATGTTGTTTATGTCAAGGATTAAAGCAATATTCGCTGCGCTGCTCTGTCTTCTGCTGTTTGCTTCCTGTTCTGCTGCGGACACCGATTCTCCGGAGCTTCCTGCGCCGTCGGCCGCGAATTATAAAACGACCACGGCGAAACGCGGAACTTTTCAGCTTGTGCAGAAAAGCGGAGGTTCCTTTGTCTACCCGGTCACCTATTCTCTTTTCTGCGAGGACGATCACGCTGTTTTAAAAGAGGAGATCACGGTTCGTCGCGGTACGGCAGTCAAAAAAGGTGATATCCTCGCTACTTTCACCTTCAACGTCAGTCAGGCAGAGCTGGATAAAAAAGAACTGGCTTACCGTGAAGCGGTCAGCAGCGCCGAGGAACAAAATAAGCGGTATCAGAGCCTGATTGAAAGCTATGTGGAAAAAATTTCTGAAGAACCTGACGGAAAAATTGCCGCACTGCAGAAGGAACAGACAGAAAACGAGTGGAAACTGGTTCAGCTCGATTCCAACCACAAAATCGAAAACGCCAGAACGGAACTGGAAAACTACCGGGCGCTTTTTTCCGAAAAAAAACTGATTGCTCCCTGCGACGGAATAATATCGTCCGTGGCGTCCTTATCGGCCAACCGGGAAGTTGCAAAAAACACCTGCGTGATAACGCTTTATTCACAGGACGCGGTCTATTTTAAAATCAGTTCGCCCACCAATGACATGCTGCAGCTTGCCTCGCTGAATTTGCCTGTTAAAATCACTTCCGGGCAGTGGAGCTCCTCCGGAAGTATTGCGGCAACTCCCTGCGGCATTGATGCTGTTCTGGACGATCAGAGTATTTATATTCGCATCAATCACCCGCAGAATATTCCGCAAAACGGCGCACCGGCTGCGGAATGTACGGTTCTGGAACTGGAAAACATGCTTCTGCTCGACCGTACCGCCATTCGCTCGGATGCTTCCGTCGATTATGTTCTGATTTCGGAAAACGGCGTTTCCTTGAAGCGCAATGTACTCTGCGGCCCGAAAAACAACGATGTCGTCTGTATTTTGGACGGTCTTTCCGAGGGACAGCAAGTCATTTTAAATTAAAGAGGTGGCGCACATGCTGCGTTTTGTTCTGCGTAAGTTGATTAACAAAAAATGGATGGCAATTTGTCTGCTGATCGGCAATCTTCTGCTGATCGCGGTCGCCGCCAGCAATCCGATTTATTCCGATGCAGTGCTGCAGCGCACGCTGACCAAAACACTCAGTCAGAAGCTGACAGATACCAACGCATACCCGGCGGAAGTCACTCTGAAAAGCAGTATCACCTCCAACAATGTAAAGGACAGCACCATTACATATTTTGAGGACCTTCTGCGACAGCATGCCGCGCTGCAGGAATCGATCAATGTTCCCACACGAATGGTCATTGAGGAATATACGGTCAGCTCTTCGCAGGCGATTCTGCAGGGAGAACGCTCCGACGGAAAAAAGAGACAGATCGCTTTCGGATATCTTTCGGACTTTTCGGAACATACGGAAATCGTTTCCGGTTCTTCTCCGTCGGATACCGCCAGTGACGGTGTTCTGGAGGCTATCGTCAGCCAGAGAGCGCTGCAGCAGCAGGATCTTCTGATTGGAGAAGAACTGGTTCTGAACAATATTCTGCAGCCGGACGGCGTGACGCCGTACCGCATTAAAATTGTCGGCGTTTACCGTGCGTCACAGGAGGACGACCTGTACTGGAACCGCTGCAGCAATATTCTGAGCGCGAATCTGATTGTTTCGGAAAAGGTGTTCCGGGAGCATTTCATTGCTGACAGTACATATCCCTGCGGCATCAGCGTCCGTCGAAGCGTCTATCTGAATTATCCGGATATCACGCCGGATCAGATCAGCGGGATCATTCAATCACTGACCGAATTTCAGAAGACGACGACCCGCTATCTCGGAACGTCCTGCTATGAAAATCTGACCAGTCAGCTGGAAAGCTTTCTGCCGCAGGCGTCCAAGCTGAAAACGACCCTGATCGTCCTGCAGGCGCCGATTTTTGTTCTGCTGGCAGCATTCATTTTTATGGTCAGCCGCCAAATGATGGAACTGGAGGAAAATGAAATCGCGGTTTTGAAAAGCCGCGGCTCCGGCAAACGGCAGATCATCTCTCTTTACCTGCTGCAGGGGCTTCTGCTCTCTGCTGTCGGGCTGCTTTTGGGGTATCCCTTCAGCTTTCTGATTTGCCGGCTGCTGGGTTCCTCCAACGCATTTCTGGAATTTGTCCAGCGGAGCGCACTGCCGGTCCGCGCAAACGGAAAGTCCGTGCTGTATGCTGTTTTGGCCGCAGCAGCCTCTTGTGCCGCAACTGTGCTGCCGGTGCTCCGGTATTCCGGGATCAGCATCGTACAGCATAAGGTAAAAAAACAATCCTCTCACCGTGCTCCGTGGTGGCAGCGTATTTTTCTTGATGTAATTCTTCTGGCGCTTTCTCTTTATGCGCTCTATTCCTTCCACAATCAGCAGGATTATCTTGTGCAGCAAATGCAGAACGGAGGCACGCTCGATCCGCTGCTGTATTTCAGTTCTTCTGTTTTCATTATCGGTGCCGGGCTGCTCGGCATGCGCCTGCTCCCGCTTCTGATCCGCCTGATTTTTGCAGCAGGCAAAAAGTTCTGGCCGCCTTCGCTTTACGCAGCGTTCCTTCGCGTTCTGCGCACGCAAAACAGCCAGAGCTTTATTATGATCTTTCTGGTTCTGACCATATCGCTCGGCATCTTCAACACAACCGCCGCACGTTCCATCAACGGAAACGCAGAGGACAGGATCCGTTATCTGAACGGTTCCGACGTGGTTGTGCAGGAAGCCTGGGAAAGCGCCGGAACGGCAGAAACAGGTTTCTCCGGCAGCGGCAGCTCTACCGATTATTTGGAGCCGAATTTTGAAAAATACCGTCAGATCCCCGGAGTCCAGAGTCTGACAAAGGTGTATTACAGCAAATCGGCCTCGGTATCGACGACGGACGGGAAAAACATCCGCAATGCCGTTCTGATGGGAATCGATACAAAAGAGTTTGGTGAGACTGCCAATTTCAAAACTTCGCTGATGTCTGTACACTGGTATTCCTACCTGAACGCCATTTCACAGGATCCTCGCGGGATCCTGGTCTCTTCCAGCTTTCGCGACGAAAAAGGGTATTCTCTCGGCGACGTTCTTTCTTACACCGATTCGGGCGGTACCACTTTGTACGGCGTTATTTATGGATTTGTGGATTACTGGCCTGCGTTTACCCCGCGCACGGTTGCCCTGACGTCCACAGGAGAAAGCGTAGAAACGACCAATTACCTGATCGTTGCCAACCTTTCGCAGCTTCAGGCCTCCTGCGGCGTTCGGCCCTATCAGATCTGGATGAAGATGGAGGGCTCTTCGCAGCCGGTCTATGATTTTGCGCAGGAACGCGGGATCCGGTTTTCCGTCTTTCGCGATACCGCCGCGGATCTGATTTCCCTGAAAAATGATCCTGTGTTTCAGGGAACCAACGGCGTTCTGACTGCCGATTTTATCATCGTGCTGCTTTTGTGCATGGTCGGTTTTCTGATCTACTGGATCCTGTCGATTCGCTCCCGGGAACTTCAGTTTGGTATTTTCCGGGCGATGGGGCTTTCTATGCGGGAAATTATCTCCATGCTGACAGGAGAACAGCTGTTGATCTCCGGCAGTTCGATCCTGATCGGAATCGTGACCGGAATTTTGGCAACCAAGCTGTATCTGCCGCTGATCCAAATCGCCTACAGCCCGGTCGATCAGGTGCTGCCGATTGAAATGATCTCAAATTCCGGCGATGCTGTCCGACTGTTTACGGTGATCGCTGTGATGATCATCTGCTGTATGGTCATTCTGGCGTGGCTGATCTCAAAGATTCGTATTGCACAGGCTCTCAAGCTGGGAGAGGACTGAAAGGAGCGTTGACAGAATGGATTCCATCATTCAGACCAAAGGGCTTGGCCGCGCATTCCCTGTGGCAGAAGGCGAGCCGTTTTGGGCTTTAAAAAACATTTCATTGTCCGTTCCGGCCGGAAAACTGAGCGTTCTGAAGGGGCGCTCCGGCTCAGGAAAAACGACACTGATGAATTTGCTCGGGGCGTTGGACCGTCCGACGACCGGAAGCGTGTTTTTTGACGGGCATGACCTTTCCGGCGAAAGTGATCATGCGCTGGGGTTGCTTCGCCGAAAAAACATCGGGTTTGTGTTTCAGTCCGTCGCCCTGATCCCAATGATGAACGCCTGTGAAAATGTTGAATTTGCGCTTCGGCTGGCCGGAATTCGGGAAGGGCGGAAAAAACGTGCGGAAGAGTGCCTGAAAATGGTCGGGCTTGGCGCGCGGATGGATCATATGCCGCAGGAGCTTTCCGGTGGCGAACAGCAGCGCGTTGCAATTGCCCGGGCAATTGCACACCGGCCGCGCGTGGTTTTCGCCGATGAACCAACGGCAGAACTGGATACAAACACCGGGCTTCAGGTCGTCAAGATTTTTCGTGAGCTTTCTGAAGCCGAAGGACTGACCTTTGTGATGACCACCCACGATGCAGGGCTGATGGAGCTTGGAGACTGCGTTTATGAACTGGAAGATGGTGAGCTGATCCATGGAGAATAAGGATACGACCGCAGATACCGGAATCAACCGTACAGATCCGATGATCCTGTGCGAAAATCTTGTTAAAATCTATAAAACAAAAGACAGCGAAGTCCTTGCTCTGCAGGGGCTGGAGCTGACCGTAGAACGCGGCGAGCTGCTTGCGATCATCGGCAACAGCGGCAGCGGAAAATCCACTTTCCTGAATATGATCGGCGGGCTGGACCGGCCTTCTGCCGGGCAGCTTTTTGTCGACGGAAAAAACCTGTTCAAGCTCAGCGAAAAGGAGCTTGTGGATTACAAACGCAATACCGTCGGTTTTGTCTGGCAAAACAACGCCAGGAACCTTCTTCCCTATTTGACTGCGGCGGAAAACGTTCAGATGCCGATGATGCTCTCCCACCGCAAACAGCGGGAAGAACGCGCGCAGACACTGCTGGAACTGGTTGGGATGGCACATAAAAAAAACCGGAAGCTCAATGAGCTTTCCGGCGGCGAACAGCAGCGTATCGCGATCGCGATCGCCCTGGCCAATTCTCCAAAACTGCTGTTGGCGGATGAACCGACCGGTTCGGTAGATTCCAAAACCGGTGCTTATATTCTGGATGTGTTCCGCGAATTGAACCGCAGCGGGCTGACCGTGGTCATTGTAACGCATGACCGGATGCTTTCCAAGCGAGTCGGCCGGGTGGTAGCGATCCGGGACGGGAAAACCAGCAGCGAACTGAT
>JAQXJH010000071.1 GCA_029008595.1 Bacillota bacterium
AAGGATCGGAATGCGCAAATCGGTAGACATACTAATGTTGGGATTGCGCCGGTGATAGTTTTTGATCCAGTTCAACTCTTCTTCCGTATGGGCGTTGGGATGTTGGCTGTGGGGGCGGTGTGACTTGGGAACAAGGGATTCCTTCGTGCCGTCATATAGCCTGTTCCAGCGCATGAGTGATGCCTTTGAAATGTGATATCGGCGAAGTACAAAGTCGATATCCTTCGTCTGGCGATATAGCTTCACAGCGCCTTCCTTGGTACTCACCGTATGGGGCAAATAACGCTTGTTGTTTTTCTTTTCCTGTGCTACAATATCCATGGCGATTGAGGCCTTTCATTAGTTTGGGTGTGGTAGCTTTATTCTAACGAACTCAATCGCTTTTTTCTATACCCTTGGTCTCACATCTATTGTAACGCTACATCCGACAGCCCGTGACTGATTGACAGCCCCGGGACCCTGATGCAAAGCTTCGGTGGTTGTTGCTTTGTGACGGATGAGCGGAATATCTGTATGCCGGAGATCGAGACGCTGCAGAATGGACGCCGAAGCAGGCTGCAGCATCCAAAAGGAGGTACCCGATGGATTTTGAAAACAAAGTTGCCGTTGTGACCGGCGGCGCTCACGGGATCGGTCAGGCGATCGCCGGGGCATTCCGCGGGGAAGGCGCGGCGGTTGAGATCATCGACATCGCGCCGGGGGATCATTATGTCGGAGATATCAGCAAAAAGGAAACGCTGGAGGCCTTTGCTGCCGGTGTACTGAAAAAGTACGGCCATGTGGATTATCTGATCAATAATGCCCTGCCGCTGATGAAAGGGATCGCTGACTGTTCGTATGAGGAGTTTCAGTACGCATTATCGGTCGGTGTAACGGCACCCTTTTACCTCAGCAAACTTTTTGCGGAGCATTTCGGCCCGGGCGGTGTGATCATCAATATCTCGTCGTCCAGGGACCGGATGAGCCAGCCGCAGACCGAAAGCTACACGGCGGCCAAGGGCGGCATCGCAGCTCTGACACACGCGATGGCGGTCAGCTTTTCGGGAAAAGTGCGGGTCAATTCCATTTCTCCCGGTTGGATCGATACGGCTTACCGCGTTTACGAGGGAGCCGACGCGGTTCAGCAGCCGGCAGGCCGGGTAGGGGATCCAAGCGATATTGCCAATATGGTTCTGTTCCTCTGTTCCGAAAAGGCCGGGTTCATCACAGGGGAAAATATCTGCATCGACGGCGGCATGACAAAGCAGATGATCTACCACGGCGATCATGGATGGAAGCTGGAACTTTAGGCGAAACGGATGGCCGCGCTGCGCTGTCCGGAAAGCAGAAATCCATGCGCCGCAGGCGAAAATACAGAAAGGGATGGGCTCCTCGGAACCCATCCCTTTCTGCGGTTGATCCATGCATCAATGATATTTGGGAAGATAATCGCCGTGTGCCTCGATCAGATCGTCCACCATGGAAACGATCTCGTCGATGGAAAGCTCGGCGGCGGTGTGCGGCTCCAACATTGCCGCATTGTAGATCAGGTCGCGCTTGCGGGTAACGGCAGCCTCGATGGTAATCAGCTGCGGATTGATGTTGGTCATGTTCATTGCGGCCAGCTGTACCGGCAGACGGCCGACGCGGCAGGGATGGATCCCGTTGCCGTTGACCAGGCAGGGAACCTCGACGCAGGCATCCTCGGGAAGGTTTTCAATCAGCCCGCCCCGGTTCAGCACGTTTCCGCCGATCTCGTAGGGCGTTCCGGTGACGATGGCCTCCATGATGCGCGAAGCATATTCCTTGGAACGCTCGTGCGGCAGCTCGCTTTTCCGGCTCAGCTCGTCATATTCCTTTTTCCAGCCCTCGATCTGGTTGACGCAGCGGCGCGGATATTCATCCAGCGGAATGTTGTAGCGGTCGATCAGCTCGGGATATTTGGATTTGATGAAGAACGGATTGTATTCCGCGTTGTGTTCGCTGGATTCCGTGCAGTAATAGCCCAGCCGCCGGATGTATTCAAACCGCACCATGTCGCCGTGCTTTTCGGCGGCATTTTTTTCGGCAGCGCGGCGGCGGATCTCCGGATAAAGATCATTGCCGTCGCGGTCGGCCAGCTCCAGCAGCCAGCCCATGTGGTTGATCCCGGCGATCAGCTCGCGGCGGCCTTCCAGCTTGTCGTCCATGCCGAGGGATTTAAGAAGATGCTCGCTGCAGACCTGCACGCTGTGGCAGAGGCCGACGGTCTTAATGCCGGTGTAGCGCTGCATAAAGCCGGAGAGCATCGCCATGGGGTTGGTATAGTTCAGGAACCATGCGTCGGGGCATACCTCTTCCATGTCGGCGGCAAAATCCTGCAGAACGGGGATCGTGCGAAGCGCGCGCATGATCCCGCCGATGCCCAGCGTGTCCGCGATCGTCTGCCGCAGTCCGTATTTTTTCGGCACCTCAAAATCAATGATGGTGCAGGGGTCGTAAAGCCCGACCTGAATCGCGTTCACGACAAAATCTGCGCCGCGCAGCGCTTCCTTGCGCTGTTCCACGCCCAGATACGACCGGATTCTGCCGTGCCCGCCGAGCGTTTTGTTCATCATGCTGAGGATCGCTTCGCTTTCCTTCAGCCGGGAAGCGTCGATGTCGTACAAAGCAAATTCGCTGTCCCGCAAAGCCTCCGCACACAGGCAGTCGCCGATCACGTTGCGCGCAAAAACGGTGCTTCCTGCGCCCATAAAGGTAATTTTACTCACAGGGATTCCTCCTTTGTTCCGGCTGCATGTCTGCGCCGGGTCTTTATTTTCAATATACCATATCCGTCTGAAAAATCCTATTGCACAATGGCGTGTGTTTTTTGTCATAATGTGCGGAAGAATCGGCGGAAAACCTTTTGCCTGCTTTGCGGAAATTGTTTTGTTTTTGTCCTGTTCAGAAACGAAAATGCATGATATAATAAGAAAAAACGGAGAAAACGGCGCCTGCGCCGCTGCTCCGGCAGGAAAGGAACCGCGCCGTGAGAATTCTGGATCAGAGAAATTTTTATTCCCGCAGAAAGCTTCGCCTGCTGGGCGAATGGGAAGACAGAACCGTGCTTTTGGAGCAGACGGAAGGGCCGGAGCCTTTTTTTCAGGTTTTGCTGCTGCGCGGCGATTCGGCGGAGCGGATGCCGCTGCGCATCCCGCTGCAGGATTCTGTGCTTCGCCGGATCGAGCTGGAAGGCGGTTCGGTGCGCGCCCTGCTTTCCCGCGGCAATGAGATCCGGGTCATCCGGCAGAGCTTGTCCGGCTCCGGCGCGGAGCAGGCGGCGTTTTCCTTTTGCGGAACGGTGGCGGACGCCTGTTTTGCAGGGCAGAACGGATGTTTTGTCCGAACGGAAGCGGATGGGGACAATGCGCCGCTGTATCGGGAACTGGAACGGATGACCGGGCGCAGCGCCTTTTTGTTTTATGCGGAGCCGCAGCAGGAGATCTGCGTTCCGGTGCAGGATCTCCGCCTGCTCGATGTGCTGCCCGGCGAGCTGCAGTCTTTGGCCGGGCAGACGGTTCTGTACGGGATCCACCGCGCTCCGCAGACGGCAGAACCGGCGGAATGCGAGCCGCCGCTGCTGAAAAGCTGCGTGCTGTGGGCCGGCTGGGAACCGTTGCATACGGCGCTGCTGCGCGGGGAGGATGTCCTGCCGCTGCAGTTCCCGCTTTGTGCGGAACCTTCGGCCGGTGTGGAGCTGCTCGGTACCGGATCGGGCCGGATGTTTTTTGTGCTGCACGGGGACGGGGTGCAGTCCCTGTATTCCCTGGAGCTTTCTGCGGGCCAGGCGGAAAAACTGGCGGAAAGCAGCGCGCAGGAAGGGTCTTTTGCATTCGTCAGAGGGCTGGGATGCTGCCGGGTGGAACAAAACAGCGGCAGACTGACCCTGCAGCCGGTGAACGGCGAGCAGATGCTCGTGTTTCCGGAGAAAGCCGGCATCCCGGCCGCATGGATGGAAGAACGGTATCTGCTTTCCATCAGCGAAGAGGGAGCGATCCGTTACGATGTCCGGACGAAAACGGCGTCCGTCTAT
>JAQXJH010000072.1 GCA_029008595.1 Bacillota bacterium
CCGTTCGTCAATGGTAAGCACAACGCCGCTGCGGCTGGCGGCGGTGGTATCCTCCAGCGTCATGCTCTCTCCGGTAAGCGCGCGCCCGAGCGCATCCGCCCGGTAACGCAGCGTGACCGCGCCGCTGCACTCGGAAAGCCAAGCGTCAAACGATCGTTCGATCCCCGTCACGCCGTGCCCGTCCTGCCCCACATAGCCGAGGACGTGCTCCAGACCGGCGTGCTGTGCGCCGCGCTGCGGCAGCCGGTACGTCAGCAGACCGGCCGCCCCGGCTTTCACGTCTTCCGGCCATCCGAACGAAACGGGACG
The DNA here is from genome assembly GCA_029008595.1 of Bacillota bacterium. Lineage (GTDB taxonomy): Bacteria > Bacillota > Clostridia > Oscillospirales > Acutalibacteraceae > CAKXIK01. The sequence continues at coordinate 310 of JAQXJH010000072.1, forward strand.
GCCCTTCTGCAGCTGTTCAAACACCCGGGATGCTTCATACGGCGAAAGCGCTTTACGGATCGCCGTCACACTCTCCGGCGTGGCAACCGCGACCGCACGGGACGACGAGACCGCATTGGTCAGCGGGCAAAGATTGCAGTCATAGATCGTTCCGCGCGTTTTGCCGAGCGTCATTACATAGCTGCTCTGCGCCTGTGCCGTCTGCCGGAGCGTTTCTCCCTGAGAAAGATCCAGCAGGCGGAACAGCATGCCCGTAAACAGGGCGATCAAAACGCAGAAGCTGATCACCGCACGATTTTTCATCCGTTTTTCTTCCTTTCCTCCGGGCGGCGTTTCTGTACCGCCCGTTCTGCAGCCTGAAGATAGTATGGACGAAAAACAGCGGATTAGTCGATCCGGACGTTCATCCGCCGATCCGGGAACGATGCCCGCAGCAGCGCCGCGCAGCCGTCTGCCCCGTTTTCCGCGCAAAAATCAGGATCCGCCCGGCAAGCGGACGGATCCTGATTCAGGGAATAAATTTTCAAAAAACGGAAGGGAGAATCCGCTGTGTGCCCGCATCTTTCTTTGCCCGCGCAGGAAGCGGACAAAAACAGGCTCAGCGGATCACGCGGACGCGCTTCACACCCGGGATCGCTGCGATCTGACGGACTGCTCCGTCCGCCGTGCCGGTGATATCAAGGATCGTATAGGCATAATCCTTTTTGGAAACACTCTGCATATTTTCAATATTGACGCCCTGCGCCGAGCAAAGGCCGGAGATCTGCGTAAGCATATTCGGAATGTTCTGATGGATCACACAGACTCTCTCATCCCCAACGCGCGGCAGAGACACGTTCGGCAGATTGACGGAATTGCGGATATTTCCATTTTCCAGATACTCCATCAGCTCGTTGGCGGCCATTTCTGCGCAGTTGTCCTCCGATTCCGGCGTGGACGCGCCGAGATGCGGAATCGCGGTAACGCCGTCCACACACAGCATTTCATCGCTCGGAAAATCCGTTACATAGGCAGCGACCTTGCCGGAAGTAAGACCTTCCAGCAGCGCCCCGGTCTCCACCAGATCGCCGCGCGCAAAGTTCAGGATGCGCACGCCGTCCTTCATGGATGCAATGGTCTCCGCATTGATCATTCCTTTGGTGGAAGGAGTCAGCGGAACGTGGACGGTGATATAATCGCTGTTCTGATAAATATCCTCGAGCGACAGCGCATGGCGGATGCCGCGGGAAAGCTTCCATGCCGCGTCTACCGAAAGATACGGGTCATACCCCAGAACCGTCATGCCGAGCGCCTGAGCAGCGTTGGCGACCAGGATACCGATCGCGCCGAGACCGACCACACCGAGCGTTTTGCCCGAAATCTCCGGCCCGACAAACGCCCCTTTGCCCTTTTCCACTGCTTTTCCGACGGCATCGCCCTGCCCCTTCAGGGTTTTGGCCCATTCAATGGCAGGAACTACTTTTCGGGAGGAAAGCAGCAGCCCTGCCAGAACGAGCTCTTTCACCGCATTGGCATTGGCACCGGGGGTGTTGAAGACAACGATGCCTTTTTCGCTGCAGGCGTCAACAGGAATGTTGTTTACCCCCGCTCCCGCACGCGCAATCGCCAGCAAAGATTCCGGCAGCTGCATTTCGTGCATGGAAGCCGAACGGACCAGGATCCCGTCCGGCGCAGCGATATTGTCTCCGCAGGTATATTCCTTGCCGAACCGGTTCAGTCCGGCCGGCGAGATCTTGTTCAATGTCTGAATCTGAAACATGTTCTTCACCCTATCCTTCCGCCGGACCGCTGTTTTGCCGCGGTTCGGCCTGCCGGCTGCGGAGGCGTTCCGCGTCCGGCTTTTATTCCTCTTTTCAGCCGCTCTTCTCAGCCGTTTCTGGCTTCAAAGTCCTTCATGAACGCAACCAGCTTTTCCACGCCTTCCACCGGCATCGCATTATACATCGAAGCGCGCATTCCGCCGACGGTGCGGTGACCCTTCAGGTTGACAAAACCGGCAGCAGTGGCCTCTTTTACAAATCTGGCGTCCGTTTCTTCGTTTCCGGTCACGAACGGCGCGTTCATCAGCGAACGATCCTTCGGAACCACCGTACCGTGGAACAGCGAGGAAGAATCCAGAAAATCGTAAAGCATATTTGCCTTTTTCAGGTTGATTTGATACATATTTTCCAGCCCGCCAATCTCTTCCTTCAGCCAGCGTAGGACGAGCATCGCAATATAAATGGTATAGCAGGGCGGCGTGTTGAACATGGAGCCGTTTTCGGCGTGGATCTGATAGTTGAACATCGTGGGGGTGATCTCCTGCGCATGGCCGATCAGGTCATCGCGCACGATCACGACCGTCAGCCCGGCCGGCGCCATGTTCTTCTGCGCACCGGCGTAAAGCAGGCCAAAACGCGAAACATCGATCGGCCGCGACAGCACGCAGGAGGAAATATCCGCTACCAGCGGCACATCCCCGGTCTGCGGAAGCTCGTGGTACACGGTGCCGTAGATCGTATTGTTCATGCAGATATGGAAATAATCCGCGTCCTTTGTAAAGGTATCCGGATCCAGCTCCGGGATGTAGCTGAAGGTTTTGTCCTTGCTGCTTGCCACGGCTTTTGCTTCTCCGTAGCGGGAGGCTTCCTTGAAGGCCTTGGTCGCCCACTGACCGGTCAGCACATAATCAGCCTTGCCGCTGCCTGTCATCAGATTGAGCGGAACCATCGCAAACTGTGATGACGCACCGCCCTGCAAAAATAAAACCTTGTAATTGGACGGGATCTGCATCAGTTCGCGAAGCAGTGATTCCGCCTCGGTGATGATGCCTTCGTACACCTTTGAACGGTGAGACATCTCCATCACAGACTGACCTGAGCCCTGATAATCCATCATTTCTTCAGCTGCGCGCCGCAAAACGGATTCCGGGAGCATCGAGGGGCCGGCGGAAAAATTGTAAACTCTGCTCATTCAAGACAACCTCCATATAAAATTTTGCATTCTGCGCATCACTGCTTCACTGAGCAATGATTTAACGCGGTAAAGGCATATTTGCATTTTATGAGCGCCGCCGCAATTTGTCAATCCCGATTTGAAAAAAAGGTGTAGGAAATCCTTCCATTTTGCCGCCGAAAAAAACCTAACAAGATAGTTACTTTGTAAAAATGAATGTTTTTTTCAAATTTCCAGCAGCGTATTCGACTGATTTTATTTTTAAAATTTTTTGAATTTATTGAAAGTCACAGTTTCTTCCTGTATAATAAAAAAACACAGCAAAATTCAGGCTTCTGTCGGGAAAATTCAGCGTCAGCGGCAGGCAAAGTCTGTTCGGGAAAAGAAAAGGAGAAGCGGCCATGACCGTTCTGGAACTGCAAAAAAACTGCGGGCTGCGGGTGCTTGCCGGAACCTGCAGCAATATGGAGACCGGGATTTCCGGCTGTTACGCCGGCGATCTGCTCAGCTGGGCGATGAGCCGTCTCGGAAAAAATGAAGCGTGGATCACCGTGATGGGAAATGTGAACGCCATCGGCGTGGCCGCGCTGACCGGGTGCGCCTGCATCATTCTTTGTGACAACGCCCCGCTGGACGAGGACGCGCGCGCCTCTGCCCTGAAGCACGGCGTCACGGTTCTGCAGAGCGGAGAACGGGCCTACCGCCTGGCGCTCCGGATCGATGCCTGCCTTTCTGACAGGGGCTGACCCCCTCCCCTTTTGGATGCTTCGTTCCGGCACGGAAGCCGCGGATTCCGTGCGTCACGCAAACCAGTTTTGCGGTATCGATAGCGTAATATCGATACCGCATTATTTTTTACATAGCACATGCTAACTCTATGGCAATTCGACAGGAATATTGATATAATTATTGATAATGTCGGATTGTTAGAAAATTAACGATTCGGATCAGCGAAGGTATTTAAATTTGCAAGGAGGAAAAGCGATGCAAAAGCGAATCAGCTCAATCCCGTTCAAGGGAACACCGGAGCAGGCAAAACAGCTTGCCGAGGTCATTGAGCAGCACAAGAACCAGCGGGGCTCCGTTCTGCCGGTTCTGCAGGCCGCACAGGAGATTTACGGCTATCTGCCGGTCGAGGTGCAGACCATGGTGGCGGAAGGACTGGACGTTCCGCTGGAAACCGTTTACGGTGTTTCTACATTCTATTCCCAGTTTGCGCTCACGCCGAAAGGGCAGTATCACATTTCCGTCTGCCTCGGAACGGCATGCTATGTAAAAGGGTCCGGCAAGCTGATCGAAAAGATCACCGAAAAGCTTGGGATCGGCCCGGAGGAATGCACGCCGGACGGCCGTTTTTCTCTGACCGCCTGCCGCTGTGTCGGCGCCTGCGGTCTTGCTCCCGTTCTGACGGTCAATGACGACGTTTACGGCCGTCTGACGCCGGAAGAGGTTGAGGGAGTGCTCGCCAAGTACATGTAATCCGGCGCCGGAACCCACGGACACCGAACGAAAGGTACGGCGGATTATGAGAGAGCTTTCCCTGCATGTACTGGATCTTGTGCAGAATTCGATCGCGGCCGGAGCAGACCGGATCCGGATCCTGATCCGGGAAAACGACGCCCGCCATTTGCTGCAGATCCGCGTGGAAGACAACGGATGCGGCATGACGCCGCAGCAGGCAAAACAGGCCTGCGATCCCTTTTTCACCACCCGCACCACGCGGACGGTCGGGCTTGGGATCCCGCTGTTCAAAATGGCGGCGGAAATGACGGGAGGCAGCTTCCGCATCGATTCCGTATGCGGCGCGGGGACGGTTGTGACCGCGGAGTTTGATACCGGTCATGTGGACATGATCCCCCTGGGGGATATCAACGGCACCGTGGCGCTGCTGATCCGCTGCAATCCGGAACTGGATTTTGAATTCCGCCGTTCCTTCGGGGAAAAGGAGCTTGCTCTGGACACCGCTCTGCTGCGCAGAGAGCTGGGGGAAGATATTTCTCTGAACGACGCGGATGTGATCGGGTGGATCTCGGAATATCTGCAGGAGGAAACCGGACGGCTGCTTTCGGGCCGGGAAACCTCTGCCGCGGATACGCTTCGGACGGATGACGGGAAAACGGACAGAAATCTGCCTTCGGGCACACAGGAAAGGAAGGGCCATACAAGATGAAATCGTTAGCGGAACTCAAAGCGATCAAGGAAAAAATGCAGAGTCAGGTCGGCCTGCGGACAGAAAGCAGCGCCGATGTCCGCGTTCTGGTCGGAATGGCGACCTGCGGAATTGCGGCAGGCGCACGCCCGGTTTTGAATACATTTGCAGAAGAAACGGCAAAGCATCACCTGAATGTTCTGGTCACTCAGACCGGCTGCATCGGGATGTGTCAGTACGAGCCGGTGGTCGAGGTTTACGATGCCGACGGAACCAAGACGACCTATGTAAAAATGACGGCGGAAAAGGCCGCCCGCGTTGTCAGCGATCACCTGATCAACGGCAATGTCGTGACCGAGTTTACACTCGGCGCCAATTGAAATAAGGAGGAAACGGAATGTATCGTTCCAATGTGCTTGTATGCGGCGGTACGGGGTGTACCTCCTCGAACAGCGAAAAAATCATTGAAGCACTGAAAGAAGAAATCGCCAAGAACGGACTGGAACAGGAAGTCAACGTGGTGCGCACCGGATGCTTCGGTCTCTGCGCGCTCGGCCCGATCATGATCGTTTATCCGGAAGGCAGCTTTTACAGCCGCGTAACAGTGGAGGATATTCCCGAGATTGTGGAGGAGCATCTGCTGAAAGGCCGCATCGTAAAGCGCCTTCTGTATCAGGAGACCGTTGCGGAAGACAGAATCAAATCCCTGAACGAGACCGATTTTTACGCCAAACAGCGCCGCACCGCTCTGCGCAACTGCGGCGTGATCAATCCGGAAAATATTGATGAGTACATCGCCATGGACGGCTACGCCGCTCTGGGCAAGGTTCTGACCGAGATGACGCCGAAGGATGTCATCGACGTGATCACCGCCTCCGGTCTGCGCGGACGCGGCGGCGCCGGTTTCCCGACCGGCCGCAAATGGAGCTTTGCGGCTGCCAACCAGGCTGACCAGAAGTATGTCTGCTGCAACGCCGACGAAGGCGACCCCGGCGCGTTCATGGATCGTTCCGTTCTGGAAGGCGATCCGCACGTCGTGCTGGAAGCCATGGCGATCGCAGGCTATGCCATCGGCGCCTCCCAGGGCTACATTTACGTCCGCGCGGAATACCCGATCGCGGTCAAGCGCCTGCAGATCGCCATCGATCAGGCGCATGAATACGGGCTGCTCGGCGACAACATCTTCAATTCCGGCTTCTCGTTCGATATTGAGCTGCGGCTCGGCGCCGGCGCATTCGTCTGCGGCGAAGAGACCGCTCTGATGACCTCCATCGAAGGCAAGCGCGGCGAGCCTCGTCCGCGTCCGCCGTTCCCGGCCGTCAAGGGTCTGTTCGGAAAGCCGACGATCCTGAACAACGTAGAAACCTGGGCAAACGTGCCGCAGATCATTCTGAAGGGCGCCGAATGGTTCAGCAGTATGGGAACCGAAAAATCCAAGGGCACCAAGGTGTTTGCCCTTGGCGGAAAGATCAAGCACACCGGCCTGGTCGAAGTCCCGATGGGAACCACCCTGCGCGAGATCGTCGAGGAGATCGGCGGCGGCGTGCCGAACGGACATACGTTCAAGGCCGCGCAGACGGGCGGACCTTCCGGCGGATGCATCCCCGCGGAGCATTTTGATATTCCGATCGATTACGACAACCTGCTTGCCATCGGTTCGATGATGGGCTCCGGCGGTCTGATCGTCATGGACGACACCACCTGCATGGTCGATATCGCAAAATTCTTCCTGGAATTCACGGTCGACGAATCCTGCGGCAAATGTACGCCGTGCCGCGTCGGAACAAAGCGCCTGTATGAGATCCTTGACAAGATCACCAAGGGCAACGGCACGATGGAGGATCTGGATCGTCTGGAGCGGCTGTGCTACTACATCAAGGACAACGCGCTCTGCGGCCTTGGCCAGACCGCCCCGAACCCGGTGCTTTCCACGCTGCGCTATTTCCGCGATGAGTATATCGCGCATGTGGTGGACAAAAAATGTCCGGCCGGCGTGTGCAAGGCGCTGCTGAACTATCATATTGATCCCGACAAGTGCCGCGGATGCACACTCTGCGCACGCAACTGCCCGGTGGGCGCCATCAGCGGCACCGTCAAGCAGCCGCATGTGATCGACACCGCAAAATGCATCAAGTGCGGCGCGTGCATGGAAAAATGCAAATTCGGCGCAATTGAAAAGAAATAAGAAAGGAGTGTGCCCAGCATGAATCAAATGGTCAATCTTAAAATCAACGGCATGCCCCTCTCGGTGCCGGCCGGGTCTACCATTCTGGAAGCGGCGCGCTTTGCGGGGATCCACATCCCCACGCTTTGCTATCTGAAGGAGATCAACGAAATCGGCGCCTGCCGGATCTGCGTTGTGGAAGTGAAAGGCGCCAGAAGCCTTGTCGCCTCCTGTGTTTATCCGGTCAACGAGGGCATGGAAGTTTATACAAACACCCCGAAGGTCCGCAATTCCAGAAAAATGACGCTGGAACTGATCCTTTCCACCCACGAACGCCGCTGCCTTTCCTGCGTGCGCAGCACCAACTGCGAGCTGCAAAAGCTTTGTCAGGAATACGGCGTGGACGAAACCGAGTTTGAAGGTGCGCGCCCGAACACCACGGCAGACGAAAGCACCGATTACCTTGTGCGCGACAACAGCAAGTGCATCCTCTGCCGCCGCTGCGTTGCGGCATGTCAGGCGCAGGCCATCGGCGTGATCGGCGCAAACAACCGCGGCTTTGACAGCGAGATCGGCTGCGCATTCGGCCTGCAGCTCAATCAGGTCGCCTGCGTTGGCTGCGGTCAGTGCATCGTCAACTGCCCGACCGGCGCCCTGCGCGAAAAGGACGACACCGACCGTGTGTTTGAAGCTCTGGCCGATCCGAGCAAGCACGTTGTGGTGCAGACCGCCCCGGCGATCCGCGCAACGCTCGGCGAATGCTTCGGCATGCCGGTGGGAACCAACGTCAAGGGCAAAATGGTGGCCGCGCTGCGCCGCCTTGGATTTGACAAGGTGTTCGACACCGATTTCGGCGCCGACCTGACGATCATGGAAGAAGCCAACGAATTTCTGGATCGCGTGAAAAACGGCGGCGTGCTGCCGATGATCACCTCCTGCTCGCCGGGATGGATCAAATACTGCGAGCATTATTATCCGGAGCTGCTTCCGCATCTTTCGAGCTGCAAATCTCCGCAGCAGATGACTGGCGCGGTCATCAAGACCTGGTATGCCGAAAAGCACGATATCGATCCGAAAGACATCGTCTGCGTTTCCATCATGCCCTGCACCGCGAAAAAATTCGAGGTCGGACGCGACGGAGAATCCGCTGCCGGTGTACCGGACGTGGACTATGCGTTGACCACGCGTGAGCTGGCCCGGATGATCAACCGCGCGCATCTCAGCTTTACAGAGCTGCCGGATGAAGAATTTGATCCGGCGCTCGACGTTACGACCGGCGCCGCCGCGATCTTCGGCGCGACCGGCGGCGTGATGGAAGCCGCTCTGCGCACCGCTGCCGACGTTCTGGAAGGCAAAGCGCTCGACAGCGTGGATTACACGGAAGTCCGCGGCACCAAGGGCATCAAGGAAGCCACCTACCATGTCGGCGGTATGGATGTCAAGGTTGCCGTAGCGAGCGGTCTGGCCAATGCCAAGGAAGTATTGGAAAAGGTCAAGTCCGGAGAAGCCGATTATCAGTTCATTGAGATCATGTGCTGCCCGGGCGGCTGCGTGAACGGCGGCGGTCAGCCGGTTCAGCCGGCCTCTGTCCGCAACTTTACCGACCTCCGCGCGATCCGCGCAAAGGCGCTTTACGAAGAGGACAAAAACCTGCCGCTGCGCAAATCGCACGAAAGCCCCGTAATCAAGATGGTCTATGACGATTATTTCGGTGAACCGGGAAGCCACAAGGCGCATGAGATTCTGCATACGCACTATGTGGAGCGCAAAAAATATTAATCCCTGAAAAAAAGAAGAGCCGGAACCTGGGTGGACAGGTTCCGGCTCTCTTCGTTTTCAGAAATATCCGGCCAATCGTCGAAGACGCTCCGGATTTATTTTTCCAGCATTTTTTTCAGATACCGGCCGGTATAGGACGCTTCGCAGGCGGCGACCTGCTCGGGCGTTCCGGTGACGACCACTTCGCCGCCGCGGTCCCCGCCCTCCGGGCCGAGATCGATGATATAATCGGCCGTTTTGATCACGTCCAGATTATGCTCAATGACGACGACCGTGTTCCCTGCATCGGTCAGGCTCTG
>JAQXJH010000073.1 GCA_029008595.1 Bacillota bacterium
TTTCCGGCGAAAGGAATTCGGTATTATGGGATTTTTTAAAAAGATCAGTCAGGGACTGAAAAAAACACGTGACAGCGTGGTGCATCAGATCGATTCCATGCTCAAATCTTTTACGAAGATAGACGAAGAGCTGTTCGAGGAACTGGAGGAGCTTCTGATCATGGGGGATGTCGGCGCTGCGACGTCGGCAACAATCTGTGAAGAGCTGCGTGCGCGTGTAAAGGAGCGCGGCGTAAAGGATCCACAGCAGATCAGCGCGATGCTGCAGGAGCTGATTGCCGAGCAGCTGGAGGGCGGTCAGGAGCTTCAGCTGAACACCAGACCCTCCGTGATCCTGGTCATCGGGGTCAACGGCGTCGGAAAAACGACAACGATCGGAAAGCTGGCAGCGCGTTTTGCCGCCGAAGGGAAAAAGGTCGTGCTCGCCGCGGCCGATACGTTCCGGGCAGCGGCGGTGGATCAGCTGAAGATCTGGGCCGACCGCGCCGGTGCGGAAATGGTTTCGCAGGGCGAAGGCTCCGACCCGGCTGCCGTGGTGTTCGACGCGATCTCTGCGGCAAAGGCGCGCAATGCGGATCTTGTCATCTGCGACACGGCCGGCCGCCTGCACAATAAAAAGAATCTGATGGATGAGCTGGGCAAGATCCATCGCATCATTGACCGCGAGCTGCCGCAGGCCGATAAGGAGGTTCTGCTGGTGCTGGACGCGACCACCGGCCAGAACGCCGTCAATCAGGCGCGCGCATTCCGCGAAACGGCCGGGCTGACCGGCATCGTGCTGACCAAGCTCGACGGAACGGCCAAGGGCGGCGTTGTGCTGTCCATCCGGGAAGATCTCGGCGTACCGGTCAAATTTATCGGTGTCGGTGAACAGATCGACGATCTGCAGCCGTTCGACGCCAGAGAATTTGCCGCTGCGCTGTTCAATACCGAAGGATAACGGAGGAACCCATGCAGACCTTTATTATTGCGACCCACAACAAGAAAAAGCTGGCGGAGCTGGAACGGATCCTTGCCCCGCTCGGCATCCGTGCCCAGACGGCGGAACAGGCGGGCTTTGTGCTCGACGAGGTGGAGGAAACCGGGACGACCTTTGAGCAGAATGCCCGGCTGAAGGCGGAATCCGCCATGCGGCAGACCGGCCTTCCTGCCGTGGCGGACGATTCCGGCCTGATGGTGGATGCGCTGGGCGGTGCTCCCGGCGTTTATTCGGCGCGCTATGCAGGCGAAGGCGCCACCGACGGGCAGCGGAACCGGAAGTTGCTGCACGAGCTGGAACAGGTGCCGGAATCCGAACGGACGGCGCGCTTTGTTTCTGCGGTCTGCTGTGCGTTTCCCGGCGGAGAAATCGTCTGCGTCCGCGGCGAATGCGAAGGGCGTATCGCCTTTGCGCCGCGCGGTGCGGGCGGATTCGGCTACGATCCGCTGTTTCTGGTGGGGGAAAAGACCTATGCGGAGCTGTCGGATGCGGAAAAGGATGCCGTCAGCCACCGCGGCCGTGCGCTCGCAGCGCTGCAGCAGGCGCTCCGGGAGCGTGCCGCCGCGCAGGGAGCGAGCCAATCAGCCAATGCCGCTGCGGAAGGGAAGGATGGCTGACATGGCAAAACGGTATGACGGAACGCTGCTGATCACCGATCTGGACGGCACGATGATCCGTTCCGACGGTACGGTTTCTGCGGAAAATTGCGAAGCGATCGCGCGGTTTCAGCAGAATGGAGGTACCTTTTCCGTTGCGACCGGCCGCCTGCCGTCCCATTTTTCCCGGTTTGCCGGTTTGTTTGAACCGAATGCGCCGGTTATCACGTTCAACGGCGCCGGGATCTACGATCTTTCCAGAAAGCAGATGCTCTGCAGCCGCAGGATCCCCGTCCCGCTGGCGGAACTGATGCAGGCGGCAGAACCGTATGCGGAGGAAATGGAGGCCGTGATTCTGAATTCCGAGACCGGGCGGCAGTATCTGGAATGGGAGCAGGCAAAGGAAAAGCTGCCGGAGCTGAACGGAGAGCCGTGGCTGAAAATGATTTTCGTTTTTCGCAGAGCCGCGGCGGCAGTGTGCGCGCAGACGGAGCTGCGGCAGTCGTCTCTCGGAAAGATGTGCGATTTTTCGCGCAGCTGGCCGGTCGGCGTTGAAGTCCTTGACAAGCGCGCCACAAAAGGATGCGCGGTGCGTGCGCTGCGTGCCATGCTGCCGCAGATCAGCCGGGTGGTCTGCATCGGGGACTATGAAAATGATCTGTCCATGCTGCAGGAAGCCGATCTCGGCGTTGCGGTCGGCAATGCGCTGGAAATCGTCCGGCAGACAGCCGACCGGGTAACGGTGACCAATGACGAAAACGCGATCGCGGCGCTGATCGATTCCTTATGACGCAGCTTTTGCCGGAAAATCCGGCTTTCTATATTTCAGGAGCGCAGCCGCGCTCAAAAAGGAGATTGTTATGCTGACCAGTAAACAACGCGCATTTCTGCGCTCGCTTGCCGTGAACGAAGATACCATCCTGATGGTTGGAAAAGGCGGAATTTCCGACGAACTGATCGCGCAGGCCGAAGGCGCTCTGAACGCCCGGGAGCTGATCAAGGGCAAAGCGCTGGAAACAGCGCCCGGTTCCGCAAAGGAATTTGCCGGACAGATCGCGGGCGAGACAAAGGCCGAAGTGGTTCAGGTGATCGGTTCCAAATTCGTGCTCTACCGCCGGAACGAAAAAAAGCCGGTGATCGAGCTGCCGAAATCGAAAAAGCGCTGAACCGGCGCGCAGAAAAGGACGGTGAAAACCAGTGGAAGACCGCAGGATCGCCATTCTGGGCGGTACCTTCAACCCGATCCATAACGGGCATATCGCCCTGGCGCGCGGCTTTGCCCGGCTGCTGGGGCTGCACAGGGTGCTGCTGATGGTGACCAATGTTCCGCCGCACAAACGTGCGCCGGATCTTGCCCCGGCAGAGGACAGGCTGGCCATGTGCCGTCTTGCGGCGGAAGAAGAGCCGCTGCTTTCCGCCTGCGATCTGGAGCTGCAGCGCGCCGGAAAAAGCTACACCTGGGAAACGCTGACGCTGTTAAAGCAGCAGTTTCCTGCCTCGGAGCTTTATTTCATCACAGGCGCCGATATGTTTCTGACGCTGGAACAGTGGAAGCACCCGGAACGGATCTTTTCGCTCTGTACGGTCTGTGCCGCGCCGCGCGGAGAAGATTCCGCGGCGGCGCTGCAGGACTATGCGGCCCGGCTGCAGGAACGCGGCGCCCGCGCGGTGGTGGCGGATTTCGTTCCGCCGGATATCTCCTCCACGCAGATCCGCGCGTTGGCTGCCCGGCGGAAAAAACTGCATGGTTTGGTGCCGGAGTCTGTGGAACAATATATTCTGCAGCATGGGCTTTACTGCCCGGCTGCCCCGCAGGAAAAGAGGAATTCTGATGACCTTTGAACAATACCGGCAGGAGATCGAATGCACGCTTTCGCCGTACCGCGCGCACCACAGCGTCTGTGTTGCGCAGGAAGCCGTCAGGCTGGCGCGGCGCTACGGAGCGGATGTTCAGAAAGCGCAGACAGCCGGTATTCTGCATGATTCAACCAAGGAACTGCCGCCGGAAGAGCAGTTGCAAATGATCGAAGAGTTTGGTATAATATTAAGTCAGGTGGAAAAGCGTTCTCCCAAGCTGCTGCACGCAATTTCAGGTATGGCTGCGGCGCAGACCCGCTTCGGCGTTTCCGACGGCGAGATCCTCGGCGCCATCCGCTACCACACCACGGCCCGCGCCGGCATGACGCTGCTGGAAAAGGTGGTCTGCCTTGCCGATTATATTTCTGCCGACCGCAGTTATGATGGGGTGGAAAAGCTGCGGGAAAGCGCATACCGCGATCTGGACGGCACGCTGATCGAATGTCTGGCGTTCACCATCGGTGAACTGAGTCAGAAGCAGAGCCTGATCCATCCGGATACGGTAGAGGCTTACAACAGCCTGATCCTTTCCCGGGGGTAAGTCCCGGGGGCGAAAATCAAATACGAAAGGGAGCATGACAGGCAATATGACATCTTTGGAAATTGCACAGGAGGCTGTCCGTGCGCTGGACAGCAAAAAGGCTCAGGAGATCCGGCTGATCGGCGTGCGCGAAATTTCCTCGCTCGGGGACTATTTCGTGATCGCCACGGCAAACAGCAGCACACAGGCCAAGGCGCTTGCCGATGAAGTGGAGTTCCGTCTTTCGCAGGCAGGCATTGAGCCGGATCACATTGAAGGAAGAAACGGAAACACGTGGATCCTGTTGGATTACGATACGGTCATTGTCCATGTGTTTTTAAATAAAACGCGGGATTTTTACGATCTGGAGCGTCTCTGGAAGGACGGCGAGCTGGTGCCGCTGGACGGGCTCGTGACAGAGGAATAAATTTGCGGTATTCTGTTTTCACATATTCGCAGGAAGGGTCTGAATCCAAATGAAATACGAACCGAAAACCATTGAAAAAAAGTGGCAGGATCGCTGGGAAAACGCCGGGGCGTTTCAGGCGACTGACGATTTCAGCAAACCGAAATTCTACGGTCTGATCGAATTTCCGTATCCGAGCGGAGCCGGAATGCATGTCGGCCATATCAAGGCCTACTCCGGCATGGAGGTCATCTGCCGCAAGCGCCGGATGCAGGGCTACAATGTGCTGTTTCCGATCGGCTTTGACGCATTCGGCCTGCCGACAGAAAATTACGCCATCAAAAACAATGTTCATCCCCGCAAGGTAACCGATACGAATATTGCACGCTTTACCAGTCAGCTGAAAAAAGTCGGTTTTTCGTTTGACTGGACCCGCACCGTCGATACCACGCAGGAGGATTACTACAAGTGGACGCAGTGGATCTTTCTGAAGCTGTTTGAGCATGGCCTCGTTTTCCGCGATACGGCGCTGGTCAATTACTGCCCGAGCTGCAAGGTCGTGCTTTCCAACGAGGATTCGCAGGGCGGCAAGTGCGATATCTGCCACAGCGATGTGGTTCAGAAGTCGAAGGACGTCTGGTATCTGCGCATCACCGAATATGCGGACAAGCTCCTCGAAGGCCTGAATGACGTCGATTATCCCGCCAACATCAAAATGCAGCAGGAACACTGGATCGGCAAATCGACCGGCGCGTTCGTCAATTTCCGGCTCAAGGGACTGGACGAAACGCTGCGCATTTACACCACCCGCTGCGACACGCTGTTTGGCGTTACCTTTATGGTCATCGCACCGGAACACCCGATCCTGGATCAATACCGCGACCGCATTCAGAACGCTGCGGCGCTCGACGCATACCGCGAGGAATGCAGCAGAAAGACCGAATTTGAACGGACGCAGCTCGTCAAGGACAAAACCGGCGTCAGGATCGAAGGTCTGACGGCGATCAATCCGGTGAACGGCAAGGAAATCCCGATCTTTATTTCCGATTACGTCATGATGGGCTACGGCACCGGCGCGATCATGGCTGTGCCGGCGCACGACGAACGCGACTACGAATTTGCGAAAAAGTTCGGCATCGATATCATCGAGGTCATCAAGGGCGGCGATATTTCAAAGGCTGCCTATACCGGCGACGGCGAAATGATCAATTCCGGTTTTCTCAACGGGTACACCAATAAGAAGGATTCCATTGCGCGGATGCTCGAATTCCTGCAGGAAAAGGGCATCGGCGAAAAGGGCGTTCAGTACAAAATGAAGGACTGGGCGTTCAACCGCCAGCGCTACTGGGGCGAACCGATCCCGATCGTTCACTGCCCGCACTGCGGAATGGTTCCGGTTCCGTATGACCAGCTGCCGCTGGAACTGCCGCCGGTCGAAAACTTTGAACCGGGCGAAGGCGGCGAAAGCCCGCTGGCCAAGCTCGATTCGTTTGTCAACTGCACCTGCCCGAAATGCGGCGGCGCAGCGAAGCGTGAAACCGACACCATGCCGCAGTGGGCGGGTTCCTCGTGGTATTTCCTGCGGTATGTGGATCCGCACAATGACAAGGCCTTTGCCGATTCCGAAAAACTGAAATACTGGATGCCGGTCGACTGGTACAACGGCGGTATGGAGCATGTGACGCGCCACCTGATCTATTCACGCTTCTGGCACCGCTTCCTGTACGATATCGGCGAGGTTCCCTGTCCGGAACCGTATGCAAAGCGCTCGGCGCAGGGCATGATCCTCGGCGCGGACGGCGTGAAAATGAGCAAATCGCGCGGTAACGTGGTGGATCCGAACGATGTTGTCGACCAGTACGGCGCCGATACCCTGCGCACCTACATCCTGTTCATGGGCGATTACGGTTCCGCCGCTCCGTGGAGCGAGAACGGCGTAAAGGGCTGCCGGCGTTTTCTGGAGCGTGTTGCCGGTCTGACGGATCTTGCAAAAGGAACCGGCACGACGCCGAAGCTGGAGACCATCATGAACAAAACGGTGAAGAAGGTCACGAACGACATCGAAGAGATGAAGTTCAATACGGCCATCGCTGCGATGATGACGCTGGTGAACGAGATCTACGACCGGAAAGAGCTGACGGTCGACGAGCTGAAAACCTTTGTGACCATCCTTTGCCCGTTTGCACCGCACCTCTGCGAGGAAATGTGGGAAAAGCTCGGCGGCGAAGGCCTGTGCTCGCTTGCCGCGTGGCCGGAATACGACGAGTCCAAATGCGTGGACGTGCAGGTGGAGATCGCCGTGCAGATCAACGGCAAGGTCCGTTCCCGTCTGACGGTGGACGCCGGTATCTCTGCTCCGGATGCGATCGCCGCGGCAAAGGCGGACGAGAAAATCGCTTCCATGATCGGTTCCGGAACGGTTATCAAAGAGCTTTATGTGCCCGGCAAGCTGGTCAATCTGGTTGTAAAGCCGTAATATCGGGCAGCCGGCAGGCTGTTTCCCGGAAAAAACCGGCCGATTCTTCGGAATCTGCACGATTTTTCGGAAAAATCAAGTTCTGTTTCAGCAAAAGCTTGACAGCGGTGCCGGTTATCATGTATAATATCTTTTGTGTTCTTGTACAACGCTTATTACCCCTGTCGTAAGGCGGAGGGGAGGGAAGATAATCATGTCGGAAATTCGTGTTAAAGAGAATGAATCTCTTGACAGTGCGCTTCGCCGCTTCAAGAAGCAGTGCGCCAAATCGGGAGTCATTGCCGAGGTGCGCAAGAGAGAAGCCTACGAAAAGCCTTCTGTTAAGCGCAAAAAGAAGTCAGAGGCTGCCCGTAAACGCAAGTTCAGATAACGAACGCTGCGTCTGTGCGGTCCTGCGCGAACCGGTAAGAAAAGCGGGCGTTTTCGCCCGCTTTTTTACGTGCAAAGAAACAGCAGGCCCGCGGCCGGGCCGGAAAGGCAGGAGCGCCCGTTATGTCACTTTTGTATCCCAGTATGATGATGCACCGCGTGCAGGAGCTTTCTCCGCAGGGGCTGCGCCGGGCCGGGATCCGCGGGATCCTGCTCGATGTGGATAATACACTTTCTCCGCACGGTGCGCCGGAGCCGGAGCCGGAAGCGCTTGCGTGGGTAAAAAAAATGCAACAGGAGGGTTTTTTGCTCTGCATCGTGTCCAATAATACGAAAGAACGCGTTGCGCCGTTTGCGGCAAAGCTGGGGCTTGCGTTTTCGTCCATGGCCGGCAAACCGCTGCCGTTCGGCTTTCTGCGGGCGGCTGCAAAGCTCGGCCTTTCCCGCCGGCAGGTTCTTGCCGTGGGGGATCAGCTGTTCACCGATATCTGCGGCGCAAATCTCGCAGGGATCCGGTCGGTTCTGCTGGAGCCGATCGAGCCGGAGCATACGCTGCGGTTCCGGATCAAGCGCAGGCTGGAACGTCCGCTCCTGCGCCGATTTGCCGGGAAATATCCGGAGAGGATTTCCGCAGGCTGTTTCGCCGCAGAGGAAAAGGAAGGGGAAAAACAATGAGTCAGCAGAAGAAAAAGATTCTGGTTCTGCTCGGGCCGAACCTGAACCTGGTGGGCGTCCGGGAAAAAGGCATCTACGGAACGGAGTCCGCCGAAAGCATCAACGAGGAGATCCGCGCGCAGGCGGAAAAACGGGGCTATGACTGCGAAATTTTTCAGTCCAATCACGAAGGCGCGCTGATCGACCGGCTGCATGCGGCCCGCGAAGTCTTTGACGGCGTGATCATCAATGCAGGCGCGCTGACCCATTACAGCTATTCGCTGCGCGATGCCATTGCCGCGATCCGTCTGCCGTGCGTGGAGGTGCATATGTCCAATATTCACGCAAGGGAGGAGTTCCGGCACACATCGGTGATCGCTCCGGTCTGTGTAGGGCAGATCGCCGGTTTCGGAAAAACAGGTTATTTTCTCGCCATGGATGCGCTGCAGGAATTGATGCGCTGAACCAGAACAGAGAAAGATTTTACGGAAAGGATTGGTTGTTCATGTCCGGAAGGATCGAAACCCTGCAGAACAAGCTGCGGGCAGAACAGATCGATGCGTTTTTTATTACCTCCGAGGTCAGCCGGGAATATCTTTCCGGTTTTCGCGCGACGGACGGCTGGATGCTGATCACGCAGGAGGAAGCCTATCTGCTGATGGATTCGAGATATATCGAAGCGGCGCAGAATCAGGTGAAAACCTGTAAGGTGGTTCTGTTTACCCAGATGCTCCAGACCCTGCGCGAGCTGATCGAAAAGCACGACGTCAGAAGCATAGTTGCGGAGCAGTCCCGGATCACCGTTGCGGAATGGAATTCTCTGAAAAAAGCATTCCCGGCTGTGGAACTGATCGACAGTCCGCTGCTGGATCAGGAGCTCAACGCTCTGCGAGCCGTCAAAACGGAAAAGGAGCTTGCCGACCTGCGGGAGGCGCAGCGCCTGACGGAGGAAGCCTTTGAGCGGATGCTGACCTTTCTGCGTCCCGGCGTTACGGAACGCGAGGCGGCGCTGGAGATCGAGTTTTATATGCGCAGCCACGGCGCGGAAAGCGCTGCCTTTGACCTGATCGTGATCACCGGAGCAAAAACCTCGATGCCGCATGGTGTTCCGGGTGAAGAGGTGATCCGTCCCGGCGATTTTGTCACCATGGATACCGGTGCGGTGATCAACGGCATGCATTCCGATATGACGCGGACGGTAGCTGTCGGGCATGCCAGCGACGAGATGAAGCATGTTTACGAAACGGTGCTGCGTGCCCAGCAGAACGCCATTGCTGCGGTACATGCCGGTGTGCGCTGCCGAGACGTTGATGCGGCGGCGCGCAGCGTGATCGGGCAGGCAGGCTACGGCGAATATTTCGGCCATTCCACCGGCCACAGCGTCGGGCTGGAAATTCACGAATCCCCTGCATTTTCTCCGCGCAGCGAGGACATTGCGGAAGAAAATATGGTCATCACCGTGGAACCGGGAATCTATCTGCCTGGAAAGTTCGGCGTTCGCATTGAAGATATGGTTCGCGTTACCCCAAATGGCTGCCAGGATCTTACAAATGCAAAAAAAGAGCTGATAATCCTATAAAAACCGAAAAATCTCTTGCAAAAGAGGGACAAGTACGGTAAAATAATTCTGGTATTTTTATTTTGAAGTGAGGTTATTGTACCATGATTACAGCAGGCGATTTCAGAAACGGCGTTACCTTTGAAATGGACGGCAGCGTTTATTCCATCGTGGAATTCCAGCATGTCAAGCCCGGCAAGGGCGCGGCGTTCGTCCGCACCAAGATCAAGAACGTGATCAACGGCGGCGTGACGGAGCGCACCTTTAATCCGACCGAAAAGTTCCCGACGGCATTCATGGAGCGCAAGGAGATGCAGTATTCCTATCACGACGGCGATCTTTACTATTTTATGGATATGGAAACCTACGATCAGGTTCCGATCAACCGTTCGGTTCTGGGCGATAACTTTAAGTTCGTCAAAGAAGAAATGATCTGCAAGATCCTCTCCTACAAGGGCAATGTTTTCGGCGTTGAGCCGCCCTATTTTGTCGATCTGCAGGTCACCAAGACCGATCCCGGCTTCAAGGGCGATACCGCGACCAACGCGACCAAGCCTGCAACGCTGGAAACCGGCGCCGAGATCCGCGTTCCGCTGTTCATCGATGAGGGCGAAATGATCCGTATCGACACCCGCACCGGCGAGTACATGGAGCGCGCTTAAACCCAGGGCATTCTGCTTGCCCGCGGAAAGGGCAAGAAATTTTTTGAACAGTAAAGGGGGAGTCGATCATGACGATCACCGAAAAAGTTGCTTACCTGAAAGGATTAATGGAAGGGCTTGAGCTGGATGCTTCCAGCAAGGAAGGCAAGGTGCTCAAAGCGGTTGTGGATGTGCTGGACGATATGGCGCTTTCCGTAACGGATATTGAGGACGATCTTGCAGAACTGAGCGATCAGGTTGATGAAATTGACGAAGATCTTTCCGAAGTGGAAGACGAGGTTTTCGGCGACGAGGACGAGTGCTGCGGTTGTGACGATGACGATTGTGATTGCTGCGATGGCGATGACGACGACTTCTATGAGGTAACCTGCTCCAAGTGCGGCGAAACCACCTATATCACGGGCGCTATTCTGGACGAAGGCAAAATGGAATGCCCCAACTGCGGCGAAGAACTGGAGTTCGACGTTGTGGTGGATGAAGATGAAGATTGCTGCGGCTGCGGTTGTGGATGCGGCTGCGAAGATCAGGAAGACAAATAAGCGTTCCTGTCTGATCCTTTTCAGAGAACAAAAACCGATGCATTCGTTTTGGGTGCATCGGTTTTTTGTCGTCATACATGATGCGCCCCGTCGGACGGCAGGTTTTCAGCCAGCCCCGAACGACAGAAAAATTCCGTTCAGCGTTTGATGCTGCAGCGCCGTGCGGATCCGTGGCAGCAGACGGGCAGCGGTTTGGCGCAGATATTCCTTCGCCCCCGGCAGCTGAAGCTGCAGCTGTGAGGCCAGCTTTTCCGTAGAGGAATCCAGCAGCCGTTCCTGCGCGCTGTTTGAAAGAGCTTCCAGCTGAAGCTGCAGTCTGTCCCGGTCGTGGGCGGAAACATTCAAGGAAAAAGGGTCGTCGCCGCAGACGGTCAGCCCGATGGCGTTGGCAGCGGCCGGTTCATACAGATTGATCAGCAGCCCGCGGTAATCCAGACAAAAGGCCCGCAGCAGCGAAATCACGCAGGAAGCGTTGAATTTGCTCAGAAACTCATTTTCCAAAAGAAGCCTGTACAGGTATTCCGCAATATAGTCGACTCCCTGCAGACGCTCCGGAACAGGAAGACAAAGCTGGTAGTCGATATCACAGGGGATCTGGTGTGCAAAGAAGGAGAACTGATAGCGTCTCCAGAATTGATCGATGCTTTTCAGCGTGTCCCGGTAGGAAAGATTGTCGATCTGCGGTGCAGTCAGGCAGCAGCTTTGCCAGAGTTCCCGTCCGCGGTCAAGCTGACGGCGAATGCGGTCCCGACCCCGCTGCAGCGCCTGCGCGGGATCCTGCAGCAGAGCACGGACGGAACCGGGACAAAGCGCCCAGTTTTCCGGATCGATCTGCAGCGTGAAGCAGAGCGAATGCAGCAGCTCCTGCGCTGTTTCCACCGGAACGGAGCTGCTGCGCCCGGCAGTATATTGATCGCTCAGCTCCGTCAGTAATTGAAAAAGAAGATGTTCCGCTGCCTTTAATTCATTTTCGGAAAGCAGCGGTTCGCTTTGTTCCGTTTTGATTGCCGCAGCGGAACGGAGAAATCGTTCGTTTTCCATTCTGTCACTCCTCGCCTGCTGCAGTTCCGTCCCGCTCCGGCAGTGTGCCCTGCATGGCAGCGTCGGTCAGAAACTCGACCGAACCATGCGCCTCGTGATTGTAACAATCGGCCATTTTTTCGATCAGCTCTTCGTCCGAAAGCCGGTCGCAGCAATCATTTTTCAGCTGATAAAACAGCTCCAGCAGCGCTGCAAGGGTGGCAGCATATTCCCGCGGAGCGAGATAGGGTGAATCCCCAAAAGCAGCGGCAAGCAAGGGCAGAATCCCGCCGCCCAGTTCTATTCTGCCGGAATTTTTCAGTGCCGCATCGTGCAGGATGCAAAGCTCCCGCATTTCATTCGCCGAAAGCTGCAGGCCATACGCTTCGGTCAGTTGATTGCAAAGCTCCATTTCCTGAAGATCACGTTCGACAAAAAGCAGATGCTGCCCGGGTAAAAGTTCCAGATCCATTTTGATATGCTCCTTTCCGATCCTGTGCTCGATACAGTCTTTGTCTGCAGAGAATATCTTGTTTGCAGTTCGTTCTATTTTCTTTTACACCCAATGCGAAAAAAGAACAAGACTTGACTTTTTGCCAATTTTGTGGTATTCTAAGATCGAAACACAGAGAAAAATTTTGTTTTGCGGCAAAGTTTTCTCTGTGTTTTTCTTTGTTCCGTCCATTTTCTGCGGGGGGATTGATTTTTTTCGGATAAGCGGTAAAATAAAATGAATTGCCGCAACATCCGGCGGCAGATGTCAAATAAGAGCGCCGAGCCGGCGTTTTTGCTGAAAATGGAGGAGCGTCCCTTGTCAAACACGAGTCAAGAAATTCAAAAGCGCAGAACCTTTGCAATTATTTCACACCCGGACGCCGGTAAAACGACCTTAACCGAAAAATTCCTGCTCTACGGCGGCGCGATCGCTTCTGCCGGAATGGTCAAGGGCAAAAAATCGATGAAGCACGCTGTTTCGGACTGGATGGAGATCGAAAAGCAGCGTGGAATTTCTGTTACTTCTTCGGCGATGCAGTTCAATTACGAGGGCTACTGCATCAATATTCTGGATACTCCCGGCCATCAGGATTTCTCGGAAGATACCTACCGCACGCTGATGGCGGCGGATTCGGCGGTCATGGTCATCGATGCTTCCAAGGGCGTTGAGCAGCAGACGATCAAGCTGTTCAAGGTCTGTGTGCTGCGGGATATCCCGATTTTTACCTTCATCAATAAGATGGACCGTGATTCACGCGATCCGTTCGAGCTGCTGGAAGAGATTGAGAATGTGCTTGGGATCAAAACCTGCCCGATCAACTGGCCGATCGGTTCCGGCCGCGATTTCAAGGGCGTGTTTCAGCGCAACAGCCGCAAGGTGATCGAGTTCACGTCAAACGGCGCTGCAAAAGAGGCCACGGCGGTGGAGGCAGAGCTGGGTGAAGACGAGAAACTGGAGCAGCTGCTGGGGCATCAGCTGCACAGCCAGCTGATGGACGACGTTGAGCTGTTGGACGGCGCCGGAGATGCGTTCGATCTGGAAGCGGTACGCCACGGAAAGCTTTCTCCGGTGTTTTTCGGGTCTGCGCTGACCAATTTCGGCGTAGAGCCGTTTCTGGAGGATTTTCTGAAAATGACGACCTCGCCGCTGCCCCGCCGCACGGCTGACGGCATCGTGGATCCGTTTGACGAGCATTTTTCCGCCTTTGTGTTCAAGATTCAGGCGAATATGAACAAAGCGCACCGCGACAGAATCGCCTTTATGCGCATTTGCTCCGGCCGATTTGAAAAGGGTATGGAGGTGCAGCATGTTCAGGGCGGCCGGAAGATCAAGCTTTCGCAGCCACAGCAGCTGATGGCGCAGGACAGGGAAATTATTGAGGAAGCATATGCCGGCGATATCATCGGCGTGTTCGATCCGGGTATTTTTTCGATCGGGGACACAGTCGCTTCCCCGGATTTCAAGGTCAGGTTTGAAGGAATCCCGACCTTTGCGCCGGAGCACTTTATGCTGGTGCGCCAGAAAGATACCATGAAGCGCAAGCAGTTCGTCAAGGGCATGGAGCAGATCGCTCAGGAAGGAGCGATCCAGATTTTCAAGGAGCTTGGCGGCGGTATGGAGGAAGTGATCGTCGGGGTTGTCGGCACTTTGCAGTTCGAAGTTCTGCAGTACCGGCTGCTGAATGAATACAATGTGGAGATCGTGATGAGCGGGCTGCCGTATTCCGAGATCCGCTGGATCGCGAATCCCGATCTGGATCCGAAAAAATTGCATTTAAGCTCCGACACCAAGCGCGTGCAGGATCTGAAGGGGAACAATCTGCTGCTGTTTACCAGCCCGTGGAATATCGATTGGGCGCTTGACCATAACGAAGGGCTTAGCCTGACGGAATTCAGCAGAAATTAAGATGCACGTCCGGCTGCGGATCGCGGCCGGAAACGGAAAGGAATGATAACGGTATGAAGAAACGATTGCTGCAGTGCGCGGCTGTTTTTGCGGCGATGTTTGCGGTATGCGCCGGCGGGGCGGGAACGGCCTTTGCGGCTGCGCTTCCCGAAACCGGTGGGAACAACCACACCCTGATCTGGCTGGCGGTGCTTGGCGCTGCTGTGGCTGCTTTGATCGCCATTGTGGTCATTATTGCGGTCAACGACCGAAAAAAAGCGCAGAACGATGATCCGTCCGGTTCGGAGGATGACGACGAAAACCGGTCATGATGATGTGCAGGCAGCTGCGGCTGCAAAAAAAGAGGGCTTTCCGGCTGGTTTATCCCCAACCGGAAGGCCCTTTGTTTCCGTTTGATTCAGATTTGCGGCAATACGCCGGAAGTTATTGCAGACGGCGATTGGCGGCGGCAAGCGCCTTGGCGATCGCCGTGCCGAGAACAAAGCAGACGGCAGCTTCCACCACGCCGTTGACGCCGACGAACAGAACCACGAACAGCAGCACGTTCGATGCGTTCAGTGCAACGCAGAGCGACTGGATAAACTCGGTATTCCAGAAGCAGAGAACCAGCATGCTCATGAAGAACAACGTGTTCAGCAGAGCGCCGCACAGCGACGAAACGGAGAAGGAGAGAACCCCGGCGGGGCTTTTATCCACCCGCTGCAGCGCGCGGAAGATGATCCCGACCAGGAAGCCCATCAGCGTGCGCGGAACGACGCAGACCACAAACGTCCAGAACGGGTTGATGGTCAGCAGCGTAGCGCCGAATGCGCTGATGCCAAAGCACTGAATAAAGCTGGAAAGCCCAAACTGCAGGCCGAGAATCGCTCCGGCCGCCGGCCCGAGAACGATCCCGCCCACCAGCACCGGGATCATGATGAACGTGATCTCAAGCCCGGCCGTGCGCAGGTAGCCGATGGGAGTAAAGGCCATCAGCCACACAATGGCGGAGAGCAGCGCAAGCTGCGTCAGGTAAACGATCTGCTTTTTTTTCATATTCAATTCCTCCTGCTGCTGCTCCTTTCCGGATGCAGCGCATAATGTATGATAAAAAGCGGAAAGCTCCGTTCCGCGCTGCCGGAAGACCGCTTGCGGGCAAAGCGCTCCGCAGCGACCGGCAAAGCGAAGGCAGGATACCTCCATGCTTTTTATACCGGATGTAAAATGCTTATTTTTCCTGATTCCGCTGGTACAGCATCCGCAGGCCGTCCAGCAGAAGATTTTCGTCCAGCAAAACCTTTCGGGTGCAGTGCGGAACGGCGACGCGGGCCAGACCGCCGGTCGCGACGACCGTGCAGCCGATTCCCAGCTCGGCCTCAATGCGGGCGCACATTCCGTCGATCATGGAGGCAGCACCCAAAACAGAACCGGAGGCCATACAGTCGGTCGTGTTTTTGCCGATCACACGGCGCGGAGCTTCCAGGCTGATCTGTGGAAGCTGTGCGGTGCGGCCGCAGAGCGCTTCCAAAGAGATCCGCATGCCCGGCATGATGCATCCTCCCACCATGGTTCCCTGTGCATCCAGCACGGCAAACGTGGTGGCGGTGCCCATATCGATCACGATCGCGGGGCAGGGGTACCGATCCAGAGCGGCAACGCAGCCGGCAACAAAATCCGCGCCGAGCGAAGCGGGGTTGTCGATCCGGATGTTCAGCCCGGTTTTGATGCCGGGGCCGACCAGCAGAGGATTTGTTTTTGTGATTTTTATCACAGCGCGCCGGATATAAGTTGTCAGCGGCGGAACGACGGAACTGATGATCGAACCTTCGATCTCCTGCGCGCAGACGCCGTTGATGTCCAGAATGTCCCGCAGCTCGATCGCGTACTGATCCTCCATGCGGGAGGAATCGCTTGCCATGCGCGAAATAAATTTCAGACGGTCGCCGTCGTAGCAGCCGATCGTAATGTTGGTGTTGCCGATATCAAGCGCAAGGATCATGATGCAGACCTCCGGAATTGATGGTGCAGAAATGATAATTTGATTCGTCGTTATTTTATCATATCAGGAGAAAAAAAGCCATAGCCGTGAAAAAATATTTGCGGCATACATTTTTTACCTTTTGTTTTGCAAATATGCGCAGACTGTGATACAATAAAAAAGTATCCTGTAAAGGTGTTCCGAGTTCCGGCAGAAGTCGGAATGTCATAATTACTTTGGAAGGAAAAGGGGAGTTTGCATGTTTGGAGAACGTATCCTGAAGGATTGGGATCAGATTGAACAGGATCTGGCTGCGTTGGTCTCGATCCCTTCTGTAAAGGGCGAAGAGCAGTCCGGCAGACCATTCGGCGAAGAAAGCGCGCGGGCGCTTGAATTTGTTCTGCGCCGCGCAGAAGAGATGGGTCTGAAAACCGAGAATACCGGCAATTATGCCGGTCATGCCTCCTGGGGCAGCGGCGAAGAATACGATGCGGTTCTGGCGCATGTGGATGTAGTACCGGCCGGAACAGGCTGGAAAACCGACCCCTTTACGCTGACGGAACAGGACGGCATGTGGTTCGGCCGCGGCGTTGCGGACGATAAGGGGCCGGCAATCGTGGCGCTGTATTGCCTCAAGGCGCTGAAGGATGCCGGAGTGACCGGAAAACGCGAAATGCGCGTGATCTTCGGCGCCGGTGAAGAGCACGGAATGGACGACATGGATCAGTATTTTGCGGCGCATCCGCTGCCGCGCGCAGCATTTACCCCGGATTCGGAATATACCGTCTGCAACCGTGAAAAAGGGATCCTGCAGTTTGAGTTTTCGTCGCCCAAAATCACCCGGTTTGCGGTCAGCGGCGGCGAAGCGGTGAATGCGGTGGTCGGAAAGGCTTCGGCATCGCTGCCCAATGACTATACGCTGGCGTCGCAGCTGCGCAAGCTGGCGCCGACTTCGCCGTGCGGCGTTTCCGTCATGGAAACATGCGGCGAGATCAACCTGATCGTTTCCGGAACGGCGGCACACGCCATGGAGCCGCAGAAGGGCAATAATGCGGCTGCCGCGCTGCTGCTGCTTTTAAAAGAGGCCATGGGTTCCACCGGGAGCGCCGTGTGCGATTTTGTTGCCGAAAAAATCGGGCGTGAACTGGACGGAGCTTCGCTCGGCGTCCGGTGTGAGGATGAACCGTCCGGCGGACTGACGCTGAATATCGGTTACCTGAAAACCGACCGCGATGCGATCCGGGTCGGCTGCGATATTCGTTATCCGGTGACGAAAAACGGTGAAGAACTGATCGCCATCCTCCGCGCCGAAGCAGAAAAGGCCGGTGTTTCGTTCCGGGTTCTTCATCATGCCGAGCCGCTTTACCTTCCGCAGGAAAGCGGTTTGGTGCAGCTTTTGTGCGGCGCTTATGAGGACGTAACGGGAGAGAAGGCGTCGGTGTATGCCACCGGCGGCGGAACGTATGCGCGCGCGCTGCAGGGCCGCGGCGTTGCCTTCGGAGCGGAATTCCCCGGAGGCAAAAGCGGCGGAATGCATACGGCCGGCGAGCATTGCGATCCCAAAGAGCTTCAGCGTCATGCGGTGATCTGTCTGGAAGCCATGTACCGCATGATGACACAGGAATGAGCCGCAAAAGGAGGGGCATGAGCCAATGAAGGAATCTGCCAAACTGCGCTGGAAAAAAGGAATTTTCTGGTTCGTATTCGCCTCGCTGATGCTGTCGATCGTGTATTCTTCTGTGATGCTCGCGGTGGCGCCGGACGATGCCGTCAATACGGAATTTCGGCAGAAGAGCGATTATGTCCTGATGCTGCTGCAGTGTGTGGCGGGCGGCATTATTATGTTTTTGCCGATGATGCTGGAACGGAAGCTGAAGTTTGAGATCCCGGATTCCATGGAGATCCTTTTCTTCATTTTCCTGTACGGCGCGATCTATCTGGGCGAAGTCCGCAGCTTTTATTACCGTTTTGCAAACTGGGATACGATCCTGCACACGTTCAGCGGCGGAATGCTCGGTGCGCTGGGCTTTTCGGTCGTTAACCTGCTCAACCGGAGCAAAAAGGTCAGGATCAATCTGTCACCGCTTTTTGTTTCGCTGTTTGCGTTTTGTTTTGCCGTGATGATCGGCGTTCTGTGGGAAATTTATGAATTCACCTTTGACGGGGTTCTGGGACTGAACATGCAGAAATTCCGTCTGGAAAGCGGAGAAATGCTGGTCGGGCGGGAAGCCCTCTCCGATACCATGGAAGACCTGATCGTTGATGCGCTCGGCGCGTTTGTCATGGCCGTCATCGGCTTTTTCGCCATCAAGCACCACCGCGAAGCGGAGGAAGGTCAGCCGGTTCAGCCGGCCGGACAGCCCGGAACAGCCGAAACGGATCCGGAAGAGGAGCCTGCCGGAGAAACGGAAGAAAAACGCGGCGCTTTGCCGGATCAGAGCAACGAATGAAAGGAATATTGAACGTATGAGCTTTGCATTAATGACCGATTCCTGCTGTAATCTGACGGATGAACTGATCGATGAGCTGGATGTCACCGTGCTTTCGATGACGGTGCGCAATGGAATGACGGAATATACCAGTTATATAAAAGGCGAAAAAACGGACAACAAAAAGTTTTACACGATGCTGCGCAGCGGAGATGTGCTGGTGACGGCCGCCCTGAATGCGGAAGTCTGCCGCAATGCGTTTGAACAGGTGCTTTCCAATGGGGAGGATGTGCTGTATATCGCCTTTTCCTCGGCGCTGAGTGGTACCTGCAACGTTGCGCAGATGATGGCGGAAGAGCTGAAGGAAAAATATCCGCAGCGGCGGGTCGTTGTGCTGGATTCCCGGTGTGCATCGATGGGAGAGGGCCTGTTCGTTTATTATGCGGGTCTGCTGCGAAAAGAGGGCAAATCTCTCAACGAGGTTGTCACATGGCTGCTGGAACACCGGGGAAACCTCTGCCATTGGTTCACCGTGGAGGATCTTCTGTTTCTCAAGCGCGGCGGCCGCATTTCAGCCGCAACGGCGATCGTCGGAACGGCGTTGGGCATCAAGCCGGTGCTGCATGTGGATGACGAAGGACGCCTGATCAATATGGAAAAGGCGCGCGGCCGTAAAAAGTCGCTGATCGCTCTGGTGGATCATATGGAACAGACGGTGACGGAACCGGAAAAACAGGTCGTTTTTATCGGACACGGGGACTGCGAAGAGGACGCAGCGTTTGTTGCGCAGGAGGTCCGGCGCCGTATGCCGGTGAAGGATATCGTGATCAATTATATCGATCCGGTCATCGGCGCACATTCCGGGCCGGGTACGGTGGCGCTCTTTTTCCTTGGAACACACCGCTGAAACCAAATTTTCCTGAATCACGAAAGGCGTGACGCAAAACAATGGCAAGGTTTTTTCCGCTTTTCAGCGGAAGCAGCGGGAATTCCATGTATTTCGGCAGCGGAGACGGCGGGATCCTGATCGATATCGGAATGAGCGCCAAAAAGACGGCAGCCGCGCTGCAAAGCGCCGGGATCGCGCCGGAAAGCCTGGGCGGAATTTTTATTACACACGAGCATATTGATCATGTGAGCGGGCTGCGGGTATTTCTGAAAAGATATCCGATTCCCGTTTATGCGTCGGCAGGAACGTGTAGCGCCTTGCGGGAGCAGGGGCTGCTGCCCGAGAGTGCAGAGCTGAACGTTCTCGGCGCCGCCGGAACACAGGCCGCCGGAATCCAGGTCCGCCCGTTTCATACCTCGCACGATTGTCGCGAAGGCTACGGATATGTGATGAGCATGCCGGACGGAAGAACGGCGGCGCTTTCCACGGATCTCGGCTATCTGAGCGAAGAGGTGCTCGATGCGGTCTCCGGATGCGATCTGGTGGTCATGGAATCCAATCACGATGTGCGGATGCTGCAGAACGGCAGCTATCCTTACCCGCTGAAACGGCGGATCCTTTCGGATATCGGCCATCTTTCCAATGAAAGCTGTGCGGGCATTCTGCCGGAGCTGATCCGAACGGGGTCAACGCGCTTTGTCCTGGCGCATTTAAGCCGCGAAAACAATCTGCCGGAGCTTGCTCTGGCAACCTCGCGGGCGGAACTTCAGCTGCACGGAATGCGGGAAAATCTTGATTATTCGCTTGCCGTGGCACCGCGCGAAAACCATTCGGGTCATATTTCAATTTTTTAAGGAGTCGGTGTGTATTGCTGTCCGTTCGGATCATCTGTGTCGGCAGACTGAAGGAAACCTATTGGCGGGACGCATGTGCCGAATATGCCAAAAGGCTTTCTGCTTTCTGCCGTTTTGAGATTGATGAGGTGGAGGAATCCCGTGTACCGGAAAATGCTTCAAGGGCGCAGATCGATGCAGCCCTGCAGGCGGAAGGCAGGCGTCTGCTGGACCGCGTTCCGGCCGGCTGCCGGACGATCGCATTATGCATCGAAGGGCGGGAGCTTTCCTCCGAGGCGCTGGCAGCCGATATGGATTCCGCAATGGTAAGCGGCGTGAGCAGCATGGCTTTTCTGATCGGCGGGTCCTGGGGACTTTCCGGAGAGGTCAAGCAGCAGTGCAGCCGGCGGGTTTCCATGTCGCCGATGACCTTTCCGCACCAGTTGGCCCGTGTCATGCTCTGCGAGCAGATCTACCGGGCTTTTCAGATCAACATGGGAGGAAAGTATCACAAATAGGCAGCGGTTTTTCCTGAAAAAGCATGCCGCGCTGCTGCTGAATCGGGGAGCTTCTGTGGCGAACACCTGTTTTCTGTGGATAAGAAAGGCGGGAATCGTTTGAAAGTATTGATTTTGTCAAGCGCAACGGGCGGAGGGCACAACGCGGCCGCCGCCGCTGTTCTCGAAGAACTGCAGCGCCGTGGAATCGAATGCTCCATGGAAGAGGGGCTTCGTTTTGCAAGTGAAAAAATTTCCCGAAGGGTCTGTGCGACCTATATGGGCGTCGCAACGCATGCGCCTCAGCTTTTTTACAGGCTTTACCGGGTCGGCGGGGCGATCAGCAATCCCCGGCTGAAATCTCCGGTCTATTTTGCCAACCGGTTGTATCGACAGAAGCTGTATGATTATATTACGGAAAACGGATTCGATGCGGTGGTGACCACGCACCTGTTTTCTGCCGAAGCGCTGACAAGCCTTCGGCGGCACAAAAAAGCACCGTTTTATTCCGTGTTCGTTGCAACGGATTACACATGCATTCCCTTTGCGGAGGAAACGGAATGCGATGCATTGGTCATTCCGCATGAAGATTTGCGGGAGGAATTTCTGAGACGCGGCGTTCCGGAGAAAAATATGTACAGCTTCGGCATTCCGGTCGGGGCGGCTTTCCGCGGGCATCAGCAGACAAAAGAAGAAGCCCGCCGCGCTCTGGGGCTGGACGAAGCGCTGCCGCTGTACCTGATCATGTCCGGCAGCATGGGCTTTGGCCATGTCGGGGATCTGACCGATCAGATGCTGCAGCGAATCGGAAACCGCGGTCAGATCGTGATTCTGTGCGGAAAAAATGAGTCGCTGCTGCAGGAGCTGAAGCAGCGGTTTGCGCAGAATGCAAACGTTCGGCCGCTGCCGTTCACAAAACAGGTCGCGCAGTATATGGATGCTGCCGACGTTCTCTTTACCAAGCCGGGAGGACTGACCACGTCGGAGGCGGCGGCCAAAAATATTCCGATGATCCATACTGCGCCGATCCCGGGCTGTGAAACAAAAAATGCGGAGTTTTTTTCCTCGCGGGGCATGTCTGTGATCGGGACGAGCGCGGAACAGGAGGCTGCGCTGGCTGCGGAACTGGTGGAGGATGCGGAAAAGCGCGGGGCGATGCTGCGCGCGCAGAGAGAGCATTTCCATTCCGATGCAGCGCAGCGCATCTGCGATCTGCTGGAGAAGCATGTCAGATAAAGAACAATAGAATCGATCAAAAAGGTGGGAAGCAAAAATGAAGTGGGGATATCTTTTCTTTATTGCAGCCGGCTTTTTCTGCGGTGGGATTCTGTTCAGCTGGCTGATCCCGAAGCTGCTGAAAGGGATCGATATCATCAGGCTCAGTGACGATCACAACCCCGGCACGGCGAATGCGATGAAATACGGGGGAGTGGCGGTCGGGCTGCTCTGCCTGGCGTTTGATCTGGCCAAAGCGTATCTGCCGGTTCATTTTGCCCTGCAGCGTCTGGATCAGGGCGATGCGCTGTTTGCCTTGGTGATCGCCGCGCCCGTACTGGGGCACGCTTTTTCCCCGATGACAAAATTCCGCGGAGGCAAAGCCATCGCTGCGCTGTTCGGTGTCTGCATTGCGCTTCTGCCGCTGGTTCCTTCCGGCTGGATCCTGGCGGTTCTGTATATTTTCTTTTCCACGGTCTGTGTCATCAAAACAAATGCCTATTGTTCTGCGGTCACGATGGCTCTTTTCATTCTGGATATGGCAATTTTTCACCCGCTTACGCCGGTATCGGTCGGGATCATGATGAGCGCTGCGGTGGTGCTGCTGAAGCATGTTCCGTCTCTGCGTCGGGAATCCTGTTCCGTACATCCTCCGCTTTTGCTGGAACGCGGAAAGGAACTGCTTGAGATGAAAAAGCAGGCCAAATGAATGACTGTACAAAAACCCTGGCCGCCGCACGCCTGCTTTGGGGTGCGGCGTTTCCGGATCGTGTAAGATTTTTGAGAACCGATGAACGGGGGAGCCTGAACCGCAAAATTGATTATCGTGACTTTTTCCGAAAAAGCGTTGACAATTTGCACGATGCGTGCTATAATTACTACCATCGCGTTGTTCGGAGGGGTGTCCGAGTGGTTTAAGGAGCTGGTCTTGAAAACCAGTGACTCGCAAGAGCCAAGGGTTCGAATCCCTTCCCCTCCGCCATATAGGCAGAGGGCGAATGAGCGATCAATTGAATGTTCACCAATGGAGAAGTACTCAAGTGGTGAAGAGGCTCCCCTGCTAAGGGAGTAGGGCGGGTAACCGTCGCAAGGGTTCAAATCCCTTCTTCTCCGCCAGAAATGGACACTGATTTGGATACGGCGGTATCTCAATCTGGTGTCCGTTTTTTATTCCGCTGACGGTCAGACCGGGTAAAAAGCAGTTATGGCGGTTCATCCGGCCGGTGCGGGAAATTCAGCGCTCAATAATATCAGATAAAATCGGGAGGGATCCACGATGAATGAAGTCAAAAAGCCAAAAAAGCCGTTGATTTTTTATTACGGAATCGCGGTGCTGGCCGTGCTGCTGTTCAATCTGCTCGCAATGCCGAGAATCGCTGCGCGGCAGATCAAAGAGGTCGATTACGGAACGTTTATGACCATGACCGAAGAAAAGAATATCGGTCAGGTCGACGTTCAGAGCAATCAGATCCTCTTTACGGACAAAGAAAACAAGCAGATTTACAAGACGGGCATCATGGACGATCCCGGTCTGGTCGACCGTCTGCATGATTCGGGCGCTGTATTTGCCAGCGAGATTATCGAGGAAGCGTCGCCGATCCTCAGCTTTCTGCTGACCTGGATCCTGCCGATGGTGATCTTTATCGGGCTTGGTCAGCTTCTGACCAGGCAGTTTATGAAAAAAGCAGGCGGCGGCTCAAATTCCATGATGTTCAACATGGGAAAAAGCAACGCCAAGGTGTACGTCAAATCCTCCAACGGGATCAAGTTTTCCGATGTGGCAGGAGAGGACGAAGCGAAGGAAAACCTTGCGGAAATCGTGGATTATCTGCATAATCCTTCCAAATATTCGGAGATCGGCGCGTCCATGCCGAAAGGGATCCTGCTCGTAGGCCCTCCCGGAACCGGCAAAACAATGCTGGCCAAGGCGGTAGCCGGTGAAGCGGACGTGCCGTTCTTCTCCATGTCCGGTTCCGAATTTGTCGAGATGTTCGTCGGTATGGGCGCTTCCAAGGTGCGCGATCTTTTCAAACAGGCAAAGGAAAAAGCACCGTGCATTGTTTTCATCGATGAAATCGATGCCATCGGCGGGAAGCGCGACGGACGCATCAGCGGGAATGACGAGCGCGAGCAGACCCTGAATCAGCTTCTGACCGAAATGGACGGTTTTGAAGGCAATACCGGCGTGATCATTCTTGCCGCCACCAACCGCCCCGAAACGCTCGATCCGGCGCTGACACGCCCCGGCCGTTTCGACCGCCGTGTTCCGGTCGAGCTGCCGGATCTGAAGGGCCGCGAAGCGATCCTCAGAGTACACGCGAAAAAAATCAAAGTCGCCCCCGATGTTGACTTTGAACATATTGCCCGCATGGCCTCCGGTGCTTCCGGTGCCGAGCTGGCCAATATTGTCAACGAGGCAGCTCTGCGCGCCGTCCGTTCCGGCAGAAAATCGGCAACACAGGCCGATCTGGAGGAAAGCATCGAGGTAGTTATCGCCGGATATCAGAAAAAGAACGCCATCATGACCGATCAGGAAAAGATGATCGTTGCCTATCACGAGATCGGCCATGCGCTGGTGGCAGCCAAGCAGACCAATTCCGCTCCGGTGCAGAAGATCACGATCGTACCCCGCACCTCGGGAGCGCTCGGTTATACGCTGCAGGTCGATGAAGGCAATCATTACCTGATGAACAAGGAAGAAATCGAAAATAAAATTGCCACCTTTACGGGCGGCCGCGCAGCGGAAGAAGTGGCGGTCGGCTCCGTGACCACAGGAGCCTCCAATGATATTGAGCAGGCGACCAAACTCGCCCGGGCGATGATCACCCGCTACGGTATGAGCGAGGACTTTGACATGGTGGCTCTGGAAACGGTGACGAATCAGTATCTCGGCGGCGACGCTTCCCTTGCCTGCTCGGCAGAAACGGCCAGCGAGATCGACCGCCAGGTCGTCGCTCTTGTCAAGCGGCAGCATGAAAAAGCAAAGCAGATCATTACCGAAAATAAGGACAAGCTCGATCAGCTTGCGCAGTACCTGTACCGCAACGAAACGATCACCGGCGAGGAATTTATGAATATCCTCAATTCATAAAAAGAGCGCTGTCCCCGCTCGTCAGATGCAGATGATCATGCTTGATGAGATGAGCAAGCGGGGAAACGATGTGGTTCGCTGGAACAGTACAAAGGCTGGCTGCAGAAGCTGCCGGAAGAATCATAAAAGAAGAATCAAAAAAAAGCCGGGGCTGCCCCGGCTTTTTTATGTGCCCTGAAGAACAGAGCAGTCTGTCAAAGAAAAACGGATCTTACGCTTTTGCCGTCAGTTCGCGGATCTTCTGATTTACTGCCTGACGAAGCGACAAAATGTAGTCCGGATCGTGCGGATATTCGGAAAAGGTCAGGGGTTTCTCTGCGTTCCGTTCGATCAGGGCAAGCACTTCTTCGCGGGAAGAAAGGTTTTCCCGCCTTTTTTCTCAGGCAAGCAAAACCGGAATATCAGAAAGGAAGCTGGATCAAATGAGCTGGAAATTGGTTTGGTCAGACGAATTTGACTACAATGGCCTGCCCGATGAATCAAAATGGGATTATCAGGTCGGCGGCGACGGATGGGGCAATCAGGAGCTGCAGTATTATAAAAAAGCCTGCCCGGAGAATGTTTCCGTTCACGACGGGGCACTGCATATCACAGCCAGAAAAGAACCGTGCGGAGAAAATCCGTACACTTCAACGCGGCTGATCTCCCGCGCAGACTGGACGTACGGCCGGTTTGAAATTCGCGCAAAGCTGCCGTCGGGGCGCGGAACATGGCCGGCGATCTGGATGATGCCCCGCAATCTCGGTCATGGGGAATGGCCGGACTGCGGCGAGATCGACATCATGGAGCATGTCGGATACCACCAGAATTTTATTCATGCTTCCATTCATACCGGAGCGTTCAATCATCCGAATAATACGCAGAAAACGGCGATCCTCGAAAAAGACGGCGTTTCCGAAGCCTTCCATACCTATGCGCTGGAGTGGGCGCCGCACCGGCTGCGCTTCCTGCTGGATGACGTCTGCTATCTGGAATATATTCCGGAAGAACACTGTGCGCAGGTGACCGCGGCAGAATGGCCGTTTGACGAGCCGTTTTATCTGATCCTGAATATTGCGGTCGGAGGCGGCTGGGGCGGCGCCGAGGGCGTTGACGACTCGATTTTCCCGCAGGAAATGCAGGTCGAATACGTCCGCGTTTATCGCAGCGAAAGCGATTGAAATAAGTTTTCCGGCAGTTCTGCGGCAATTCGGCTGCCAACCGCCGATTTTTAGAAAGTTCATCAATCAGGACAAATTAGTACCAAAATCATCGTTTTATTACAAGAAGGCCCGGAAGAATTACAGTATAATAGAAAAATGGAAAACCATTTTTCAAAACTATTTGGATAAAGGAGTATTGGTATGAGTATTCTTACAGACATTTCTGAAAATCTGCAGCGAGGCAAGGCAAAGGTCGTCAAGGAGCTGGTTCAGCAGGCAATCGATGAGGGCCTGCCGGTCGAACAGATCCTGAATGAAGGTCTGCTCAGCGGGATGAGCGTGATCGGTGAAAAATTCAAGAACAACGAAGTCTTTGTTCCGGAGGTGCTGATCGCAGCCCGCGCCATGAACATGGGCGCGCAGCTTCTGAAGCCCCTGATGGCAGAGGCCGGCGTCAAGGCGGCCGGTAAAGTCTGCATCGGTACGGTAAAAGGCGACCTGCACGATATCGGCAAGAATCTGGTCAAGATGATGATGGAAGGCAAAGGCCTGGAAGTGATCGATCTGGGGACCGATGTTGCGCCGGAAACGTATGTCCAGACTGCAAAAGAACAGAACTGCCAGATCATTTGCTGCTCGGCGCTGCTGACGACGACCATGCCCATGATGCAGGAAGTTGTGCATCAGGCGGAAGAAGCCGGTATCCGAGACAGCGTCAAGATCATGGTCGGCGGCGCACCCGTAACGCAGGCGTTCTGCGACCAGATCGGCGCAGACGTATATACTGCCGATGCGGCAAGTGCAGCCGATGCGGCCGTTGCGCTGTGCAAGGCAT
Organism: Bacillota bacterium; assembly: GCA_029008595.1. Taxonomy (GTDB): domain Bacteria; phylum Bacillota; class Clostridia; order Oscillospirales; family Acutalibacteraceae; genus CAKXIK01. The sequence goes on from JAQXJH010000073.1 coordinate 26,926, forward strand.
AATACTTTTCGGTTCCGAAGAACAAATGAGGTGTTTGAGTGAAACGGGATATGAAACAATGGCTGCAGGATCTGCGGGACGCTAAGGTCAAAAAGGCGATGCCGATCCTTTCCTTTCCGGCGATCCAGCTGATGGGCATCAGCGTGCGGGAACTGATCTCCTCCGGCGACGCGCAGGCGCGCGGGATGAAACTGATCGCGGACCGTACCGATGCGGCTGCCAGCGTCAGCCTGATGGATCTTTCTGTGGAAGCCGAATGTTTCGGTTCGACGATCCGCGTTTCGGATGAAGAAGTCCCGACGGTTGTCGGAAGCATTGTCACAAGCGAAGAGGAAGCGCAGGCGCTTGCTGTGCCGAAGATCGGCGCAGGGCGTACGGGTATCTATATCGAAGCAATCGAAAAGGCGGCGGAGCAGATCACCGACCGCCCGGTTTTTGCCGGGGCGATCGGGCCGTTCTCCCTTGCGGCGCGGCTTTTGGACGTGACAGAGGTCATGATCTATTGCTATGACGAGCCGGACATGGTGCATATGGTTCTGGAAAAGGTCACGCAGTTTATTACGGATTATTGTCTTGCGTTCAAGCAGGCCGGCGCAAACGGCGTTGTGATCGCCGAACCGGTCGCCGGGCTTCTCTCTCCGGCGCTGGCCGAAGAATTTTCCGCCCCGTATGTCAAAAAGATCGTTGATGCCGTTCAGGATGATTCCTTTATCGTGATCTATCATAATTGCGGCAATAATACGATCCGGATGATCGATTCCATTCTTTCCACAGGGGCTTCGGCGTACCATTTCGGCAACTCAATCGATATGGCCGAAATGATGAAGCATATTCCTTCCGGTGTGGTTGCTATGGGCAACGTTGATCCTGCGGGAGAATTCCGCAACGGTACACCGGAGTCTATCCGCCGCGCTACGCTGGATGTGATGCGCGCAAACTGCGGTGCCCCGAACTTTGTCATCTCCTCCGGCTGTGATATTCCGCCGCTTTCCTCCTGGGAAAATATCGATGCATTTTTTGCCGCTGTAAAGGAGTATTACGAAGCATGACACAGAATCAATACAGCCCGGAGAACTACGCTGCGCTGATCGAACACGCCTGCGATTTGGGTGCATACCGTGCCGGAGTGGTCAGCGTGAAGGATATCCATCTGGATCGCTATTTCCGCAGCGTGTGTGAATCCAACGGCTGCGGCAACTACGGCCGGTGCTGGATGTGCCCGCCCGATGCAGGGGATATCGATGAGCTGATGGCGCGGGTCAGAACCTACGATAAGGCGCTCGTTTATCAGACGGTGAGCGAACTGGAGGACAGTTACGACTTTGAAGGCATGATGGAAGCGGCGGAACGCCACAACGTTCTGGCGCAGAAAATCGCCGGTTACTTTGCTTTGCTGCCCTTTGGCAAAAAGCTGCATCTTGGGGTCGGCGGCTGCCATATCTGCAAAGTGTGCGCCAAGAAAACGAATGAACCGTGCCGTCATCCCGAGCTGGCCATGCCGTCTCTGGAGACTTACGGAATCAATGTTTCCGAACTGGCGGCTTCCGCCGGTATGAAGTACATCAACGGTACGAATACCGTCACCTATTTCAGCGCGATGCTTTTCTGCGAGGAATAATCTGTGGAAGGGGAGGTAGTCTGCTTGGCGCGTGTCACGATCAACGGCCGCACGGCAGAAGCGGAATCAGGCAGTCTGCTGAGCGAGCTGATTCTGCCGCAGAACGAGTTTGACATGCCCTGTGCAGGGCGCGGACGATGCGGGAAATGCCGTGTAAAAGCAAGCGGCGCCCTCAGCGAGCTTTCTGATGCGGAGCGCCGGCATCTTTCAGCCGATGAAATCCGCAGCGGGATCCGTCTTGCCTGCTGCACCAGAGTGGAAGGCGACTGCAGCGTAACGCTGGAGCGCGCACAGGCCAGCCAGATCTGTTCCTCCGGAGAAATGCCGGATTTTTCGCTGAATCCTGTTTTTTCGCAGTGCGGAGCCGCGGTGGATATCGGAACAACGACCCTGAGCGCAAGGCTGTACCGCACGGACGGAGCGCTGCTGGCAGAATCCTGCGCAAAAAATCCGCAGGGCCATTGGGGGGCAGACGTGATCTCCCGTATTGAGGCTGCTCTGCACGGAGAACTGACGGCGCTTTCGGAAAGCATTCGCCGTGCGGTTGACCGTCTGCTGGAAGAAATGATCCGGCAGGCCGGGATTGCGGCCGATGCGGTTGATCGTCTGGTCATCACAGGAAACACGGCGATGCTCTATCTTTTCTGCGGCATTTCGCCGGACGATCTTTCCTGTGCGCCGTTTGAAGCGCACCACCTGTTTGGTGAGCTGTTTCCGGCGCAGCGCTTCGGGCTTTCCTGTGCTGCTGCAAAGGTCTATCTGCCGCGATGCATGTCGGCGTTTGTCGGCGCGGATATCACAACGGCGCTGCTGGCAAGCGATATCTGTTCTCATGAGGCGACCCGCCTGCTGATCGACATCGGCACAAACGGAGAGGCCGCCCTCTGGCATAAGGGGAAGCTTCTCTGCTGTTCCACGGCAGCAGGCCCTGCGTTTGAAGGCGCAGGTCTTTCGATGGGGATGCTGGGAATGGTTGGCGCCGTGGATCATGCTGCGCTTCAGAACGGTCAGATCCGTGCGCATGTGATCGGAGAAGCAGAACCCCGCGGAATCTGCGGCAGCGGTGTGATCGATGCGCTGGCCTGCTTTTTGGAACAGGGCATTCTGGACGAAAGCGGACTGCTGGACGATGATCCGACTCCTGTTGCCGGTTCCGTTTCCATGACGCAAAAGGATGTCCGCATGATCCAGCTTGCAAAAAGTGCGATCTGTGCCGGGCTGCGGACGATGATGCAGCTTTCCGGCGTGGATTCCGGCGATGTTGCCGAGCTGGCCGTCGCCGGGGGATTCGGCAGCTATATCGATCTCGCAAACGCCGGCAGGATCGGTCTGATCCCTCCGGAGCTTGTTCCGCGTGCGCGTGTATTGGGAAATGCCGCGCTGAACGGCGCATCCATGCTGCTTCTGAACCGGAGCTTCCTTCCGGTCAGCGAACGGCTGGCCGCCGCCGCAGAGACGGTGAACCTGTCCACCAGCCCCGAATTTCTGGAGGAATACACCAACGGCATGTTCTTTGATTCTGCGGAAGAATAAGAAATAACAGCAGCCTTTTTTCAGGCAGCAGAACGCCCCATTCTTGACAGTATCCTGTACTGTTTCGGGAATGGGGCGTTGTTTGTTCCGGAAGAGGCTGCCGTTCGGTTTGTCCGGCAGGAATCGGAGACTTCTCTGTTTTTTGAACGGAAATTTTTTGCTCCCGGTCAGCTTTCTGTTTTGTCCCGGACTTTTTCTGTCATGCAGAAGAAAATGCCGCCGAGCAGGAACATGATGGAAAGTGCTCCGACGCCAAGATTCGCGTTATCCGTCAGCTGTGCGACCACAGACACGACGGTGGTGCCGAGCAGAGAGGCTCCCTTGCCGCAGATATCGTAAATTCCGAAATATTCTCCGGAGCGTTCCGGCGGAATGATCTTGGCAAAATAAGAACGGGAAAGGGACTGAATAGCGCCCTGAAACAATCCGACGCAGATCGCAAGGATCCAGAACTGATATTGCTGATACAGCCCGACGCCGTACACGGCAATGCAGAAGTATGCGGCAATGCAGATCAGGATCAGACGCGAGGTCTTCACCTTCCGGGAAAGGCGGCCGAAAATCAGCGCCGCCGGGAATGCCACGATCTGCGTCACAAGAAGTGCCAGCAGCAGTCCGGTTGTATCCAGACCAAGGGCAGTTCCGTATGCGGTGGCCATATCAATGATCGTGTACACGCCGTCAATAAAGAAGAAAAATGCGATCAGGAAGAAAAGGATCTTTTTATCGTGCTTCAGTTCCGAAAAAACATGACCGAGCCGCTTGAAGGTGGAACGCACAGGGTGGCTTTCCGCCGTGACGTAATGCTTCTGCCGGTAGCCTGTCAGCAGCGGCAGCGTCAGCAGCACCCACCACAGCGCGATCAGAAAGAACGAAATCCCCATGGCGGTTTCCATGCTCAGCGACAGCTTTTCGTAGAACAGCACGAGCAGCAGACACGCCACAAACGGAATGCAGCTGCCAATGTAGCCCCAGGCATATCCACAGGAGGAGACCTCATCCATCCGCTCTTCATCCGTTACGTCGGTCAGCATGGAGTCGTAAATCACGAGGCTGAGGGAATAGGCGACCTTTGCAAAAATAAAGAGAAGCAAAAACCAGAGCCAGGACTGTACGATCCCAAACAGAACACATCCTGATGCGCCGACCAGCAGCAGAACAAGAAAGATGTTTTTCTTCCAGCCGCGCAGATCCGAAGCAGAGCCGAGCATCGGGCCAAGCACCGCGACGATTGCGGTGGCGATGGAAACGGCATATCCCCAATAAGCCAGATAATCCGTATCGGAAAGATTGGCGCTTCCGGCCAGATAGTTGAAATAAATCGGAATGATCGTGGATGCCAGCAGCGTAAAAGCGGAGTTTGCAACGTCGTAAAGGACCCATTTTTTCTCGGTCGAAGTCAGCTTAAATTTCATACTTCAGCTTCTCCTCCAATGAATATACCGGGATCTCCGGCCAATCCTCCGGGGCAGAAAACGTGCGTTCAAACCAACGGTTCAGCCCGTTTTCTTTTCCGTCCAGACAGTCCATAAAATTCTCCGTCAGCCGAAGACAAAGCTGCTGTGCCTGACGCATCAGCTTTTCCAGCCGGATGCAGCTGTCGGCACAGAGCGCATTCGGCTGCCGGTTTACGACAAGGCTGTGCAGCTCCTGATAGCTTCCCGCAGCCGTCAGCACCAGAAAGATCAACCGGCGCTTCCATTCCTGAGGAGCGATCAGCAGGCTGTGGTAACGGATCATGGATTTCAGCGAACGGAGCACCTGTTGTGCGCTGATGCCGTCAAAAAAGCGGGAGATCACCTCCGCATTCGGACCGTTCGGATGAATATGGCCGGTCGTCCGGTGCCGGATCGGATCCTTTCCGTCCCGCACCATCAGGTAACGGTCAAATTCCGTTTCGATCTCCGTATGTGAAAGACCGCTGACCTGAATCTTTTTTTCAATGTAACCGTGGCAGGTGCTGTCCAGCGCAAAGTGGCAGAGGAATCCGATCAGATACGCCAGCCCATGCTGCCGGACGGCGGCGTTTGCCGGATCCCGGAGCACATCCGCGCCGTGCCGGAAAAATTCTCCGGCGGGAAGATCGTGCAGCGCCGAGCCGAGCCGGTTGACGGGGTCTTTTTTCAGAGGCTTATAGTAGAAAAGAATGTCTGGGCCGTGCAGTCCGATCTGAAACAGATCGGGAGCCGACCGCAGGCATGTCTGCACCCGATCCGGATACTGTGAAAGCATGTCTTTTCCAAATATGTAATGTGCATAGGTTGACGGCATTCTGATCGTCTCTCTTTTCCGTATCGTCTGTGAACAGACGGATCATGTCTTCCTTTGTTTATGGTATCCTGCCGCAAAACAATTGTCAATCGTGTTCCGGTAAAATTCTGATGAAATGTATGTCAGAATCTTCAGACCGGCCGGTATCATTTTTCCCGGAAGCACAGGATACCGCACAAAAACCGTTTCGGTCTGATCTTTTGACAAACCGAAACGGTTCTGCAAAGCGGTCATTTTTTTTCTGTGCTTTTGCGGCATTCCGGGCAAAGTCCATACAGCTGCAGGTTGTGTCCGCGGACGGAAAAACCGGTTTCCTGTTCTAATTTTCTGGAAAGCTCCGAAAGCGGGCATTCTTCAATGCGCACTTTTCGGCTGCATCCGGTGCAGATCAGATAATGGCCGTGAACGGCGCCGGGTGTCTCATACCGGGCGATCCCGTCTTCAAACACCAGCCGGCAGATCTGTCCCGCGTCGCAAAGCCGGTCCAGATTCCGGTAAATCGTGGAAAGCGCAATGCCCGGCACCGCGCGGCAGACCTTTTCGGCCAATTCCTCAGCCGTAACCGGGAAAGGGCTTTGCTCCAGAGCGGACATGATGGCGCTGCGCTGTTTCGTATTTTTTAATGCCGAACCCATTTTACCACTTCCCGTTGTGCCGGAGCTGCATTATTTGGCGGCAGAATCATGATCGGATTCCTTCTGCAGCAGATCTTCAAACTCTTTCAAAGCCACAGGGTCGACCACCTGATTGACCGGCGGCCAGGCCGCGTTGGCGGTGCGCCGGTTTTCGATCGTCCCGATCATCGCTTCTCGGCCGGCCTCCTGCTGCTCACGCAGCTTCTGCCGGTAAAGCTTGTTGTTCTGCGCGGTCTGTTTTTCTTCTTTCTTTTTGTTCAGGGAATAAATCAGCCAGAAGCCCAGGGCGGCAAGAACCGGCGCAAAATACGGAAAGCCGATGCCGGATAAAATGCCGCAGGCAACCATGATCACAGTGCCCAGAACGGCGCTGCGCTTGACAACGGAATAAACGAACGGCACCGCGCCGCACACCATGCCGATGCCGGCCAGCAAAAGCCGCGCCCAGAATTCGTTCATGAAGCAAACCTCCCGGAAAATGTTTATTTAAAGTAGGCGACGCCGGAAGCGAAGATCTTCTGATCCTTGCTGCCGGGCACATTCTTGTAAAGATTCTCGCCGCGGCGCTCGGAATGACCCATTTTGCCCAGAATGCGTCCGTCTGGGCTGGTGATCCCCTCAATGGCAAACTCGGAGCCGTTCGGGTTCCAGGTGATGTCGAGCGAGGGAGAGCCGTCCGGCGCGCAGTACTGCGTGGCGATCTGTCCGTTGGCAGCAAGAGCTTCGATCGTTGCTTTGTCCGCGGCAAAGCGCCCCTCTCCGTGGGAAACAGGCACCGCGAACACGTCTCCGGCGCTGACTCCGGCAAACCACGGTGATTTGACCGAGGTGATCCGGGTATAAGCCATGCGGGAAACGTGCCGGCCGATCGTGTTGAAGGTCAGCGTCGGGTCGTTGGGGCCAATCTCGGTGATCGTGCCGTTCGGAACAAGCCCCAGCTTGATCAGCGCCTGGAACCCGTTGCAGATGCCCAGCATCAGGCCGTCGCGCTCGTTGAGCAGGCGCATCACCGCGTCCGCAACGCGGGGATTGCGCAGCGTGGTCGCAATGAATTTTCCGGAGCCGTCCGGTTCGTCGCCGCCGGAAAAACCGCCCGGCAGCATGATGATCTGGGAACGGTCAATCTTTTCGACCATTGCTGCAATGGTTTCCTCGATCGCAGAGGAAGAAAGGTTGCGGACGATCAGAATTTCCGGGTCTGCGCCGGCCGCTTCAAATGCGCGGGCGGAATCCACCTCGCAGTTTGTGCCCGGGAAAGCCGGAATGAACACCTTCGGCTTCGCAGCCCGGATCGCGGGAGCCATTCCGCTGCGCTGCGTAAAGAGCTTGACATCCTCCAGCGCGGCATTGGTCTTTGCCCGGTTCGGAAATACCGGTTCCAGAGGCGCAAGCCAGGCGCTTTCCAGTTCCTTCAGCGGCATGGTTTCGCCGTTGACGGTAACGGAGGCGTCTCCGGTGGTCTCGCCGAGCAGTTCTGCGTCTACTCCCGCAGCCTTCAGCGCATCGAGGATCTCTCCTTCCAGAATCAGCGAGCCGCAAAGCGGAGCAAACAACGCCTGAGCATCATGGTCGGCCGCAAAGCGGAAGCCGATCCGGCTGCCAAAGCACATTTTGGCAACGGCAGCGGCAAGACCGCCGTCATGCACAACGGCTGCCGCAGTAATCCTGTGTCCGGCCTGCAGCGCCGCAACGGCGGCAAACAGCTTTTTGGCCGCGGCGAAATCGGGAAGATGCGTTGCGGCGTCCATCGGCATCGGCACAAAGCATACCTTGCGGCCGGCGGCGGTGAATGCGGCCGAAACCGTGGCGGAAGCGGTGGTCATTGCGACAGCGAAGCTGACAAGCGTGGGCGGAACGTCCAGCTGCTCAAAGGAACCGGACATACTGTCCTTGCCGCCGATGGAGGGAACGCCGAATTCGCGCTGCGCCAAAAATGCGCCGAGGAGCGCGGCAGTCGGTTTGCCCCAGCGGGAGGGATCGTCGTGCAGGCGTTCAAAATATTCCTGGAAGGTCAGCCGGGCGGTCAGCGGGTCTGCGCCGACCGCAGCCAGGCGCGCCAGCGATTCGGTCACGGCCCACGCCGCGCCGTGCATCGGCGAAAAGCGGCTGATGCCGGGGATAAAGCCGAAGCTCATGGCGGTCGCGGTGTCGGTCTGGCCGTGTTCCAGCGGGATCTTTGCCACCATGGCCTCTTCCGGCGTCAGCTGATAGGTTCCGGCGAACGGCATCAGAACCGTTGCCGCGCCGATGCTGGAGTCAAACCGTTCCGAAAGCCCCTTCTGCGAGCAGACCTCCAGACGGGAAAGATTTTTCTTCCATGCCTCTTTGCCGGAAAGCCCTTCCAGACATGCCGGAACAGCCGTGCGGTAGTCGTCCGAAACATCCGGGCAGGCGATGAATACGTCGGCGTTCTGCGTTACGCCGTTGGTGTTGAGAAAATCGCGGCTCAGGTCAACGATGCGGCTGCCGCGCCAGTTCATGCAAAGACGGTTTTCGGCCGTGACCACGGCAACGACCGTCGCTTCCAGATTCTCTTTATCCGATTCCGCAATAAAGCGTTCGACGTCCTTCGGATCCAGAACGACCGCCATGCGTTCCTGAGATTCCGAGATCGCCAGCTCGGTGCCGTCCAATCCTTCATACTTTTTCGGCACCCGATCCAGATCGATGCGCAGTCCGTCGGCCAGCTCGCCGATGGCAACGCAGACGCCGCCGGCGCCGAAATCGTTGCAGCGCTTGATCATTTGCGCTACTTCTTTTTTGCGGAACAGCCGCTGGATCTTGCGCTCGGTCGGCGGATTGCCCTTCTGCACCTCGGCGCCGCATGTTTCAATCGACTGTTCGGTATGTGCCTTGGAGGAAC
>JAQXJH010000074.1 GCA_029008595.1 Bacillota bacterium
AAACACCGATTTCGGCGAGGCGATGGTCAATTGCTTCGGTCCCGACAAGGCCGATGTGATCTACGATTGCGCCGGCAACAACACCACCATGGGGCAGGCGATCAGGTATGCGCGCAAGGGCAGCAAACTGGTTCTGGTCGCTGTATTTGCAGGCATGGCAACGGTCGATCTTGCGGTGCTCAATGACCACGAGCTTGACCTGGACACTTCGATGATGTATCGCCACGAAGACTATCTGGACGCCATCCGCTATGTGCAGGAAGGAAAGATTCAGCTCAGGCCGCTGATGTCAAAACACTTTGCCTTCCGCGATTATCTGTCCGCTTACCAGTACATTGACGCAAACCGCGAAAGCACCATGAAGGTGCTGATCGATGTGGACGCAAGCGAAGAATAAAAGCTGGAAAGCAGGGGAACTGCTGTGAACCTCACGGAGGAGTGCTGAGATCAAAATGGAAAAAACGTATCATATTGCGGCATTGGGTGAAAGCCTGATCGACTTTGTCCCCGCAGGAAAAAATGAATTGGGAATACCTCTGTTCAGCTGTAATCCGGGCGGCGCCCCCGCCAATGTTCTGGCAATGTTTTCAAAATTGGGCGGAAAAAGCGCTTTTATCGGAAAAGTCGGAAAAGATGCGTTCGGGCAGTTTCTGATTTCCAATATGGCTTCTGCCGGGATCGACACCCGCGGTGTTCTTCAGGATCCCACAGTGCCCACAACACTCGCCTTTGTTCAGCTGGATGAGCATGGCGACCGCAGCTTCAGCTTTTACCGCGATCCCGGCGCCGATATTATGCTCCGGACGGAGGAAGTCTCTGCAGAATTGATTTCGGACTGCCGGATTTTTCATTTCGGCAGCGTATCTCTGACTGCTGAGCCACGCCGTTCTGCCACCCTGAACGCTGCAGCATCTGCCAAAGCAGCAGGCGCGCTCATCAGTTATGACCCCAACTACCGTCCTTTGCTCTGGGATAATGAAACGCATGCGGCTGCAGAAATGAAGGCGGCGATCTTCCTTTCGGATGTGCTGAAGGTATCGGAGGAAGAAATGCATCTGCTGACGGGGGAAACCTCTTTGACAGAGGGAGCAAAAAAGCTTGCCGCAATGGGGCCAACCGCGGTTCTGATCACGCTTGGCGCCCGGGGAGCATTTTACTATACGGAACATCAGTCCGGCCTTCTGCCGACCTATGACGTCAAAACGATCGATACGACCGGCGCCGGAGATGCCTTTTTAGGCGCGCTGCTCTGGTGCCTGCGCAGTAAATCCGCGCAGCAGCTTGCTCAGCTTTCCGGTGCGGAATGGAATGCTGCGGTTCAATTTGCCAATGCCGCCGGCAGCCTGACCACAACACGCAAAGGCGCTATTCCCGCCATGCCGGATCGTGAAGCAATTGAAGAATGCATTCAAAATACCGGTTTGCTCTGATTGCCAGATTGAAACCGCATCTGCGATAAAGCTGAACTTTTCTGACGGTTAGCTTAAGGGATGCACTTCGGTTCTGTCTGGATGTTATCTTGTTTTTCGACCGTAAAGCCTGAAAAGAAACGATATCTTTTTCCGGCAAAGCTCCGGGGAATCGGAGCAGCATCGATTTTTGCTTTATCAATCGATAGGGTCAGCACGTTATTTTCCTCTGAAATTCTTTTTTATCTCTTTCTCGTATGATTCCTCCGGGCAAACCGGAGGTTATTTTTCCTGTATTTCTTTTCCGCTGAGGTGCTCTATTTCGATTTCAAACATCTGAACGGCTCCTCCGGATGATGCCACTTCTTCATCTACCATCTTTTCATCAGGATAATACTTTCTCGCAAACTTCTTTACAAGCTTAATAATGTCTTCCTGATTTTCAACTATATGGCATCGTCCAAAGACAACCACACTCTGAAGAAACGGTGCCCACGATTCTTCTTTAATGCTTTCATTACCGTATACGGTGAAGCAAACCTTGTCACATGCTTTCAAACAATCGATCTTATAACCCGCTTTCGCTCCATGAAAAATAATCTTATGTGCGTCTTCATCATACAGATAATTAATCGGTATCGCATAGGGATAACCATTATCACCATTAACCGCCAGGATGCCGCGTCGAGAACAGCGAAGCAGTTCCTTTGCTGCGTCTATACTGATTTCTTTTTTCTTTCTTCGAATTGATCTAAACATTAAATTTACCTCCAAAGCCCGATTTGTTACGATCATTATAACATAAATTACACCGTCAGTAACCCCTCGAACCGTTTTTTCCTTTTTCATTTTGCGCAATTTATTATACCTTATCTACCTTATCTACCTTATCACTTCACTTGCGAAGCAGACTTCTCATGCCGTAAGGCACACTTAGTTAAAAAAGGGCTTCACTTTTGTGAGGCCCTTTTTCTGAGAAGTCTGAACTTAGCGGCACGAATAAAATGTGCCTGAAAACCGAGGATTTCAATTGTAATATTAAATAATCATCAAGTTTGATCTATCCTTATATCAATAGACTTAATATTATGATTTTTTGCATAGTTATATCCAGATGACCTGCGTATGTAGTCAAAGAAATTATCGTTAGTATCATCGCTCCACAAAGTATCTTCAAGATAGCGATTCTCTTCATCAGGAGCGAACATCAGGCTTACACGCAATTGATAATATTCTCCCTCGCCATCAGGATATTGTCTTACTAAATCATAGTAAAACAACTCCTCACCCGTAAAATCATAAACACCATATTCAAGTAATAAAAGATCCTCTTCTATAGGAGTCTTACACATTTCCTCAAATACATTTATGATTTCATCCACCGTATTATTAGTTGTAATATTATTCTGTAAATACTCTAATAAAGACATATCGCTCACCTCATTATTTAAATTATTTTTATTTAATAATGTGTTTTGATCAAGATTACAAGCAGCAAAAGTTAAAATTAAGAATAAAGTTATAATAACAGCACATATTCTTTTCATCAAATCACCACACTATGTGTATTATATCACATCAGTGACAGTGGTACAAGAGTTTTTGGCACACAGTAACAATTATTCATGATTCATCAGGGTAATCAGAAACCTGTCAAGTTTCATACAAACAAAAATCCCGTTCTCTTACGAGAACAGGATTTTTGGGACGTTTGAACTTAATGACACGAGTAGAATTTGCCCCGAAACCGTTATTTCAAAATTCTATCATCAATTACAAGATATGGAACCGTTCCACAGTCCTCTGCAATTTTTAAAAAATGACCTCAAGCCCATCATATGTTGTCAAAAATCCGTATTTTTCCGCTTCGCTTACCGATTCTTCATGAGTAAGCTTTCCGTTATGGCTAAAATGGTTTACATACAAAGCAGTGTCGCTGCTGCAAACCCCGATTTTCTTAAGTCTGTCCAACACTTCTTTATCGGCTTTAAGACCCATGTGGTGTTTTCTGCAATCGTCATTTGCCATTTCGGTACAATCAAGGGATATTAAATCAAACCTTTTATTGTATTTCACAAGATATTCCCAAGTGCTGTCCGGGAAAATTCCTGTATCGTGTGCATATAGTAAGGATTTTTCACCTTTTTCAATAATATATATCACCGGGCAGGTAAGAGGATCATGGTCTGCCTCAAGAGGTATGATATGATAATCCTCAATATCAAAGGATTCAAAAGGAGTAATCCTGTAAATTTTAACTCTTGGATTATTTTCAATGTTTTCACATCTGTCGAAGACCTGATTATATCCTGCCTCAGTTACATATACATTTAAAGGTTCTTCGGCTATATTGTGTGCAATGCCTTTAAATCTACACCAAAAATCATCGGGATATAAATGATCGGAATGGCTATGTGTTATAATGCAGTGATGGATATTTCGCAAATCAAGGCCGTAATTTAATATATGCATATATGTATCCGCGGGAAAATCTATAAGGATTTTATCATCAAGCAACGCCTGACTTCGTGTTTTGATTTCTTTACCTCTTACTTTCCGCGCATTTCTACATACTCTGCAATCGCAAAACATTCCAGGTATTCCTTCTGCGGCTGCTGTGCCCAAATACTTTAATTTCATAACATATCCCCCTTTTCAATAGATGATTATCAAATTTGCATTTTGCTTTCATTTCCATAAAATTACCGACATTTAAGTGTATTATAGCATAAAATATATAGCATAAAAGCAGAGATAAATCCATGCGGAGCATTTATATATAATTCGCGGCGAGGTCACACCGTTTACGGCATAGTCGTAACTTCGTTGATGCGCAGCATCACATCGTTTGTGCAAAGCGCAACGCTGTTTGCCGTAAGGCAGCCTCGTTTTGTGTCCGCTAAAGCGGAATGATGTTATCGCTATGCGAAAAATGATGTTGTAAGTAAACTCGCAAACGATGTTGTGTCCTGCGGACACAAACACAAAAATAAAGACACGATCTTTCATCGTGTCTTTATTTTGGAGGCGCCACCCAGACTTGAACTGGGGGTGAAGGTTTTGCAGACCTCTGCCTTACCACTTGGCTATGGCGCCATTTGGAAACAAAAAGCGCTTAAACAAGCGCTTTTTGTTCATTTTGGAGCGGATGACGAGGCTCGAACTCGCTACCTCCACCTTGGCAAGGTGGCGCTCTACCAGATGAGCTACATCCGCAAATGGTGCCTCCGATCGGAATCGAACCAATGACACGGGGATTTTCAGTCCCCTGCTCTACCGACTGAGCTACAGAGGCAAATATGGCGACCCGGAACGGGCTCGAACCGTCGACCTCCTGCGTGACAGGCAGGCGTTCTAACCAACTGAACTACCGGGCCATAAAGTGGTGGGAACAACAGGGCTCGAACCTGTGACCCTCTGCTTGTAAGGCAGATGCTCTCCCAGCTGAGCTATGCTCCCCAACCGCGCCGCTTTTGACGCGTGCCGTAGCGACGTGTTATATAATACTACATGCCGCGCAAAAAGTCAACACTTTTTTCAAGTTTTTTTCTTTCAGCCGATCTGAAAAATTTCTGCGGCGGTTCTTTCCCGCCGGAAACAGAGCGCCGGTTCGCTTTGCCGCAGACGCATTCATTCCGCGTGATCCTCGTTTGCAAGAATGACTCTGGCGGCCAGCCGGTAAAGCTGCTCCAGCGTGCAAAGCTCCCCTGCCTCACGGCGAAAACCGGCAGCCCCCTTCAGCCCGCGCACATACCATGCGGCGTGCTTGCGCGCTTCCCGCATTCCGTGCGATTCTCCGCGCAGCCGGCAGATCTGTTCCACATGGCGGCACATGACCCGCATCCGCTCCGCAGGCCCCGGCTCCGGGAGCATACGGTGTTCCCTGATCCACGCGCGCGCCCGTTGGAAGATCCATGGGTTCCCGCAGGCGCCGCGGCCAATCATCACCGCATCGCAGCCGGTCTGCTCCAGCATGTTCGCGGCATCCTCCGGCGTAAAAATATCGCCGTTGCCGATCACCGGGATCCCCACCGAACGCTTGAGACGGGCAATGTAGTCCCAGTCGGCCGCGGGAGCATACATCTGCGCACGCGTGCGGCCGTGGATCGTGATCGCCTGCGCCCCCGCCGCTTCACAAAGCTGCGCCACCTCAATCCCGTTGACGGAATGTTCATCCCAGCCCTTGCGCAGCTTGACGGTGACCGGTACCGGCACCGCATTCGCCACCGCTTCCACAATTCTGGCACAAAGCGCGGGATCCTTCATCAGAGAGGCTCCGCCGCCGCTGGAATTGACCTTCGGCGCGGGGCAGCCCATATTGATATCGATCACATCGGGCGCAAAGTCCATTGCGCGGCGGGCGGCTTCCGCCATGACCGCCGGATCATCGCCGAACAGCTGGATTCCCGCCGGCCGTTCCGCTGCGGAAAGCTCCATCAGTTCTGCGGATTTCCGGTCGGAATAATGCAGCCCCTTGGAGCTGACCATTTCGCTGACAACGTAGCTTGCGCCGAACCCTGCGCAAAGCTCGCGGAACGCGCGGTCCGCCACGCCGGCCATCGGCGCCAGCGCTATGTTCCCATCCCATTCCAGGTTCCCGATCTTCAAGCGTGAATTCCCCTTTCGGCAGGTCTGTCTGCCCTGTTATTATACCTTGCTTTCTGAAAAGTTGCAACAAACTTGCATCATGCAAAAACATTCCCGCATTCGTTTTCCGCCTTTGCTGTGGTAAACTGAAAAGCAAAGGGGAGTGTTGAACATGACGGAAAAAACTCAGGTTTTTGCGGCAATCGGTCAATTGGTGCGCTACGGGCTGCGCTGCGGGCTGCTGCCGGAGGAGGAACGCGTTTACGCCCGGAATCTGCTGCTCGGCGAGCTGCGGCTGGACGATTACACCGAAACGGCAGCGCCGGATCCGGCCGATCTTTCACAGATCCTGCGCCCGATGGTCGATTATGCGGTTGAAAACGGCCTGACCCGCGGAGACAGCCCCACGGCGCGCGATCTGTTCGACACACGCCTGATGAACTGCCTGACGCCGCGGCCCGCAGAGGTACAGCGGGTCTTTCGCGAAAAATATGCGGTCTCTCCGCAGAGCGCCACCGATTATTTTTACAAGCTCTGCGGCGACTGCAATTACATCCGTCGCGACCGGATCGCGCGCGATGTGAAATGGGTGACGGAAACACCTTACGGTACACTTGATATCACCATTAATCTTTCCAAGCCGGAAAAAGATCCGAAGGCCATTGCTGCGGCGCTTTCCGCCGGAAGCTCCTCCTACCCGGAATGCGCCCTCTGCCGCGAAAACGAAGGCTATGCAGGCCGGTTGGACGCTCCTGCCCGCCAGAACCACCGGCTGATCCCTGTAACGGTCAACGGTTCTCCGTGGTTCCTGCAGTATTCCCCTTATGTCTATTACAACGAGCATTGCATCGTATTCAACAGCGTGCATACGCCGATGAAGATCGACGGAGACACCTTCCGGAAGCTGTTCAGCTTTGTCCGCCGGTTTCCGCACTATTTTGTCGGTTCCAACGCCGATCTGCCGATCGTCGGCGGTTCGATCCTGTCGCACGACCATTTTCAGGGCGGCCGCTATTCCTTTGCCATGGAAAAAGCTCCGGTGGAACAGACGTTTTCCGTCCGCGGATTTGAAGACGTCCGCGCCGGGATCGTCCGCTGGCCGATGAGTGTTCTTCGTCTGGATTCTCCCGACGAAACGCGCGTGATCGCTCTGGCAGAAAAAATTCTCGCCGCATGGCGGCAGTACACCGATGAAAGCGCCGTCATTTTTGCCGAAACCGGCGGCGCGGCGCACAATACGATCACACCGATCGCGCGGAAAAACGGCGGCGATTATGAGCTTGACCTTGTTCTGCGCAATAATCTGACTACGCCGGAGCATCCGCTGGGGCTGTACCATCCGCACCGGGAGTTCCACCACATCAAAAAGGAAAACATCGGCCTGATTGAGGTCATGGGGCTGGCCGTTCTGCCTGCCCGGCTGAAGAGCGAGCTTTCCGCTCTGCAGTCTGCCGTTCTTTCCGGCGCTGATCTGTGCGCGGACGAGACGCTTGCCAAGCACGCCGGCTGGATGCAGGAGGTGCTGGCCCGCCACCCGGAATTCTCCGCCGGAACCGCCGAAAAGATTCTGCAGCAGGAGGTCGGGCATGTCTACTGCGCCATTCTGGAGCAATGCGGCGTTTTTGCCCGCGACCCGGCCGGCCGCCTCGCTTTCGAACGCTTCCTCGATTCCCTGAACTGACCCCCGCAAACCTGTAACGGAATCAGAATGCCCCTGCCGCTCTTCCGGAAAGCCGGACAAGAGCGGCAGGGGCGTTTTCCGTTCAATAAAATTCGTGCAGGGTTTCGTTCGTTTCGGGATCCCAGCGCAGAAATTCTTCGTTGATCGCGTCGCTTTGAAACACGTCGAGCATACGTCCGAAGCCCGGTGCAAGCTTCATCCGCCTGATCTCCTCCTCTGCCGCCCAGAAGTTTCTCCCCTCTTCGCTTTCATTCAAAAGCTCACCGGAGAAGCAGTCGGTCCGGTAAAAGAAGACCAGATAGCAAAAATCCTGTTCCCACCAACTTTTGCAGCCGCAGAGGCGAACGTTGGAAACCGTCAGGCCGGTTTCCTCGAAAACCTCCCGGACAACGGCCGCCGTCATGGACTCCCCCGGTTCCACATGGCCGCCGGGAAATGCGACGCCTTTCCAGCTCAGCTTTCTGTCCTGAACCAGCAGCTTTCCGGTCGCCGGATCCTCGATCATACACATGTTCGTCAGTTCTGCCCGGCATTGCCGCATTGGGGCACTTCCTTTCTTTCAGGCTTTCCTTTCGGGCGCCTCTGCTGCGCTGCGCCGCTGACCGCGCAAAACACCCAGAACGCCACCAGAAAACCGGCGGTGACATCGGACGCAAAATGCATTCCCTCGAGCATGCGGGAAAGCGCCGTCAGCACGATCCAACTGCTGGCAAACAGCTTCAGCAAAAGCCTGTGCCGCCCTGCTCCGGGGAAAACCGACGGCAGAAGCAGCAAAAGCAGCACCATGCTGCCGTTCGCCGTGTGACCGCTGGGAAACGATTTGAACGCATCGGACGACGGCCTTCCCTGCGGAAACAGCCAGCGCGTAAATTCTGCGGCCGGATCGGCCATGAAACAGAAGCGCTGACGGCCCCAGATGTTTTTCAGCAGTTCCACCGTAAGAAATACCGCGGCGATCACAATGACCGCCGTGACGGCCGTCCGGCGGAGCGTTTCCGGCCTTGGGTGCAGCACGCCGCCCAGCAGCAGCGAACCGGCCAGCAGCAGCAGCGACAGTGCCGCGACAGCCGCCGGATGACTCCGGCCGAGGTAATGGAAGAACAGATACCCACCCGCCGAGGCAAACAGAAGCGCAGCAAAACAGCCGAAGAAACGCCAGCCGGCCGGTTCGCTTTCTGACCGCGCCAGGCAGCCCGAAAAAAGCAGGCCGAAAACCGGCGGCATCATCGGCGCGGCAACGCGGAAAAATGCGCCGAACCATGTTCCCGGGCAATAAACCGACTGCGCAGCCGGAAGATCCAAAAAGAAAAAAATCAGCAGCGCCGCGCACCCGAGTACGGAAACCGCCCAGACCGTTTTTTTGGAAAGCACCATGGGGCTTCCTCCTTTCCTGCTGAAAAGAAAAGGCTCCCGCGGCCGTTTGCCGTAAGAGCCTTCTGATCGTTCTGACCGCTGTGCTGTGCCTTCAGCGGACTCAGCCCGCGTTTTTCTCCATCCAGCTGGGAGAATATTTGTTCTGAGCCGCTTCGTTCACCGTAAAGGTGCGGCTGTTCTTTTCCGTTTCGATCAGTTCGGTGTACTCGGTATCCTTCATGGCGTGGCGGATGGAAGAAGCGTTGTTCTCCAGATAATCGGTCTCTTTTTCAATATCATACATCGCGACCACATACATATAGTTACCGTTCGTAAATACCGCCGCTTTGCCGGCCTTGACATTCGTCAGGTTCTTGTAAAAATCCTCGGCATAGCTTTTGCTGAGCACGGTGATATTCTCGGCCATATTGACCTTTGCACTGGTGTGCTTGGCGTTGTATTCGTCAACGATCTCGGAAAAGGTCTTATCGCCTTTTTCGTAGCTGTCCTTCACGTTGTTCAGCTCGGATTCGATCTTCTGCTGATCCTCGGTGCCGAGCGTATTGCCGGAACTGTCCTTCAGGCTGACAGCAAAATACTTGATGCTGGAATAATTCTTGGTGAAGTAATCCTTCACTTCGCTGTCGCTCACCGCGCTGGTACCGTTCGCACCGTAAAGAGAGTCGAAGTGCTTTTCAGAGAGCTTTGAGAACAGATACAGTTCCTTCAGCGAGCTTTTGGCGATGCCGAGCTTTTCATAGCTGGAGCTGTTGGAATCCCACACGGTATCCACCGATTCATTGATGGCGCTCTGTTCCTCATCGGTCAGCGTGATCTTTGCGGCGTCGCAGAGATCCAGCACGGTGAGCAGCTTTTCGGCGGAATCCAGCGCCTGATCCTTTATCCACGTTTCGGCGTCGACCTTTTCGCCGTCCACCGTAACGGTCTGACCGATCGGAGACGCGGTCACATCATCCGTCATGTAATACGCGCTGGCGTAAGCCGACTGCAGATACGCAATGTAGACGCCGACCGGGATCTCTCTGGAATCTGTTTTCACGATCCAGGAACCGACGTTGGAACATGCCGTTGCAGAAACCGCCATCAGCATTGCAAGCACTGCCACCGCAATCTTTTTCATGAGCTTCATGTCGTTTAACCATTCCTTTCGCTGTAACCGCTGCACGGCGGCAGCGGGTCTTTCCTCCTCTTTTCAGGGAGCGCATGAAAGAATTATACAATGAAAATTCCGATTTGTCTACCAATTCTTTTATTTTGCCCAAAGACTTGCCGATTATTTTTGATCTCCCTTCAGAATACCGAGGATCGACTTCAGTTCTGCGAGCACCGGCTGCTGCATTTTGACGGAAAGATAGGGCTTTGTGCCTGCGCTGAGCAGCACCCGGCCGCGCATTGCCGCCACCAGCCGCGCAACGGCTGCCTTGTCGATCTGGTTCTGATAGATCAGCAGGCTGCCCGCATTCTGACGGATCTCGTAGATCCCGAGCGAACGGGCGGTGTTCCGCAGCAGCGCAACATCCACCAGCCCCGTGACGGAAGCCGGCGGATCGCCAAAGCGGTCGATGATCTCATCCACCACGTCGGCAGCATCCTCTTCGCTGCGGATATCGGCAATGCGGCGGTAAATATCCAGCCTCTGGTTCAGGTTCGGAATATAGCGTTCCGGAATATGCGCCTGTATCTGAATATCGATCAGGCATTCATTGTCCGTGCTGTAATCAGGTGTTTCTCCCTTTTCGACCGCGATCGCTTCGCCCAGCAGCTTGAGGTACATATCGTAACCGACCGCCTCCATATGGCCGTGCTGCTGCGCGCCGAGCACATTGCCCGCTCCGCGGATCTCAAGGTCACGCATTGCAATGCGGAAGCCGGAACCGAACTCCGTGAATTCGCGGATCGCCTCCAGC
>JAQXJH010000075.1 GCA_029008595.1 Bacillota bacterium
GTACTGGTGGTGATGATGGCGGTTGTCGTCGGGATTCTGGTGGCAAAGGTTCTGCCGGTATTCGACAAGGTGTTCCGCGAGCTTGGCAGCCAGATGCCGGCGGTTTCGGTGACGATCATGTCTGTCGGAAGTGTGATCGGCAAGTGCGTTCTGGTGCTGCTGGCGCTGCTGGCGGTGCTGCTGGCTGCCGCCGCGGTCTGGTCGCGCGCAAGGGGGATCGGCGGGGCAGCGCTGCTCGGCCGCTTCTTCCTGACCCGCAGGCTTTCGGAAAAGATCGCGTCGGGGCGTTTTGCGTCGGTCGCTTCTATGATGCTTTCCAGCGGCTGCGATACCGACCGGATGCTGGAGCTGATCCCCACCGTGCTGGACGATGAAAACGTGATCCGCAAGGTGGAGGAATGCCGGCGCAGGATCGGCGAGGGCAGCAATTTTGCGCAGGCGGTAACGGAAACCGGGATCTTCTCCGGCGTTTATTCCAGAATGATCGCGGTGGGCTGCGCCACCGGTACGCTGGATTCCGTCATGAAAAAGCTGGCTTCGCTTTATGAGGAAGAGATCGACCGTTCGCTGGAATCCTTTGTTTCCATTATTGAACCGGTGCTGATCGCGGTGCTCTCCGTCGTGATCGGTGCGGTGCTGCTTTCGGTCATGCTCCCGCTGATGGGGATCATGTCTTCAATCGGCTGAAGAAAGGCGGAGAACCCGGAATGAAATTATATCGGGTAAAAAAGAAACGCGGCTGGCTTGGCCTGACTGGTTCGGTGCTGCTGTTCGCCGCTGCTGCGGGCGGCTTCTGGTACGGTGCGGTCAGCACCGGCCAAAGCGAGGAGCGCGAAAGCCTGCAGCGCACCAGAGACGCGCTGCTGCGGGCGGCGGTGAACTGCTATGCAATTGAGGGAAGCTACCCGGCAGACGCCGGTTATCTGGAGGAGCATTACGGAGTGATCGTGGATCATGAGCGGTATGCCGTGCTGTATGACTGCATCGGATCCAATGTCATGCCGTATATTGAGGTGGTTCGCGTGGGCGATGGAGGAAATACAGATGAAGGAACATGAACGCAGCCGTTCGGCAGATACGGTTTTTGCGCTGGTACTGCTGACGCTGTTTGCGGTTCTGGCGCTTTTTCTGGTATTGATCGGCGGCAATGCCTATCGTTCCACGGTTGCCGGAATGGAACGGAACGATCAGCTGCGCACCACCGTTTCCTACATTGCGAACAAGGTTCGCGCCTGCGGCCGGGAGGCGGAGCTGAAAACCGTGGACGGCGTAACGGTTCTGGCGCTGAGAGAGCGCGGGGAAACGGTTACCTATGTGACATATATCTATGACTACAACGGGTCGCTCTGCGAATTTTACGGCGCGGAAACCGATCCCTTTGCGCCGGATGACGGAGAAGCGCTGATCAGAACCGCAGGAGTGACCTTTGCCGAGCAGGACGGGCTGCTGACGATCCGCGCGGAGCAGAGCGGCGGCCGGCCCGTTGAGCTGAGCATCCGCCTGCGGCAAAGCGGGGAACCGGCGAAAGGGGGATAAAACCATGAGAGCAAAAAAACAGAATGCGTTTTTTGTGGAGATTATTCTTGTCATCCTGTTCTTTTCTCTGTCGGTGATCCTTTCGCTGGAGCTGTTTTTGCAGGCGCATATCAAAAGCGTGCTCAGCGAGCAGAAGAATATGGCGCTGATCCGTGCGCAGTCCGCGGCGGAGCTGACGCTGGGGTACGATCCCTCCGGCAGCCGGACGCTGCCGGAGCTGCTGCAGGGCAGCACGGAGCTTCCCGGGGGAAAAGGCTGCTGCCTGTACTACGACAGCGAATGGAACGCGGCGGAAGAACAGAATGCCGCGTTTGAACTGACGGCGCGCTTTGAAGAGGAAGACACCGGTGCCGGCCGCATGGTGACGGTGCAGATCAGCGTGACCGGATTTGCGGACGGCAAGGCGGACAGAGGGCTGGTCTCGTTTGAAACGGGATATTACCTTCCGCAGCAGTAACGCCCGGCGGGAAAGGAGCATGAAACCGGCATGGCGAAGAAAAATCAATTCGGTGCCAATCCCGGAACGGGGATCTCTTCGATTCTGATGATTATTGTGGTGCTCTGCCTCACAACATTCGGCGTTCTTTCCTTTGTTTCGGCGCGGGCCGATCTGAAGCTGACGGAAGTGAATGTGCAGACGGTGGAAACATACTATTCTGCCGAAGAAAAGGCGCAGAGGATCCTGGCACAGCTGGATGCCCTGCTGCAGGCGGCGCAGGCTCTGCCGGAGGACGCCGCAGCGCAGGAGTGCGTTCAGAGCGTGGGGCTTTCCGGCGCGGCGGCGCAGTCCGCGGTGCAGCAGCTGGAACAGGCGGAGGGCGGCGCCGCGCGGTATCGTGTGCTGGCGGCCTATGCCGCGGCTTCTCTGCAGGAAAACGCTGCGCCGGGCGACGGCATGCAGGCGGTCTATTCCTTTGCGCTCAGCGATACCAGCGAACTGCGTGTGACGGTGGAGATCGGCGCAAAGGGAGAAAGCTTTCGCTGCAGGATCGCATCGGAACAGATCTGTGAAACAGGCACCGAAACGGATCGGCCGCTGAATGTGTGGCCCGGACAATGACAGAGTAAATGGAGGCAAACAGAGTGGAACGCGATATTCTTTCGGTTCTTCAGGATGCAGTCCGGCGGCAGGCTTCGGATATTTTTATTGTTTCCGGCTGTCCGCTGACGCTGAAGGTCCATGGGCAGCTGCAGCAGACCGGGGACGGCAAACTGCTGCCTGCGGATACCGAACTGCTGCTGCAGCAGATCTATCGGCATGACAACGGCCGCAGCATGGAGAACTTTCTGCGCACGGGCGACGACGATTTTTCATTTTCCATCAGCGGCCTGGGCCGTTTTCGCTGCAACGCCTACAAGCAGCGCGGTTCCATGGCGGCGGTGCTGCGTGTGGTGTCGTTTACTCTGCCGGACGCAGAGCAGCTGCATATTCCGCCGGCGGTCACGGGGCTTTACCGGATGCGCAAAGGGCTGGTGCTGATCACAGGTTCTGCCGGCAGCGGAAAATCCACGACGCTGGCCTGCATTATCGACCGCATCAACCGGAATTATCACGACCATATCATCACCATTGAGGATCCGATCGAGTTTTTGCATACGCACCAGAACAGCATCGTCAGCCAGCGCGAAATTGCGCACGATACCGTGGGATATGTCGAAGCGCTGCGCGCTGCGCTGCGTCAGTCTCCGGACGTGATCCTGTTGGGAGAAATGCGCGATTTTGAAACGATCCAGACGGCGATCACCGCGGCGGAAACCGGTCAGCTGGTGCTTTCCACGCTGCACACGATCGGAGCGGCCAAAACGATCGACCGTGTGATCGACGTTTTTCCGCCGAACCAGCAGCAGCAGATCCGGATCCAGCTTTCCATGGTGCTTCAGGCAGTGGTGTCGCAGCAGTTGGTTCCCGCGGTGGACGGCTCTCTCCGCCCTGCGTTCGAGGTCATGATCGTGAACAGCGCCATCCGGAATCTGATCCGGGAAGGAAAGACCCATCAGCTGGACAACGTGATTTTTTCCGGCAGCAGCGAGGGAATGATCTCCATGGACAGCGACCTGCTCCGTTTGTATCGTGAAGGCGTGATCTCAAAGGAAACCGCCCGGATATACAGCACAAATCTGGAATCAATAGATAAAAAACTGCTGAATTTCAAATAATTTCTTCTCTTGATCCTTTATCCGCTTTGATATGACTAAAATGTGACCGCACGCTTCTATAATAAATCTGAAGAAAGGATGAGGCGATGTGAGAATCGTAAAACCGCGGATCAGTGCAATGGAAACCAGAGTTGAGCTGCACATTGCTTCATACGAAGAGAAGACCTTCTGCGGGTGGGCTTATAATGAGCACTTCCGGAAGAGAATCGAATTTCATGACCTTTGCGAAATGCTGAATGCAATGGAAAGCCTTTACGATACCCTTGCATTTCCGCAAGCGTCCTTTCAGCCGCGTCATTTCGGCAAAGTGCAGAAGAGGAATATTATTACGAAGAAAGCGGTGAATCAGATGGAGAACGGGGAAAAAGATCGCGCAACCTTTATTGTCCATGTTCAGTTCCGCCAGAACGCCACCTGGCAGGGAACTATTCAGTGGGTAGACATGAATAAAACGCAAAGCTTCCGCAGTACGCTGGAAATGATCAAATTGATCGACGAGGCGCTTGACGACGGCGGAAGCATGAAGATCAGCTGGGAAGACTGAACGGAGAGCAAAATAAACAGGGCTGCTGCAGGAGAGGAAAGGTGCTTTCTTCTTCTGCGGCAGCCCGTTGTGTTTGTAAAAGATCAGGAATCGGCAGGCTTTTCTGCGGGTTTTGAGGAAGCTCCTTCCGGCGGCAGGTCTGCGGCTTCCGTCCTCGGTGCGGCAGGCGCTTCTCCGGTCAGCTTTGCCCGGCATTCCGCAAGCATTTTCTGCGTTCCGGCAGGCAGCACCGGGTATTGCGGGTCAATCGCTTCCAGCGTTTGAACCAGATACTGCGATACCACCAGCCGGGCAAACCACTTTTTGTCCGCCGGGACAACGATCCAGGGAGCTTCCGGCGCCGCCGTTGCGTTGATCGCGTCGCGGTATGCTTTCTGATACTCGTCCCAATGAGCGCGTTCCCGGATGTCCGCTTCTGAAAACTTCCAGTTCTTTGCAGGATTATCAATACGGCTGAGAAATCGTTTTTTCTGCTCCTCCTTGGAAATGTTCAGATAGAATTTGACGACACGGATGCCGTTCTCCCAGAGATACTTTTCAAAATCCCGGATCTGACGGCAGCGGCGCTTGATGAGATTGTCATACAGGCAGCGCTGAGGAAGGTTCTGGTTTTTATACAGCTCATGTACGCGGCCGACCAGCACATCCTCATAATAGGATCGGTTGAAAATGCAGATTTTGCCGCGTTCCGGCAGCCGCTTTGCGCAGCGCCAGAGATAGTCGTGGTCAAGCTCTTCGGCAGAGGGCTGTTTGAAATTCCATACGTCGATCCCCTGCGGATTCATTCCGCTCATCACATGCTTGATAGTGCCGTCCTTTCCGGCAGCGTCCATTGCCTGAAAAATAATGAGCAGGGCTTCTTTGTTTTCCGCGTACAGACGATCCTGCAGTTCCGTAAGCCTTTTCAGATTGGCCAGCATTTTTTGCGAGGCCTCTTCCTTGCTGCCGTAATCACCGGTATAGGCCGGGTCAAATTTTTTGGGGTCAAACCGCCGGGAACCGTCGAAAACAAAACTCTGCAGATCCATAACTGCTGTCATCCTTTCCTGAAAATTGAACCGATGCTCCGGTTTCTGAATTGATTATACTTCCGCCGCAGACAGAATGCAAATCCTATCCGGGCCAGAACGGCGCCGAAAACAGACAGGAGGAATTTTCTTTGAATTTTTATCAGCGTGTCTATGAAGCAGTGCGAAAAATCCCCCGTGGAAAAGTAACCACCTACGGTCAGATTGCACTGATGGCGGGAAGTCCGCGCGCGTCCCGCGTGGTAGGCGGCGCGCTCCACCGCAACCCGGCTCCGGGGGAGATCCCCTGCCACAGGGTGGTGAACCGCGAGGGCAGGCTCGCGCCGGATTTTGCGTTCGGCGGGCCGGATGCCCAACGGATGCTGCTGGAGGCGGAAGGCGTCGCCGTAAGCCGGGAGGGCTTTGTGGATCTGAACAAATATCTGTGGATGGGCGGCGAATAAGCTCAGATCGTCAGAACGCCGTTGTCGCTTTGCAGCAGGATCAGCAGCTGCCGTTCCAGCCCGGTCTGCGTATCCAGATAAACCAGAACGGTTTCCCCGCGGACGCCGGTGCAGCGGAATTCATAACAGAATGCTTCGCCGCCGCCCGCCGTGGGAACGACCGCAAGTCCGGGACCGACGGCAGGGATCAGCGCAGGGCTCAGCCTTTGGCGGGCTTCCTCGGCGGAAAGCTTCGGTTCGGCAAGGTCCCGCTTCATGTGGTTCATCAGGTAGCCGCACGCGTCGAACAGGACGATGGAGCCGTTGTCCATCGCGATCGATACCTTGATCAGATCGGGGTAACAGGTCACGCCGTCCTGCTGCGCGGCAAAATTGACGGTACAGATATGGTCGTTCACGGAATAATAGCTTTCCTGAAAATCGGAATATCCCTGCATCGAAAGAAAAATGCGTGCATTTTTCCGTGCGCTCTCTACGGAGAGCGCCGTTTTTTCCACCGGCCGCGGATCGATCACGCGGGCGACATACGGGCCGGCGCGGGTAACGTCGATTGTAAGCTCTCCCAGTGCAAAGGAGTATACCGCCAGATTGCCTCTGCTTGTGCCGAGCAGGGTCAGATCCCCGGCCGGAACATTGCCCAGAGAAAGAAAGCTTTTTGCGGCAGCGGCGGCAGCGTCTTCGCCGTAATCGGATTTTCCCTCTGTCATACGCGGCGTTTGCTGCAGGATGTGGTCGGAAAACGGGCCGTCATAAATCAGAGTCGGGTAATCTTCAAAGCCGGATTCCATCTCGCGGAAGCCGTCCGTCACAGACGGCAGGACTTCGTTTTCGGCGGAAAGCTTCTGAACAAAATACCAGTTTCCGTTTTCGCCCGAAAGCAGCCCGGCGGTGCAGTCCTGCAGCGAAGCGCTCAGGGTGCGCGCATAGCTGTGCAGCAAGGCAAGACTGTCGTAATCTTCCGTCCGGAGCGTTTCACCGGCAGAAAGCCTGACCGAAAGCGACACGGCAAATTCGCCTGTCTGGGAAAGAAAGCGGTAGATCCTGTCCAGCGGTGTCTGTTCCAGCGGCAGTTGGGAAAGCGCTTCCTTTGCGCAGCCTGCATCGCGAAGCAGCCGTGCGGCCAGCAGCGTCTGTTCCGGCAGAGAATTGGAATACAGGCTTTTTGTCAGCGCGGCTT
Source organism: Bacillota bacterium (assembly GCA_029008595.1). Lineage (GTDB taxonomy): Bacteria > Bacillota > Clostridia > Oscillospirales > Acutalibacteraceae > CAKXIK01. Next base: position 6,886 of record JAQXJH010000075.1, read on the forward strand.
CAATGTTGGACAGATATGTGGAAAGCTCCTCGAAGGAGCGTCGGCAGCTGTTTTCCAGCCGGGTGCGGTAGCGGTTTGCCGCGGAATATCCCACATAGGTAAAGCCGCTGAGAATCAGCAGTACGGCACAGAGAAAACTGACCAGCCGCACAACGGCCCTGCGATTTTCGTGAAGTTTCATGTTGCGGTCCTCCTTTTCGTTGTGTCCGGAGCGTGATCTGCTGTATTTTTGCTATTTTGTCCGTTTTTCGATGAAACATGAACCGGTGTCCGGCGGAACCGGCAAAAATTTTCCGCTCCTTCTGCGCGGCGGTTACGGGGATCTATTAAATTTTGATATAGATTATCTAACAATAAAGTATTTTACTAATAGATTTTCTTCGGCTATAATAGCAGGGAGCGGGTGTTTGTTCCGGCCCGGGGATTTTTCAAAAAGGAAGCGACTCCAATTGATTACGGATCTGACACAGGGCAAGCCGGGAAAAGTGCTTTGCCGTTTTTCCATTCCGATGCTTGTCAGCGTGGCGTTTCAGCAGCTGTACAACATTGCCGACAGCATGATCGCCGGAAAATATGCGGGAGAGGACGCGCTGGCAGCGGTGGGAGCCTCCTACCCGATCACAATGATTTTTATGGCGATCGCGGTGGGCAGCAATATCGGCTGTTCGGTCGTTGTTTCGGGATTTTTCGGCGCACGCGATCTCAAAAGCATGAAGACGGCGGTAACGACCACTTTTTCGGCATGTGCCGCAATCTGCGTGCTGCTGACGGGCGGCGGACTGGCCGGCTGCTCGTGGATGATGCGGGCGATCAGCACGCCGGAAAACATTTTTACCGATGCGGCGCTTTATCTGAGGATCTACATCATCGGGCTGACATTCCTGTTCTTTTATAACGTCTGCACCGGAATCTTTACCGCGCTCGGCGACAGCAAAACGCCGCTGTATTTTTTGATCGCCTCTTCGCTGGGGAATATCGGACTGGATCTGCTGTTCGTTGCTCAATTTCACTGGGGTGTGGCAGGCGTGGCGTGGGCAACGTTTCTGGCGCAGGGAATTTCCGCGCTGCTGGCGATGGCGGCGCTGGTGGTGCGCCTGCGCAAGGTGCAGAGCGGAAAGTTTCCGTTCTTCTCGTTTTCCATGCTCGGGAAAATCGCAAGGATCGCGGTGCCGAGCATTCTGCAGCAAAGCTTTATCTCGATCGGGAACCTGTTCATCCAGAGCCTTGTCAACGGCTTTGGCTCGGCGGTGATCGCGGGCTATTCTGCGGCCATCAAGCTCAACACCTTTGCCGTTACGTCGTTTACAACACTGGCAAACGGTCTTTCAAGCTTTACGGCGCAGAATCTCGGAGCCAAAAAGGAGGAACGCGTTCAGAGCGGGTTCCGCGCCGGTATGGTGATCGCAGCGGCGGTGTCGATCCCGTTTATCGCAGCATTTTTCTTTTTCAGCCGCACGATGATGAACCTTTTTATGGATCACGGCAGCGAATCAGCCATGCAGGCCGGCACCACGTTTTTGCGGATCGTTTCACCGTTTTATCTGGTGATCGCAGTCAAGCTGATGGCGGACGGAGTGCTGCGCGGCGCCGGAGCAATGAGCTGGTTCATGACCACGACCTTTACGGATCTGATCCTGCGTGTCGTTCTGGCCTTTGTGTTTTCCGGAGTGCTGAAAAGCCCGGTCGGGATCTGGATCGCGTGGCCGGTTGGCTGGAGTACCGCAAGCATCATTTCCTTCCTGTTTTATTACAAGGGCGTGTGGCGCAGAGCTCCGCATCCGGAGGAGGAGAGCACGCTGGAGTCCGTTGATGTTGCGGAGGAATCGGCGGAAAGCGACAGTATCGTCTGAAGGTCATTGCCTTTCACAACAATTCCGGCGGTGGTTTTCATCCCGTTATGTTAAAGCGCACATGCGGAAAAGCTCTCCCGCATGTGCGCTTTTGTCTGTTTGAAGGGCTGCCGCTTCAAAAGAGAGCAATCGCATGCTTCTCTGCGTTTTTGCGGCTGCTACTGAAAGATTGCGGCCTCTTCGTTTTCACTGCTATAATTAAACAGGCCCGCATTTTTTTCCTCAAGTGCTTTGATCATATGATAGGTATATTCGTTATATGGTGTCGGAATCCCGAGCTCCTTTCCCATGCGCACCAGCGCGCCGGAAAACATCTCAATTTCGGTCTGTCTCCCGGCGTCCAGATCCTGCAAAGTGGAGTATCTTGCGTCCGGCGGTACAGCGCACCTTTGCGCAGAGGCGTTTTCTACCTTTGACATATCGATCCCCTTTGCCAGGGCGATGGCTTCCAGTTCCTCTCTGAGCCCGTCGCTGATCGCTTTCATGTGAACGCTGTCCCGGTAACAGCCAACTCCGGCGCCTAAAATTGCCTGCGGTAGATTATTGCACACGTTTAACCGATATTTGCTCCACAACTCTTCTCGGATATATTTCGTTACACGAAAGTGAATTCCGGTTTTTTCGAAAAGGTTCTTTATCGATCGGACCCGGTCGCTGTCATAGGGAGGTTCCAATTCTCCGTAAATAATGCCGACCGTTGTTTCCGGGTCAAAATGAAAGCCGTCGCTCTCCTTGTGGGAGGCTATCTTGATTACGGAATAGATGAGGTGAGAATTGCCCACTTCTTTCGCGATGATTTCCTCGCTGTCGACGCCGTTCATTAAGCTCATGACAACGGTGTTTTCGCCCACTGCTTCTCTGATGCTTGGCAGGGCGGTGAAGAGCGTGTTGTATTTGAGTGCAATCACCAGTAAATCGGCTTTTCTCGCTTCTTTGGGTGTCCATATCTGGGGATGATAAATTTTGCCGTTAATAAGGCAACCCTCGCTTTTGATCCGTTCCGCCCTTTTTCCTTCTGCAATAACGCCTAATTCTACATCAGCCAAAGGAGAAATTCCCCAAATGAGATAGGAGCCAACGGCTCCCGCTCCTAAAACGGCTACTGAACGCATCATTCTTCTTTCCTCTTTCCATAACTTTTGCATTTTTTGTTCATACAGCGGGGGCGGAAATCATGCGATAGCAGAACGGGTATTTACCGTTCCTGTACTTCTTTGCCGCTAAGGTGTTCGATCTTTATTTCAAAGAGCTGTGCGTTTTTTCCCGCATGTGCAATTTCATCGTCAACCAACTGCTCGTCGGGATAGTATTTCATTGCAAGCTGCTTCAACAGCACCGCTGCCTTTGGGCCGTCCTTCACCGGGCGGCACCTGCCGAATACAACGGCGCTCTGCACAAACGGCGCCCACGATTCCTTTTTGACAGTTTCGTTTCCATAGACGGTGAAGCATACCTTGTCACAGGCGTGCAGGGCGTCGACCTTATGCCCCGCACGCGCGCCATGAAAATAAATTTTTTGAGCAGCGCTATCGTAAAAGAAATTGACGGGTATTGCATAAGGGTAACCGTTGTCCCCGTTTACGGCAAGGACACCGCGCCGGCTGCAGCGCAAAAGATTTTCTGTTGCGTCGACGCCGAGCTCGTTTTTCTTTTTTCGAATCGGTCTAAACATGATCTTATTCTCCCATCCGCAGCTGCACGGCTTTCTTGATTTTATACTATCACATAACGGCAAAAAGCACAAGCGGAGTCAGTGTGACCGTAAACAGTCTGATAAATTCACGGGCACGACCGGACGGAAAGCAGACAAAAAATCCAACAGGGCCGCCGCAACGCTGCGGCGGCCCTGTTGGATTCGTGCGGGGGAGGAAAAACGCCTGCGAACGCCCTTTATTTCTTTCGCCTCAGCAGTACGACATAGACAATGACAGCGGCAACAAGGGCTGCGCCGATCCCGACCCAGAGCCACGGAAAGCTGCCCTGGCTTTGGGGAGCGGCGGTGCTTTCCGCAGCGGAGGATGCCGGTTCGGCCGCGGAGGAGGAAGAGGAGACCGGAAGCGGATTGGTGATCGTCAGTCCGGCCTCATAGCGGATCCCGGTATTGAGGATCACCGTAACGATCAGGTCGTGCTCCGTACCGGGCGCGTCGTCACGGAACAGCACCTTCGGGTCGATGATGATCCTCCCTTTGCTGTCGACGCGGAAATCATACAGATAGCTGCAGTTTGCCGTCGTGGTTTTTGCGGGAGCAGCCTGTTCGGCAGGTGCTTCACCGGCCAGCCGCGCCAGAATCGTTCCGCCGCCGGCCGCAAGGATCTTGTTTTTCAGAAAGTTTGCCGTCAGGTCGATCGCCCGGCCGTCCGCAGTGAGCTGATAGGTGTTTTCGGCGTCCTCCGCCGGCCGCAGCTCAGCGCGGATGCTCTGCGGCGCGGCGGTTCCGGCGTTTTCCTCTTTTTCGTGGATCAGGTAAACGATGCGGTTGTTCCATGCCGCGTCCAGCTGATCGGCACGGTAGCGGCGAAGCGCCTCTGCGTCGTTATCTGCAGCGGAATCGCTGACGTAGAAATATTCCACGCCGTCAATGGTCTCGTAACCGCGCACGGTGATCAGGTGACCGCTGGAGGCAAGCGGCGCATTTTCCACATAGGGCAGGCTTCCGCCGTCGGCGGGCATATAATGGACGTCGATGCCGACGGAATAGCCCTTGGCAAGCTCCTGACGGATGATATCAAGGCTGCCGAACTGAACGTAGCAGTCATACCCGAAGGAACCGGCCGCGGCGAGAGCAAAGGCCCAGTTGCCGAAGCCCCGGTAATTGAAATCGTATGTAAGCAGCGCCGTTTCCTCTGGCAGAAGGTCTTCGCCGCGGTCGTTGAGCAGCGCGGTCACCGTGGTAGGGTTGCAGATGGAAGAACGGATCTCGGGGTCGCGAACAAGCTGAGAATAAGCGGGTGTCTCCAAAACCACGCGGTCGGGCAGAGCAACGCGTTCTTCTTCGTAAACCGGAACGATTTCCATGCCGTCCAGGTTGTTTTGGATCGTAGCGCAAAGCTGGCGGAGCACCGGGGTCGCGCCAGCGCTTTCACTGCGGAGAGTGACCTGCAGTTGAAATTGATCGATGGTCTGGCTTTTGTCACGCAGGGTAAAAACATCGGTGTCCACATAGGCATAGGAATCGCGTGCGGTCTCACTGTCGCCGCAGCTGCGGGCAATAGTCGTTCCCCAAACGCCCCAGCTGAGCCAGTCGGTCCAGATATCGGTTCCGGTAATATGGCCGCGAGCTGTTACCTCAACCGTCGTTCCGTCCGGTGTATCGGCGTTCCATGAGGCGACCATTCTCGTAAATTGAGCACAGGAGTAAACACCGGTTACCAATGTGCCTTCTGCTGCGCCGTCGGTCAATTTAACGGCGCCATCCCCAACGCCGCTGTCAACGGTAAGGTTGTTCAGCTGTGCGGCTGAAAAATCCTCGGCGGTTGTAATCCGAAGCAAATTCCCGGTCACGGCGGCCGTTGAAGGGTCAGCGCTGACAGAGGGGATCGCGGCTGCCAGCAGCCCGAGCATTACAAGGGCTGTAATCCATTTTTTCCATTTCATATGCGGTCAGGTTCCTTTCGTGATGGTTTCAGGGGATCGCCAAAAAGCCGGGGAGCAAAGGTAAGGTTTGCGTCGGCGACAAAACAGCGCGCCTGAAAGGGGTATAAATTCTCTTTCTATTTTATCAGGGCTCCAGCTGTTTTTCTCATCGTTTTTTCTCGAAAAAATTAACTGATTCCATAAGTTTTTAATTCCTGTTCTGCTGCTTCCCGATGCAAAGAGAAACGATAAAAAAGCTAAGCCCGACGTTTGTGAAGGACTTAGCTTTTGGGTTTGTTTATCCTGTGGCTTTTATTAAAAAAGACAGGTCGAAGAAAAAGGTTAGTTCTTCAGGCTTTGCAGCGGCGCAGGCAGACGCCCGCCGCGGGAGATGAATTTTGCCGGGGAACAGGTGTTGACCGGCATAACAGGCCCGCTGCCGAGCAGCCCGCCAAAGGAAAGTTCCTCGCCGACTTTTTTGCCGATGGCGGGGATCAGGCGAACGGCGGTCGTTTTGGAATTGACCATTCCGATGGCGGCCTCGTCGGCAATAACGCCGGAAATCGCTTCGGCGGTAATATCGCCGGGGACGACGATCATATCCAGACCGACAGAGCAGACGGCCGTCATCGCCTCCAGCTTTTCAATGGTCAGCGCGCCGCAACGGGCGGCCTCGATCATGCCTTCGTCTTCGCTGACGGGAATAAATGCGCCCGAAAGACCGCCGACATGGGAAGAAGCCATCACGCCGCCTTTTTTCACGGCGTCATTGAGCAGCGCAAGGCAGGCGGTGGTTCCGGGAGCGCCGCAGTGTTCCAGACCCATTTCCTCCAGGATCCGCGCGACGGAATCGCCGACAGCCGGTGTCGGCGCAAGCGAAAGGTCAACGATGCCGAACGGAACCGAAAGACGGCGCGCCGCCTCGCTGGCAACAAGCTGACCGACGCGGGTGATCTTGAATGCGGTGCGCTTGACGGTTTCGGCCAGCGCGGCGATATCGCAGTTTCCGGCCTTATGGATCGCGGCGCTGACAACGCCGGGGCCGGAAACCCCAACGTTGATCACGCAGTCCGGTTCGCCGGGGCCGTGGAATGCGCCGGCCATAAAGGGATTATCCTCCGGCGCGTTGCAGAAGACGACGAGCTTTGCCGCGCCGATGCAGTCGCGGTCGGCAGTCATTTCGGCTGTCTGGCGCACGATTCGGCCCATCATTGCAACGGCGTCCATATTCAGACCGGTCTTGGTGGAGCCGATATTGACCGAGGAACAAACGTGTTCCGTTTCACTGAGTGCTTCGGGAATGCTTTGGATCAGCGCATAATCGCCGGGGCCGAAGCCCTTATGAACGAGAGCGGAATACCCGCCGACAAAATTGACGCCGATCGACTGTGCGGCGCGTTCCAGCGTGCGCGCAAATTTGACCGGGTTCTTTGAAGGGCAGGCCGCCGCAACCATGGCGATCGGCGTAACGGAGATGCGCTTATGCACGATCGGCACGCCGTATTCCGCGGCGATGTCGTCGCCCGTTCTGACCAGATTGCTGGCATAACGGCAGATCTTGTCGTAGATTTTGCTGCAGGCGGCGTCGATATCCGGATCGATGCAGTCCAGCAGCGAAATGCCCATGGTAATGGTCCGCACGTCAAGATGTTCGTCCTCGATCATCTTGAGCGTTTCCAGAATATCTTTGGAATTTATCATGAAAAAGCTCCTTCCGCAGTACCGGTTGTTCAGATGCGGTGCATCGAATTGAAGATGTCCTCATGCATTACATGGATATCAAGCCCCTTTTCCGCTCCCAGCTGAGTCAGCCGGGCGGAAAATTCGGCGAACGGGATCGAATCCTGTGTGAACTCGACCATCATGATCATGACGAACATATCCTGCAGAATGGATTGCGTTACATCGGTGATATTCATTTTTGAAGCGGCACATTCGGCAGAAACCGCAGCCAGAATGCCGACCATGTCCTTCCCGATAACAGAAATTACTGCGCGCATTTCTTTTCCCTCCAGAGTGATTTGTAATAGAATGTTGTTATTTTATTATCATATCACAAAGCAATCGTTTTTGGAACAGGAAAGACGGAATTTTTCTTCGGCAAAAACGCGGATAAATGCGGAGCGGACTTCGTTTTCAGCGGAATCTGCCCTGCCGTGTTTGTTTCGTTGGGAAGTTTTTGGTTTTGCGCAGCATAACAAAATGGATGAGAACGATCAGCTGCAGAAAAAAGCTGCATTTCTTTTGCGCTTTTCGCTGCTTTGTGCTATGATTAAAAGAATTGAAAAGATGCGTTTTATCGCTGAAAGGATCGTGTTTTTATGAATTCCCGCATTCTTTGCGACTGCCATATGCATACCAGCCGTTCGTTCGATGGCAGCAATACCGCGCAGGAGATGGTCGACCGCGCCGCGGAGCTTGGGATCCCGGTCATCGCGCTGACCGATCACTGTGAGATCAATGAATTTTATTCCACCGGCTACTGCAGCTCGGTTCCGATGGCGTGGAAGGCTGCGCACGAGCAGCAGGAACGACAGTCCGGTTCTTCGCCCGAGGTGCTGGTCGGGATCGAGCTGGGGCAGCCGGGAACGAATTACGAGCTGGCCGAGCGGGTCCTCACCGCGCACGAATATGATTTTGTTCTGGCCTCGGTACACAATCTGCTGCATATGCCGGATTTTTATTACCTGAGCTATACGGAAGAGAACGCCGCGTTCCTGCTGGGGCATTACTTCGGCGAGCTGCTGAATGTGGTGCAGTGGGGGAATTTTGATTCGCTGGCGCACCTGACCTATCCGCTGCGCTATATTACCGGCGAATTCGGCATCCGGATCGATCTGGCGCAGTATGCCGGGCAGATCGATGAGATCCTTTCGCTGCTTGCGCAGAAGGGAAAGGCGCTGGAGATCAATACCTCGGGTCTGCGGCAGAAGATCGGAACGACGCTGCCGCATTTTGAGCTGGTGAAACGGTTCCGGCAGTTGGGCGGCCGGTATGTTACCGTCGGCGCGGATGCTCATTGTACAAAGGATCTTGGAACGGGGATTGCGGAAGGGATCGCGCTCGCAAAGCAGGCGGGCTTTGATGCCGTCACCGTTTACCGCCGCCGCTGCCCCTGTGAAATTAAAATCTGAAAAATTTGAGGAAAACTGCGGAACCCGCAAAGCATATTCTTTAGCAAAGGAAGCGTATAGAAGGGAGAAAGTGAAATGAATTTTAATTTTACGGGAGATGTGGAACAGCTGCTGGAGGGAATTGATATTCTGGCCGAAGATTACGGTTATACAAGGAGCGGGAATGGGATGCCGGTCGAGGTTTCCCGGGGAGAAAACCTTGTTGTTTCGCTGAAAAACGGTGCAGCAAAGATTCGCTACAGCAAGCCGTGCGAGTTTTTCCGTGCGCTTGGTATTTTGCTGCAGAGAGTTTTGTCCGGTGAAACAGAATTTGAGGTGAGCGAAACAGCTTTTTTTGATACCTGCGGAGCGATGATAGACTTGTCCCACGGAGCACTGATGACCGTTGACGCCATTAAGAGCGTTCTGCGTAAAATGGCGGTTATGGGTCTGAACATGTTTATGCTGTACCGCGAGGAATCCTACGTTGTGCCGGAGTATGAATATTTCGGTTATATGCGCGGCAGGCATACCGATGAGGAGATTCGGGAAATTGACGATTACGCCTGGCAGCTGGGAATCGAAATTATTCCTGCAATACAAACGCTGGGTCATTTGTCAAACACACTGCGCTGGAGTCAGTTTTCAGATGTAAAGGATACCGGGGACTGTCTGTTGGTTGGCGAAGAGAAGACTTATGATTTTATTGAAAGCATGGTCAAAGCAGCAATTCGTCCGCTGCGGAGCAAACGGATCCATATCGGGTTTGATGAAACCATGAGCCTTGGTCTGGGAAATTATATTTTGAAAAACGGATACCGACCCCGGATGGATATTTTTTGCGAGCACCTGCAGAAGGTTGCAAAGATTGTGGAAAAGTATCACCTTGAGCCGATGGTGTGGAGCGATATGTTTTTCCGCACAGGCGGCTCAACAGAAAGCTATGCGTTGGATAATCTGCGCATTCCGCCGGAAGTGATTGAAAAAATTCCCGCTAATATTGAACTGGTGGAAGCCAACTATTCGCTGACTGACGAAGAGCAGTGCTGCGAACGTTTTCGGGCCCATCTGGAAGCGGGCAGAAAAACGTGGTTTGCCGGTGCGGTGCATGACTGGCACGGTTTCTGCACGAATTATTACCATACCGTTCAGGCTTCCGATGCAGCGTTAAGTGCCGCTAAAAAAGAGCAGATCAAAAATGTTTTTGCGACGACATGGGGCGACGACAGCCCCGAGCGGGACTTTTTCTGCAATCTGCTCGGTTTTCAGCTTTATGCAGAACATATGTATCACCAGGCTCCGACGCTTAGCGATGTAAAAAAGCGATTTGATTTCTGCGGAAGATGCAGCAGCGAAATGATTCTCGAAATTGCTGATATTGATAACCCGGAAAAAATTGAAAGCGGGTCCGCATTGAGCGATGGCGAAATCATTCCTGATTCACCCAAAGAATTGGTAAACCCGTCAAAATATCTGATGTGGCAGGATCCGATTGCCGGTTTGTTCGATACGGAAGCAGCGAAATTGGATTTTGAAGCTCATTTTATTCGGCAGAAGGAAAAGCTGCAGACCTTTACAGGTAAATACCCCGAATTTGAAACAACGCTGGAATTTTATATCGCTCTTTGTGACGCACTTTCTGTAAAATGCGGTTTCGGTCTCCGGCTGAAGCGGTATTATGATGAAAAAAATGAACAGAAGCTTTACGAAATCGTTGAGCGGGAGATCCCCTTGCTTTTGCAGAAAGTTGAGCGATTGTGGCTGGTTAACCGGAAGCTTTGGTTTGAACGGCACTGCGCGTTTGGCTTTGAAGTTTTGGAACGGCGCTACGGCTGTCTGATGCTTCGGCTGAAAACCACGGCGTACCGCGTTTCAGAATTCCTTGCGGGTCGGATCAAGAAAATTGAGGAGTTGGAGGAAAAACGGCTTCCCGCAACCAGACAAACGGAGCATATCGCATATTTTAATGATTATTTGCTCACGCATACCGCGTGGGGACGATAAACCAAAATGCTGTTCCTTTTTTACTGAGTGCCCGCACGAACGATTCAGAACGGTCTTTTTCGCCATTTGCAACCGATAGTTGCGCCATTTGAAAACCAGAATTGGTGGCAGAAAGCGCCCTCTCCCGGTATAATGATGACATCGGATTTCAAATTTTCAGGAGATCAGGGTGATAACAGATGGAGGAGTTTACGATGGATCAGGCAATTGCAAACCGGTTTTATGAATACCGCAAAAAGAGCGGGCTTTCGCAGGAGGAACTGGCTGCAAGGCTTGGAATCAGCCGGCAGTCCGTTTCCAAGTGGGAGCGGGGAGAGGCGTCGCCCGATACGGCGAATCTGATCCGTCTGGCCAGAATCTACGGCGTTTCACTGGACGATCTGGTGAACGGAATTACGCCGGACGAGCCGGAAAAAGCGGCGGAACCGGAGCAGGCAGAACCGGCGCCGCCGGAACCGGAGCAACCGGAAACACCGGCGGAAGAAAGCTCCGCGGCGGATGAGGAAAAAACCGATGTCCATATCAGCTGGAAAGACGGAGTCCATGTGGAGGAGCCGGGAACATCCGTGCATATCAGCTGGCAGGACGGCGTGCATGTGGTCGACGGAAAAGACGAGGTGCATATCGGAGCGAACGGCGTAACGGTAACGGAAAACGGCGTTCCGGTAAAAAAGCACTCCAAAAAGAAGAAGCATCCCGAATTCCCGGTCGATACGATCGTGGTGTTCGCATTCTGCTACCTTGGCCTGGCGCACGGTTGGTGGCACCCTGCATGGCTGCTGTTTCTGCTGATTCCGATCGTACACGGGCTGAGCGATGCCATCCGCAAACGCAGATTCACCGTGTTTCCGTTCCCGGTGCTGGCGGCAGCGGCATTCCTCTGCCTCGGATTTTTCGGCGGACTGTGGCATCCCGGCTGGCTTGTTTTTTTGCTGATCCCGGTCTACTATCCCGTGGCGTTCTGGCTCGACCGTGAGATCAGCGGAGAGGAGTTTGAAGAATGAAATCGGGCCGGTTCCGGCTTGTGTGAACCAATTGACAGCAAACAGAACGATCTTTTGGCTTTGGCGGTGCTGCCTTTTGCCGGGTTCTTTCTGTTTGCTGTTTCTGTTTGCGCCTTACAGATAATAAATCAAAAATATATCAAAATTTTACCGACGTTTTCTGCGCATTGTCTTGCTCTTTTGACAGATTTATGATATATTTTTATTAATTATAAGTTTTGCGGATACCGGCGCACCGCATACCTGAGCGGATCGCCGCAGCGGTGCCCACGCAGGCACAGAAACGGGAAAGAGGGACGAAGATGACAGACAAGGAATTGAGAAAGCTGAGCCGCGGCGAGCTGCTCGAAATGCTGATCGCCCAGAGCAAACAGCTTCAGTCCCTCGAAAAAAAGCTGGAGGATGCCGAAGCGGCTCTTCGAAAAAAAGAGATCGCGATCGACAGAGCAGGCTCGCTTGCCGAGGCCGCTCTGCAGCTGAACGGTGTTTTTGAAGCGGCAGAAGCCGCTTGTGAACAATATACGGAAAATATCCGGTCTCTCAGCCGGCGGCAGGAGGAGATCTGTGCCCGGATGGAGGCCGAAAGCAGCGCAAAAGCGAAAAGCATTCTGGACGCTGCCGAAAAGAAAAGAACAGAAATGGAACGGGATACCGAACAGCGCTGCGCCGAAATGACCGAAAAGGCCAGAGCGGAGGCTCAGGCGTATTGGGATACGGTTTCGGACAAGCTGGAAGCTTTTCTGGCAGAGCATTCGGAACTGAGACAGCTGCTGTTTGCTGCTGTACCGCAAAGCAGGGACTACGGCCATGAGACGAAATGAAAAGATCGAAGTGCCCGGTATCGACCAGCTGACCGCGGAGCTGAAACGGGTGAACTACCGTTCGCGCTACCGCAGGGTCCTGCGCAGTACCGTCTATGCGCTGATCGTTGTGGCGGCAGCTGCGGTGCTGGTGGCCACCATCTGGATGCCGGTGCTGCAGATATACGGTACTTCCATGAGCCCGACGCTGAACGAGGGCGATATCGTCGTTTCCTTTAAGGGATCAGACTTCGAACAGGGCGATCTGATCGCCTTTTATCTGGGAAATAAGCTTCTGGTCAAGCGCTGTATTGCAGGCCCCGGCCAGTGGGTGGATATGGATGAAGAAGGAAATGTTTATGTGGACGGCGAGCTGCTGGACGAGCCGTATCTGACGGAAAAGGCTCTGGGAGACTGCAGCCTCGAACTGCCCTATCAGGTGCCGGAAAACAGGTATTTCTGTCTGGGGGATCACCGTTCTTCCTCGGTGGATTCCCGGCACACGGAGGTCGGCTGTGTGTCCGAAGAACAGATCGTCGGGAAAATCGTGTTCAGGGTATGGCCCTTCAATCAATTTGGAAATCCGGGATAATTGGACGGGTGATCAGGAATGAAGCAACCGGTTCTGCGCAAAGCAGAAAAATATGCAAGAGCACATCGGCGTAAAAAACTCTGGTACAGGGTCGTGACCTGTCTGGCGGCGGCGGTGGTGTTCTGTACTGTCTATGCGCTGGTTCTTCCTGCCATTACGATGGAAAAGCAGTGCAGTATTCCGGAGCATACCCATTCCGACGACTGTTACGCACAGGTGACGTTCGTTACAAAAAAAGTGCCGGTGTGCAGCGAGGAATCGCTGGAGCTTCACCGGCATACCGAAAGCTGTTATGACGGCGAAGGGCAGCTGATCTGCGGCTATGCCGATTTCGTGGTGCACCATCATGACAGTTCATGCTACGATGGAAACGGTGCGCTTTGGTGTCCGCTGCCGGAAATCGAGCCGCACACACACACCGAAAGCTGCCTGCAGTCCGCAGAATCCGGGGCGGAACCGGCCTGCGGCAAAACGGAGATCGTTCTGCACGGACATACGGCAGAATGTTTTGACGAAAACGGAACGCTGATCTGCGGCAAGCTGCAGATTCTGGCACATCAGCATACCGACAGCTGCTTTGCGGCAGAGGAAGTACCGGTGGATCCCACCGTTCTGACCTGTACCGAGACAGATCCGGAGCATGTCCATACTCCGCGCTGTTACGGAACGTGGGAGCTGACCTGCGGAATGGAGGAACATGTTCACGGCGAAGCCTGTCAAACCGCTGTGGAAACGGCGTCGGACGGGGAAGCGGAGCGCGTGGAAGAACTGATCGCGAGGATCGATGCGCTGCCTTCCTCGGAGGAGATCGAAGAGCAGCTGACTGCGCTGGATGACGCCGGGGACGAAGACGGGTATCTTGCCTATTATGAGGGAATTTACCACCGGGTGATGGAGGCCTACCTGCTCTATCTGGACGTCGGATCCGATGGGCAGCAGCAGGTGACCAACCGGGAAAAGCTGCTGGCGCTGGAATGGATGTATTCGGCCCGTACGATGGCAATCACCGGCAGCGTCACGGTGCAGCAGGTCAACTGCTTTGGCCGTGATTTTGGGGGTACGGATAAGGTCATCCTGATTTATAACGCTTCCGGAACAGCCCAGACGGCCAGAAGCATTGTGAGCAACCTTTATCGATTTCCTTCTGCAACGGCCATCACCGTTGAAAACCGGAACGGAACGCTGGTTGTAGCGGAAACCGATACGGCAACAGAAGATAAAGGAACGAAGAGCATTCCGGCGAACGGCTTCATGATCATTATTCCGACGGGCGGGTCGGTTTCCGTCAGCGCCGGAGACTATGCGGCGGCCGATTTTGATTATACAAAGCAGGCATTCAACACCGGCGGCCTTGGTACG
>JAQXJH010000076.1 GCA_029008595.1 Bacillota bacterium
ATCTTGCCATACTTCATACCTCCGTTTTTTCTTGACCCCGGGCCTGATGCCCGGCGGCTTTCTTTGTTAATATATTAACACAATGTTCGGCGCTTGTGAAATATGTATTTCATATATCGATATATTAATATCGATATATTGCGGAAAGATATCCGTCATAGCAGCATGGATGCTGCATGATCTTCCGAACGGATTGCATACCGTCTTCTTCCCGGTTACGGACAAAGATCTGATTCGGCAAATTCCGGAAATCGCAAAACAATGATCTGCCGCCTGAAATCCGTTCCGTTTGTCAAAAAGGTCATTCTCCTTGTGGAGAATGACCTTTTTTGCATGGTGCGGCATCATACCGCATTTTCTGTTCTTATCGCGGATCCGGAACAGGGGTCTCCTCGCCTGTTTCGGGGTCGTAGGCAATCCAGTTCCCGTCGCCTGCCGATTGTGCCGCGCGGCGCCAGTCTTCTTCCGTAACGATCGGCAGCTCCACCGGTAAATTTTCCCCGCCTGCAGACGCCTTCAAGAACGCTTCTTCAGCGGCCGGCCCGCCCAAATTCAGCGTTTTCCAGATTTCCTCTCTGGAAAGATATTTGAATGGATTTCCGTCTGTTACTGTATTCAGGATTTCGATATTCTTCCGGACATCATCCGGCAGAGAGTTCTCTGTAAAAGCGGATGCCTTTTTTACAGAACCTGTGCAGATCACCGTCAGAACCGTACAGACAATCAGGAAAAAAATTTTTCTCTTCACCGTGTGTCGCTCCTTTCTTTATAGGCTCACCGCTTATACCCGGAAGAGCCTTTCCCGGTATGCCCCTCCAAAACCAGAAAGCTGCAGCCTTATCTGCCGCGCGGAGAAAAAATTTTGCGGCTGCCGGGTCAAGCATCTCCCCGGCCCTTTTGTATTTGCTCCGCCAGCGTCCGGTAAAGCAGGCTGCTGTTCACCGGTTTTGCAAGATGGCAGTTCATGCCGGCGCTGAGGCAATTACGCACATCCGTATCATAGGCGTTTGCCGTCATTGCGATCACCGGAACCGCGCGCGCGTCGTCCCGGTCGAGCTGCCGGATCCGGCGCGTGGCTTCCAGACCATCCATCTGCGGCATGCGGACATCCATCAGGATCGCGTCGAAAAAGCCCTGCTCCGACTGCCGGAACCGCTCCACGCCTTCCTCCCCGTTTGCTGCGCAGACCGTTTCACAGCCGCACCGTTTCAGCAGCTGCGACACGATCTGCGAGTTTGTCGCGTTGTCTTCGCACAGCAAAACCCGCTTTCCGCGCAATGCTTCCGGAGCCGCTTCCTTCTCCGGCTCTGCGGCGGAAAGGATCTTCGCCTGTTCAAATTCCAGCTCCACCGTCACCCTTGTTCCCGTTCCGGGCTGGCTTTCTACAGACACCGATCCGTTCATCAGATCCACCAGCTTTTTGACGATGGCCATTCCAAGCCCCGTTCCTTCTTCGGAGGAGGTTGTTTCCTCCTGTTCAAACGGCAGAAAGATTTTCGGCAGGAATTCCGGATGCATCCCGATTCCGGTATCTTCAACCACAAAGCTCCAGCACGCCGGCCGGTCGTTCCCCCGCTGACCGGCGCACAGCGTAATGCTCCCGCCCTCCGGAGTAAAATGGATCGCGTTGGAAAGCACATTCATCAGGATCTGCTGCACCCGCAGCCGGTCCATCATGACAACGGCCTGCGGATCGCCGTTTTTCTTCAGGAAGAACGCCACGCCCTTTTGTTCCGCAGCCGGAGCGATCACGTCCGCAATGCCGTCCAGAAAACGCTCCATCTGCACCGGTTCCTTTTTCAGCTTCATCTTTCTGCTTTCGATCCGGTTCATGTCCAGCGTGTCGTTGATCAGGCCGAGCAGATACTGCGCGGATTCCTCCATCTGGCACAGCAATCCCCGGAGCCGCGGCGTCATTTCCTCGTCACGGGCAATTTCCAGCAGCCCCAGGATCCCGTTCATCGGCGTTCTCATGTCATGGCTGACCCGCGACAGAAACTCCGTTTTCGCGTTGTTGGCACGCCGCAGCTCGCCGTTCTTTTCCTGCAGCTCCCTTGCCCGCACCGTGCGCGAACGGATACGGAAAAACAGCAGGATCAGCGCCATCAGCATGCAGCTGAGCAGCCCTGTGATCGCCGCAAACAGAATGGGCTGCTGGCGAATAAACATCGCAAAGGAAAACGGCATGGCATAAGAAAGGTTATTCTTTGCAACTGCCTGGCTGCGCTCTTCATTTGTCAGCGTTGCAATGGACTTATTCAGAATGCGGACGAGAATCTCCGGCTGGCGCCGGGAAACCGCAACGGAAACCGGAACGCTGCAGGAAATAGTCGAAACGGCAGTCAGGGAATCGTGGTATTTCAGAATTCCTCCCGTCTGCGTCTGCAGCGCATCTGCGATCATCAGATCCGCCGAACCGTTTTCCACCTCCGAAAGGCAATTTTCCATGCTTTCCCCTGTCCTGATGTTCCAATTGGGGTAACGGGCGTGCAGATAGTCGCGGATCGCGATAAGATCCTCCGGAACCGTCACCGTCAGGGCGCTGTTTTTATCCGGCAGCTCGCCGCTGCGGGCAACGACTGTGCAGTTTTCTTCGTCATAGCTTTCTGTCAGCCACAGATTTCTCTCCGGTCCCGTTTTCAGTTCCGCGCAAATTCCCGCCGCCAGATCTGCCTGCCCGCTCCGAACCATCTCCAGCGCTTCGGCGGGAGAAGCCGCCGGAACAAATTCCAGCTTCAGCCCTGTCCGGGAGGCAATGCTTTTCAAAAGATCGACGCTGATCCCGTGCGCCGCAGAATTTTCATCCATCGCCTCAAACGGCTCGTTGGCGCTGCTGCAGGCTGCCCGGAGCACCGCGCAGCTTTTGGCAAAATTGATCTCTTCTCTGGTAAAGCTTTTTGCCATTGACGCCGCCTGACCGTAATATTTTTCCACCAGCTGTGCCGTAAAATACGGATCCTCCAGATTGATCCGGTACAGCGCTTCGTTCAGCTGCCGCATCCATGCGGCACTTTCCCGGTGCATAATGAAATAAGCCGGCATATAATCGAACTTTGCCAGCACCTTCTGCTCCTTGCCGATGCTGAGGTTGCCGTTGACGATGGCGTCCACGGTTCCGTCCTGCAGCGCCTGCAGAAGCTGTTTCCCGGTTGAAAAATACTTCAGCCGGCAGGAAAATCCGTTCTCGCTGCAATACCGCGCAAAAACATCGTTGAGATAATTCCCGCTGATCAGTCCGACCTGTATTCCGTCAAAGGAATCGAAATCTTCAAAGTAAAGAGAACTGTTGTCGCTTCGTGTCAGCAGCGCGGCATAATCGATACAGCATTCCGATTCGCTGAAGAGAAACAGCTTTTCCCGCTCCTCTGTCCGTTCTGCAGGAAAAAGCAGGTCGATCGTTCCGTCCTGCAGCCATTGCATGCACTCTTCCCAGGTGCCGTGTACATACTCGTATTCCCATCCCGTGTATTCCTGTATTTTGTTGAGATATTCCGCTCCGTAGCCGGAAACTCCTCCGCGGCCGTCGTCAACCAGAAAGTTTTCAATATCCACACACCCGACCCGGATCGTGCAGCGTTCTGCGGCAGAGGAAACCGAAAGACCGGCCGTCAGACAAACGAAAACCGACCACAGCAAAAAAATCCTCTTCCAGCCTTTCATCTTTTTCACAAGCCTTTCCGCATCAACAGATCTGCTGCATGGAAGCAAGCGCCCTGCAGATTTTTTCATATGTCTGTTACCCTTCCGCAAAGTCCCTGTTATATTTTACCTTATCCTGCTTCTGCCGTCAACTGCAGACGGCCGGAAATTCAGCTTGCTGCAGCATTTTTTCTGCACACCCGGTTTCCGGCACAAAAAAACAGAAGACGCAATCGTCGGACTGCATCTTCTGTCGGACATTTCGATCAGCGGATCGTTCGGGCGGTATTCCGCCCGACGGAAAAAATGATTATTTCTTATATGCTTCGTAAACCTTGCGGAACGCATTGGCGCACTGGGCAATGTTCTCGTCCGTCCAGGACTCCACCGGATAGATGATAATGGTATCGTCCAGCGCTTTGGCCGCATTCGGAAGATCGGCCAGCGTATAGACCTTGCTGCGGTCGCCCTTGTATTCCGGCGCAGCCCACGGATAACCGCTGTTGCCGAAAACGCGGCGCTCGGTGTACCAGGAAGCGGTGTACGGCGTTGCGGCATAACGCACATTGCAGTTGATGCCTTCTGCGCTGACGGCCTTGCAGAACGTTTCCTTGTCGCAGGTCATCATATCCTGATTGTACAGCAGCCGCATGAACCAGAAGGACGGCTCTGCTCCCTCGGGCAGCTTGCTCATGGTGAGCGCCGGCACATCCTTGAGCGCATCCATGATGCCGTAAACAACACGGCGGCGGTTCTTGGCAATATCAGCCGTTTTCTTGATCTGTACACGGCCGATCGCGCAGTGCATTTCATCCATATTGAAGTTAAGGGAGCCGACGCAGTTGTCGCTGCCCGCCGGCAGACCGAACGGCTTGCCGCGGTCGGAATTCTGGCGGATTCTCCAGTAAGTATCCTCGTCCTTTGTGAAGCAGACGCCGCCCTGACCGCCGACGCAGGTATGCTTGCCGAACATCATGGAATAGCCGGCTGCATCGCCGAAGGTACCGACGCGCTTGCCGTGAACGGTCGCGCCGTGTGCCTGTGCGCAGTCTTCGACGACCTTGAGGCCCTTTTCCTTCGCAAAAGCGCAGATGGCTTCAATATCGGCAGGCTCACCGGCAATGTGCGGAACGACGATCGCGCTGGTATTTTCGGTATAAACCTTTTTAACGCCTTCCAGACTCATGTTGAAGCTGCCCGGCTCGCTGTCCGCGATCACCGGAATGCAGTTCATCATCACGATCGGCATCAGTCCGCCCGGATCGGTGACCGGTCCGCAGATGATCTCGGTAAACGGTTCAATATTCAGGGCGCGCAGAGCCACAAAAACAGAGGTCGTACCGCTGTTTACGGCATCCGCATATCCGCCGCCCATCATCTCCGCAAATTCCTTGCAGAAGATCTCTTCTTCTTTTCCGCCGTAGCCCGGAGCGACTCCGTTTGCAATTGCCTCATCGATCACCCGGTCGCATGCCGCTTTTTCTTCGGCGCCGAAATGGTGGCGCTCCGGCAGCGGCGCAGTAACGGCTTTGCTGCCGCCATTGATCGCCAGCGCTTTCAAAGCTTCGCTGTTGCTCATATTCAACACTCCTCTGCGCATGATCCCGCGCATTTTTTGCGGCTTCTGCCGCTATGGTTTCAGTATATCAATCCGACCGCGCAAATACAATCCTCTTTTTTTATGAAACTGTGCATTTTTTATTATTTTTTATCCGGCTCTTTTTTCTGCGCAGAAATTCCTTTTGCCGCATCTCTTGACCTTTTTTTTGCAAACGTCTATAATGCAGTAAAAGACAGGACTTTCAGAAAGGGATGGTCTTTCATGGAGCTGAAAGAAATCAAGCGGCGCATCTCCGACGCTGTTGAACGGAACGCAGAAGAGATCTGTGCGTTCGGCGACGAAGTGCTGGCGATGCCTGAACTGGGATACAAAGAAAAGAACACCAGCCGCCATTTTGAGGAACGGCTGCTGGC